>NC_019695.1:4511280-4812032 GCF_000317125.1 Chroococcidiopsis thermalis PCC 7203
CAGCCGCGCCGCAAAAGCCAATCGGGAATCATCGTAAGCAACCACTGTCGTTTGGGAAGTTATGCCCATCGCCGATAGCTTTACTGCCAACTCTGTTACGTTTGGTAAAGGATGCCTCCCGCCATGCTGACCGACTGGACTGGAAAGATCCCGATTTAAATCTAGGTAGTAAGCACCAGGGATGTGACTCGATTGATACTGTTGTTGTCCGAGTTGCGGATCGGCAAGGGAAAAACGACAATCCGCGATCGCCACTTGCGGATCTTCTAGATGTTCGTATAGCCATGCGGCAGTAACGCTGTGATTCATATGGCGAAAGTCAAAAGTTAAAAGTTAAAAGTCAAAAATAATTCTTAATTCTCTCTACAGCCTATACCCTAAATCCTTTCCCGACTCCCGTACGGGCGGGTTTAGCAAAAGAATCATGCTGAGGGCAATCGATCTTCGCTCAAAACCCGTCCCTACAAACCGACTCCCCTGTACGGGCGCACAACTGTGCGCCCCTACCGACTCCCCTTCTTTAGAATTTTTAACAAATTTTCTCATCAAATCGTTCTACTGTAACGATTTAGGTGGAATACTAAATACACTCGCAAACTTTGTTGGTAGTAGTTGACTATAAAAGTTGAGAAATTTAGCATGAGCAGTAATTTAGCAACAAAACTCCGTGAAGGGACGAAAAAAGCCCACACAATGGCAGAAAATGTTGGTTTTGTCAAGTGTTTTTTAAAAGGAGTAGTAGAGCCAACTTCTTACCGCAAGCTGGTTGCTAATCTCTATTTCGTCTACTCAGCGATGGAAGAAGAAATGGAGCGGCATCAACAGCACCCTATTTTATCAAAGATGTACTTCAAGGAATTGAATCGCCAGCGCAGCTTGGAGCAAGATCTGAAGTATTATTACGGCAACCAATGGCGCGAGCAAATTAGTTTATCTCCGGCTGGGGAAGCTTACGTGCAGCGGATACGGGAAGTCTCTAATACTGCCCCAGAACTATTAATATCGCACCTTTATACTCGTTATTTGGGCGATCTTTCTGGCGGACAAATCCTCAAAGGTATTGCTCAAAGAGCAATGAATCTTGCGGATGGGCAAGGCACTGCTTTCTATGAATTTGCTGAAATTTCTGATGAAAAGCAATTTAAAAACACCTATCGGCAGAGACTAGACGAATTACCAATTGATGAAGCCACAGCAGATCGCATCGTTGAAGAAGCTAATGCTGCTTTTGGCATGAACATGAAGATGTTTAACGAATTAGAAGGTAATTTGATCAAGGCGATCGGTGTTATGTTATTCAACAGCTTAACTCGCCGTCGTAATCGTGGTAATACCGAGCTAGCAACTAGCAATTAGTTATTGGTTATTGGTTATTAGTCATTGGTCTTATAAATAACAAATGACAAGTGACAAATGACAAATGACAATTGACAACCACATACAATCCTGGGGATGAGGTGATAAAAATGTCATCGTGTCTTCAGGATTGTCTGCTGTTGAAGATGTAGAGACGTTACATGAAACGTCTCTACATCTTCGATGAATTACACACTTACAAACTATCAATACACTCTAGTGAATCATTAGTTGGTTTATTGACTTTAGTACTGACGGGATATGAAACCATTGCCTCTGACGAGTATGGCTGTAACAATGGTTGTAGCTCGTCTGGTTCTTGAATTTGAGGATCGAGCCACTGATTATAGTCTTCTGGTTTGAGAATAACAGGCATCCGGTCGTGAACCGATCGCAAAAGAGAATTAGCTGTTGTCGTCAGCAGAGTGCAAGAATCAATTTTCTCGCCGTCTGGTGCTTGCCAAGTTTCCCACAAACCTGCAAAAGCAAAAGGTTGCCCATCTTGTAAGCGAAAATAAAAGGGTTGTTTTTTGCCTTTTTGTGACTGCCATTCGTAAAAGCCATCGGCAACAACTAGACAACGGCGGCGACGAAATGCAGAACGGAAAGCGGGTTTTTCAGCAACGGTTTCTGCTCTAGCATTAATCATTTTTGCACCCATCGATGCATCTTTTGCCCATGAGGGAATTAAACCCCAACGTAACATTTGAAATCGACGGCGATCGCCATCTGATAAAATGGTTGGGACTGGTTGAGTAGGTGCAATATTATATCGTGGGGCTAATTCGGGAATTAAAGAAAGCTGAAAGGTAGAGGCGATCGCTTCTGCGGGTTGGCTGAGGGTAAATCTACCACACATAAAACTATTTTGGTAATGGGTAATTGGTAGTTGGTGAGTGGCTAGTGGCTGGTGACTAGTGGAACCAGACTCAATTCTTGTCACTGGTTCCACTAGTCACTGATAACTGATTTTGACTTTTGACTTTTAACTTTTAACTTCTTTATAATCGTTACGTCTTCTACCCAACGAAAGTCATGCTCAAGTTGTATGATTTTTTACCTTCGGGGAATGGTTATAAAGTTCGGCTGTTGTTAACTCAGCTTGGGATTCCCTTTGAGCGAGTAGAAATTAATATTCTTAAAGGTGAAAGTCGTACTCCAGAATTTCTCAAGAAAAATTCTAATGGACGCATTCCAGTTTTACAGTTGGAATCGGGAGATTTTTTAGCAGAATCGAATGCTATTCTCTTCTATTTTAGCGAAGATACTGAATTTTTGCCTGCTGATAAATTGCTCCGCGCCCGAGTTTTACAATGGCTATTTTTTGAGCAATACAGTCACGAACCTAATATTGCTACTCCTAGATTTTGGATTACGGAACTTGGTAAAGCAGATGAATATCGGGAAGCGATAGAACAGAAACGTCAAGCTGGTTATGCTGCGCTTGGAGTGATGGAACAACATTTAACTCAGCAGAAATTTTTTGTAGGCGATCGCTATTCTATTGCTGATATTGGCTTATTTGCCTATACTCACGTCGCCGATGAAGGAGGTTTCGATCTATCTCAGTTTCCAGCAATTCAAGCATGGATAGAGCGAGTTAAAGCTCAACCGAATTATATTCCAATTACGCAACAACAATTTTGACATTATTGTTTTGGGGTGCGTTAACAACGCACCCTACGATTGAAAGGAGAATTAGAAGCGGAAAGTCGTGCGGATAGTTGCTAACCAAATGTCGTTGTTATCTTCAATATGACCTGGGTTAGTCACGAGAACCACACCTGGAGTAATGAATAGATTGTCACTGACTCGGAAACGGTAGAACATTTCAAAGTGCAGTGAAGTTGCTTCATCTTTTACTCCTACCCTCCTTGGCAATCCTTCCCGTTGAGCAGTTGGTCCATCGCCAACTCCCACTGTATCTAAGTTACGGTTATTATCAGTTACAGGAACTTCTGGTTCGCCTCTACGAGAAGTTTCAAAAAAAGGTACGGGTGTACCGCGCGTTTCAGGTCCCGCATCAACTAGTTTGGGTGGCATACCAAAGAGAAAGGCAAATAAATCTCCTTCTCTACCAAATGGATCGGATAGACCGAGAGAAAATAGATATGTGGCTGAATTAGCAAAAGGTTTCTTATTTGAGGAACTGCCAATACCATCAGGAGTGCCATCGGCTATTCCATCACCATTCAGATCTTCAGGGGTAGCATCACCAGAAAGAGGAAAGTTAGGAAGGCGTTCTAAGAAATTGGTAAACATATAGCCTCCCCAAGCACCAAACGTTAATTGACGAGAGATACGCCATTGCAACGTTGCGCCAACAGCATTGGTTTTGGCAGCTAAATCTCCGATAAAATAACGGCAGCATGGGTCAAATCCAGAGTCATTTGCTTGGTCAATTGGTGAAGGAACGGATGAACCAGACCACAAACCATTTGTTTCTGCATTGACGCTACCTGTATATGTACCTAAAGTTCCATCGCTAGTGTAAGCATTGACAAAAGTTAAGCCAGTAATTAGGTTATTAGTTGGCGTTGCTAACAATTGCACGCCTAGTGCGCTGCGGTCTGCGCCAAAAACCCCACTGTCTGGATTCCCGCTTCCTCCAGTACCATAAGCTACTTGTAACCGGGCATTTTTGGCAAATAACCAGTCAAAACCTGCTCCTGCATCTAATACGCCACCAATTTTGAAAATTGGACTAGCCTCGCCAAAGCGAGAAATTGAGCCTCTGCCAGTGTCAAAGTAAGCTGAGTTGGCGGAAAGAACGTTACTGAGACTGAAGCCAAAAGGAATGACGCTAAAGACAACGCGATCGTTAAAGGCAGGAAATCGATATTCTAGTAAGTCTAAAACAACATCATTGTTTAAACCTGCTTGGTAAGATAACCGTGCCATGTAAGTATTGAGAGACTCTGCATTGGTGAAGCCGCCACCGTCAAAGTTGCCTGTAACTAAGTATGTCCGTAGGCGATCCTTACCTGTAAATGATGTTTCTAACCCTAATCGAACCAAGTGGGCGAGAACAGTATTTTTATCTGCATCATCTCGGTTTAAACAATCAACTTCTGGATCTGAATTGCGATCTCTTAAGTTTAACTGGGGTACTAATTGTTCAAAAAAAGGTCCTCTATCGTCTGGAAAAACCCTACATCCCCCAGAGGGATCGCCGCCAAAAGCACTGGCTACACCAAAGATAACTTCTCCACCTAAAACGGTAGTCGTGGAAAACTGATTGGCTTCTAACTCGGCTGCTTGCGCTTCTAAAGCGTCAACTCGACCCCGCAAAGTTGCTAATTCACTACTAAATTCCGATTGCAGGCGATTTAGGGTTTCTAAATCTTCTTTGCTGACGACATCTGCCGAACCAGCCGTAATCAGTTCGTTAATCCGATCCATAGCTGCATTCAAACCTGCGGCAAACTCGTAGCGCGTCATGGCACGATTGCCTCGAAAAGTCCCGTCAGGATAACCTGCAATGACTCCATAGCGTTCTACTAAAGACTGCAATGCCTGAAACGCCCAATCAGTTGGTTGCACGTCTGACAGTTGAGATACGGATGTGACTTGTGCCAGTGTCGAAGATGTGTCTTGAATTTGTTGAGCTGTATAGTTGAAATCTGTATCCGGTGTTGCTGGTGCTAGAGGCGCTAGGGTAGCCGCACTAGTTCGGTTTGCCTCAGACTTTTTTAATAATTGAGATGTTATTTGAGTTGGCTGAGATATTGCTATATCTGTCTCGCCTGCATGTACTGCGGTTGTTTTAAATACAAGAGCAGAAACAGCTATGGGTGTTGTCAATAGCAAGATGGAAAATATGGAAAAAGTAGATTTGATCCTCACAGTTACTTCCCTCTGATCCACAATTCAAGGCGTTTAATTTGGCATAGAAAACTTACAGAAGCTTGAGCAAACTTCTGTTGAAACTCGGTGCTGACCCTAAGCAAATAAAATTATTTTATTTCTTAAAAGCTAGAATGACACGATCGCGATAAATACAATCCAATTAACTAAAAATCTTAATTTTTATTTGTAATATTATTTGAGAAAAACAGATTAACGTAGGGTGGACATTGCTCACCCTACAGATGATAGGATTTGAAATGAGCTGGCAAATATAAGCTTTTTTTCATATCCGATCGCCATACTATTTCAGTATTAAATACAGAGAGCGATCGCTAAAAAAATATAGCTTTAACTACGAAAATTACGCTCCCGAAATAAAGATTTTGCGCTGCTGAAACTCTCCTACTTGAGCAAAGCGTAAAAAAGTATTTTCTTACTCTGGGCAGCGTTCTTCACTCGTACCGAGTAAGACTGTACGACTACCTGCTGAGGGACAATCTCTAACAGCGGCGTGTTTGAAGTCACGGCTGAAGGTCTTGTAAATATCATCGATCGTGTCTGCCGATCGCGGTCTTTTTTCTGGCATTCCCTGGCTGACAACAGCAGGCTGCACGGGAGGCGGCTCAAATTTGATATAGGGAAACACGCCTGCAAGCGGTTGAATTTTTTTCGCTTCTTCGGTGAGGTCGGAAACTCGAATTCCCAAATTGAATTTACTTTGAATCGCAGTTTGAGCTATGGAGTTTCCTGCCATTAGGGAAGCTACTAAAGTTCCTGGTACGGAGACACTAGTTGCTTCACCTGCGCGTCCGTGAATTCCAACTAACTCGCCGCGATCGTTAAAAACGGGACCCCCACTCATACCCCGCTGCGTTTCACAACTGTATTGAATGCTGTAACCTCCATCCGTAGTGCGAGGGGTAATTCTAATCACTTCGCCAGGAGCAAATAACCTTTGCCGTCGCGCCGTTTCATCTCCAGGATCGGGCCAGCCAGAGACAAAGGCTCGTTCGCCTTGGTTAGGGCTACCTGGTAGGTTTGCTAAAGGATAGTTCTTGTCACTCTTAAATTGGACGATCGCGACATCAAGCCCTTGAATAGTTTCGCCACTTTCGCCCTGTTCTTTTCCCATTGGGACGATATTCGATCGCGTACTTTCGTCGTCTACGGGATAAACTTCGCCATCAAAGGTACGTACCCCGTAAAAACCACCTCGACCGCGGACAACGTGCAAGTTAGTCGCCACGTAGTAAATGTTGCCGCGCTTAGCGATAATGACTCCAGAACCTGGGTTAAACTCACGTCGAGCTTCAACATCACCTTTTTGCAGGTCTTGACCGACAACCACTGTTGTTTGCGAGGCGATCGCGTCAATTTCCGTTTGATTCAACGTTTTGGAATCAGTAACAGGCTGAGTTTGCTGGGCGATCGCATCTGCTTGTACCGTGAGTCCTGTCATCTTGCTAGTAAAAGCGATCGTCGTCGCAGCAGTGACAACTCCGGCTATAAAAATTGTATATTTTAAATTTCGAGTTTGAAAAAACTTTTTCCAGCCATTCATAATAAAGTCAAAAGTTAAAAGCTAAAAGTGAAAACTGAGGAGTCAGAAGAATATAAATACCAACACGCACCACTCACCACTGCCAATCACCTACTACCCATTACCCATTACCAATAACAATTTAGATCTCATTTTGCGATTGAGGTTGAGCCAAGTTTTTGTCAACTTGATGCTGAAAAGCAGCAATTGGAATCGCCCAGCTCAGCGCTTCCATTTGATTAAATAGTTCTACCGATGGCTTTGTACCATCGGCAAATGTAAACACATCAATGCCTTGAAGTGGATATTTCAAGCGACCGTTGATCCCAATCAGTTCTCCTTTTTGATTCAAAACAGGTCCACCACTCATCCCTTGTTCGACTTCGTTGGTGTAACCTAAACTGTATCCTTCTGGTAAAGTTCGCTCTAAGAGTAAAGCAACAGTTCCCGTTGTCAGCCGAAATGCTTTCATTCCCCAGTTACGTGTTTCTTCAACACGACTTTTATTGAGGAATTGATAATTGGGAAAACCAGATGCATAGACGCGATCGCCTTTTGTTAAGGCAAGTGAATTTCCTAAGACAGCAACGCGATAGGATTTAGGGCTATCAAATTGTAGTAAGGCGAGATCGACACCTGCTAAAGTCTGCGTCAAGCGGCGGGCTGGATGAGTCGCGCCATCAGCAGTGAGAATGGTATATTCGCCCTTCTGACTACCTGCTACTACATGGTCGCAGGTAAGAACGGTGTATGTCTGAGCCTGACGTTGTACGATCGCTCCAGAACCCATACTTGTTTTTGTCAATACTCTGACTGTCACTTGTTGAGCAACTTCTACTATTGCCGAACTTTTTACTGGATCTACAGGTGTTGTAGTCGCAATTTTTTCAGTACTAGCATCAGATTTTGTATTCGGTTTTGATGGCATAAACCATAAGAATGCAGCGATCGCCAGCAGTCCGAGGTTAAATAAGACAATAGTGGCTGATGATAATTTCACTGTCACTGCATCCCAATTCCAATCGCTTGATCGACTGTCATGCGTGAATTACGAGGTTCGAGTTGGCGATCGCTCTCAACCTCTACTACTCATGCATTTACCTTATTCCGCTGACAACGCTCGCTCAATTTCTTCTCCAAAAGGTGCATAATATTGTGGCGCACTTTGTTGGACTGCCGTACCCGTTCCTTTCAGGCTGAAAGTCACTAATTGTTCGAGAATTTGGCGTTCTTTGCCTCGATCTGATTCGCGCAATGTCATTAGAATATTTTTCCGGTTGCAGATTTCGTTTCGACTGCCCACATAACAAATGACTGGTTTGCTGTTAACTCGTCCGTATGTCAGTTGCAAGTTTCTCAGCTTCCCGCCTTTAGCTGCTACAACCTCACTCAAGCGATCGCTAACTATTTTACAACGCTCGTGCGGCGTGTATTGCGTCCCAAATTCATTGCTGTTCCAGGTAATCACTGGTGCTGTGATCCGTTCGCCGCGTTTGGCGATCGTGGCATAGCCCTGACCTGAAGCTATGCAATGGAAGGTCGTCGCACCCCCAGCGCTAGCTACTGCTTCTGCTCGGACGAACTCGTTAGCTATTCCGAACCCACTTATAACTGCGATCGCTGTTGCTAAATATTTAGTAAATTTTTTTAAATTTTTAGTTGTGTGATTGCCTATCATCGCTCGTACCTCAAGGGCAGTTAAAATTTCAATTACATTCACAGTCAGCTCAAGTACCCTGAACTTGACAAGTCTGCTTGACGAGACTAGCGTATTTGAACTATACCGCGATCTACATCCAAATATGCTACGATTCCGGTCAATTTTTGAAAAAAAATATAAAATTATACTTCAACAGCTATTTTGTATACGGAACATACTTATAAAAACACTTCATATACGTACTAAAGAAGTCAAAAGTTAAAAGTTAAAAGTCAAAAGTCGGGAAAGAGTGGTGCGAGATCGTTCTCCCCCAGTTTCCCCAGCTCCTCCAACTTCCTCCTGCTCATGCGCTCCCTACTTAACCGTCAAATCTCCGACCAGTCTTGAATCAGGATTTGAGCTTGGGAATAGAGAGGACTGTCTTGAGGAATTTGTCTGGCAATAGCGATCGCTTCAGCAAAGTTACTACTTCCTGCGAGTTGCTTGGCATGTTCGAGATGACACTCATTTAGTATTGCCTGCGCTTCGGCGTAAACTGTTGAATCGCGGGTAACTGTCTCAGCTCTACTCGCACAAGCTTCGTATCGTGCTTGATGTTTTAAAGTTTGAATTTCATCGATAACTTGAGCTGTCAGACGAAACTGAATGTATGAATAAACTACTGCTCCCAGTGCCACAATACCAACACCAATAGCCGCACCGACAAAAAATAAAGTAGAGGTGGATAAGCGGCGATGACGCGCTGGTGGAGATATTAAAATTGAATCGTCCGTGTTGGAATTAGTTAGATTACTCTGCTGTGCGGCAGGGAACTGAACGTTTGCCCGAACTTCTTGCTTATGGGGAGGTAACAAGGTGTCTGGCAGCGATGTCGAAGGAATGACTTCTGTTTCTGTTGGCTGTGGAGGTATGTAGGCTCTAGTCGTTGCCACGTCAGGTGTGACAGGAACAGATGGTTGTGGGTGCGTGGGTGCAGGTGGAGATGGATGAAGAGAATTATCGATCGCTGCTTCAGGCTTGTGGGTAATAGTAGCTTTTAATACTTTTTTTAATTGCTCTACGGAGGCAAAGCGATCGTTAGGTGATTTTTGCAAGCACTGCATGACAGCTGCTTCTAGTTGCGGCGATAAATTTTCGCAACCAGGCTGTAACCTGATGGGAACCGGTGGTTTTGTCTTGTGTGCCATTGCCCAACCCATGCCCGTAATCGAATAGGCTTGAGCGCCAAAACCAAATGGATCTGTGCCGCTGAGGAGTTCGTAGAGGATGACACCCAAGCTGTAGATATCTGCTCTTGCGTCTATAGTGTTGGCAGCCCGCAACTGTTCTGGAGCAGCATAGCGAAACGTGCCGATAAATCCATAAGTCAGATTCGTGCGATCGATCGATTCATCGCGGATTTTGGCAATTCCAAAGTCCAGAATCTTCACCAATTCTCCCAATGCTGTAGGCACGACAAATATATTGTCTGGTTTGAGATCGCGATGAACTACCTTGACGTGTTCGCTGGCTGTCGCTCCACTCCACCAGAGATCGATGCCTGAGTGAGCTAGACGCAATCCTTCACAAACCTGAGTCACAATTTTGATCGTTCGCTCGACGGGTAACCGTTGCTGTTGTTTCAGCAATTGTTTCAGGCTGTCCCCGCGCAGATACTCCATGACATAGAAAGGATGACCTTCATCTGTAACGCCATAATCGCTCACATTCACGATATGATCGCTTTTTAGGGCTGCACAAATAGCAACTTCCCGCTCGAACCTCTTCCTCAAAGACTTTGACGCTGCTAATTTGTCTTTTAGCAACTTCAATGCTACGTGTTGTCCTAATAAGGTATCCATTGCCAGAAAAACATCGCCCATTCCGCCTGAACCCAAGCGCCTCTCCAAGCGATAGCGTTGGCGATCGCCAATACTCCGACCAATCCAGGTTTCTGGCTGAGCAGGAAATGTCATGGAGCTTTCTCTATGTGTTGCTTCTGGACTTGTTGCCTTTTTTGGGCGTGCGATCGCGAACGAGACTATGATACTACTATTATTGCTTGAGCAGTTATCAGTTATCAGTGGCTAGTGGCTGGACTCAATTCTTGTCACCAGTCACTAACCACTAGCCACTCACTCTAAATCGAAATATTATCTAAAAGTCGGGCGGGTTTGAGTTGTAGAGGCGTTGCGCCATGTTCGTATTCGTCGGGAAAAATTGCTCTGACGCGCTTAACGACTGAAATCATATAACCGTAGTCTGGCGCTGAGCTGTTGGGAATGTATCCTGCTTCTTGCGCCAAAATCGAGGGGACTCCATTCATGATTTGGTAAATTTGCTGGCGCAGGTTTTTGTCTACGTTAGGTGCAACCAAAACTACGCCAGGAGGGACTTCGTGCGGATCTGTGTGGAGAATGCGAAACTCAGTGGGGCTGAAATACGAACTGTGTAGGTACAATTCTTCTTTAGAAAGAGCGCCTGCTGTAGCTTTCCCTGTAGCAACCCATTCCAAAACTGTTTTAGGTGTGGGTGCAAGCATAATCTCTGCTAGAGTTAGACCGTAGAGATTGTAAATGGGAAAAAAATATCCGGTAGCCGAACCTGGTTGTCCGAGGGCAAGCGGTTGATTTTGTAATTCTTTTAACTCAACGATCGGATTATCTTTGCGCACGACTAAAATAGAGCGCAAATTAGCGATGCCCTGAAGTGACAATATCGGGGTGTATCGGTGTTGGTCGATCGCGATCGCAGCTAATCCAGGCTCGGCAAAAGCTAAAGACCAAGCATGATTCCGAATTCGTTCTAGAGCCTTATTTTCGTTAAAAGCAGGTTCTAATTGTACGATAACTCCAATTTTTTCACTTAAATATCGAGTAAATTTGGCATAACGATTGATGGTCTGTTCCCCTGCGTTATAACTGACTACACCGAGAACTAAGCCTTGGCGCTTGCTCGATAGCGATCGCACCCCACATGCTGTAAGTAGAAATAATTGTAAAAGTAACGTACGGCGGGAGAATTCGGAATTCGGAATTCGGAATTCGGAATTCGGAATTAATATATTCTTTTTAGAAGCTTCGCTCATTTTAAGAGACGACGGCAAAAATCGGCGGCTTTTTGAGGATCGGGAATTTCATTGGCTAATCGATTGACTAATTCCAACTCGGAAATTTGCATTCCAGATTTTAGAACTTTTTGAATGAGAATCGGCGCGATCGGTCCAATCAGATCGATTAAAGTTTTTTCACACCGTTGAATAAAATTAGTATCGAGTGCTGACTGCGCTAAATTATTGGATAATTGATTATGGGAAAATTTATTGCCGTTGGTGTTGTGGGTTTGAGATTTAGCTGTTGACTCGGCTTCGATCGCTTTTGCCTGACGCTCGAATTCTGCTTGTTGCTTGGCAGGCAGGTAAACTGAGAGGTTTTCTACCAACTGCTCGACGCTGTATGATTGAGCTGCTACTTGTCGAAACACAGTAGTCGCAATCGGTCCAGCAAATTCTGTAAACAGCTTGACTAGCGATCGGTGTTGGGCTGACAGGGATACGTCGGTAGCTTCTAACGGGACTCGGGGCGCAGACAGACGTTGGGTAAAGTCAGGTGGAAAAGTTGGATCGGGTAGTTGAGTGGTCGTTAGTTCGGATGGGTGTGCGGGAGGAGGCAATGTCGCAATTGTCGTTGCTGCACCTAAACCTGGGACAATTGTATTATTCGCCAGATCGATCGCTACGGCAGCTTGCAAGGCACGACTTAACTCGTCTACAGAACTAAAGCGATCGCGGGGCGATTTCTGCAAGCACCGCATGACGACGGCTTCTAGTTGTAGTGAAAAATGCTCGCACCGAGGCTGCGATCGCAACTGAATCGGGGGCTTGGAAGCATGAGCGAATACCCATGACATACCGCTAATCGTATTGCTATTGCGACGGAAATTAAACCCAAATGGGTCGGTTCCAGTCAGCATTTCGTAGAGAATTACGCCGAGGCTGTAAATATCAGCACGTTCGTCTACTTCTGTCCCTAGCTCAAACTGTTCGGGAGCTGCATAGTGAAAAGTCCCAATAAAAACGTTCGTCAGATTGGTAAATTCATTTGTATCGTTACAAATTTTAGCAATACCAAAATCGAGAATTTTGACGAGTTCTCCCAATGCAGTAGGAACGAGAAAAATATTATCTGGCTTGAGATCGCGATGGACGACTTTGATCTGCTTGCTAGCGGTTGCTCCATTTTGCCATAGGTGTACGCCTTGATGCGCCAACCGCAAACCTTGACACACTTGGATCGCGATCGACAGACTGCGTTCGAGACCCAGCTGTTGCTGCTGGCGTAGCAGTTGTCCTAAGCTCTGTCCTTGCAGGTACTCCATGACGTAGAAGGGATACCCCTCATCGGTAACGCCATAGTCGCTGATATTCACGATGTGATCGCTTTTGAGCGCAGCGCAGAGAGTCACTTCTCGCTCGAACCGCTTTCTCAGATCGGCTGATTCTGCTAGCGATCCTTTGAGGATCTTTAAAGCGACTAGTTTGCCAATCGGTACGTCCCTGGCGATGAAGACATCTCCCATTCCGCCCGCGCCTAGATGTTGTTCTAGTCTGTAGCGCTGGCGTTCGCCAACGCAGCGACCGAGCCAGTTGTCTTTTTGTAATGGCGAGTTCATGGAGCAGAGCGCATTAAAACTGGTATGAAAATAAATGTTTGCCAACAGTATAGGCGATGACTTCCAAGCTAGATGCAACTAAGCCTGCCAAAAATATATTTCTTTCATCACCATTAAAGCCTAATATGAACTTTTACTGCTAAAATTTTTTGAGGAAGGCAGAGGGTAAAGGGCAGAAGAAAAGAGTTGCAATTCGCCCTTTAGATATGCGGGGTTGAAGCTCCTAATATTTGTATAAGATAAAGTATAGATCGAGATATATTTCAAGACACAATCGCCGAAATACGCTGTCTCGATCGAATCTCCTAAACCTACGTAGATTTGTGTAGCAAACCGCGATCGCACTGCCCGCTGATTGAGATTGAGGAGATAATTCTCCTATCTGCTTTTTCCTCTTGCTTGCCTAGCAGCCTCGATCGAGGCAATCGGCTATGAGCCGATTGTTTATAGCTAGCAATATCCAATGAGAATGCGTGTTTCTCGTACTAACCGCTAACATCTGAATGTTTGTGTGCTTGACAGCAAGCGCGCCTGACACTAGCTTTTAGCTTAGTCTGAAATCTTTATTTCTCTTTAAATACTATTTAATTGTATTGGCAGATACTATCATACGTTGCTGCTCGACATTGTAACAAGACCTTGTAACAGATGTTGTAACAATATGTGCAGAACGTGCATAGATCGAGTGAGTTGAGAGTATAAAATTTTAATGAAATTGGAGAGAACCCGAATTTTCGGTAATATACTGCAATCTCAGAGAAAAATTTTCCAGCTACGACATCAAACTACAGAATAATTAAAAAAATAAAAATATTATGATTCAGTCTTCTGCACGTCTGGAGATTGGTAGACGTGACGGTAGTAAGCAAGAGTTTCTACTCAACGGCGACGTGGTGAGAATTGGTCGAGCGGGAGATAATAACTTAGTTTTGAGCGAAAGTAATGTTTCGCGCTATCACGCTCAGCTGGCGCCCCAAGGTATAAGTGGATACTTACTTACAGATTTAGGAAGTAGTACTGGCACTTTTGTCAATAATGCTAGGTTGGCTCCTAGTCAACCGAGGCAACTCAAAGATGGAGACACGATTAGAATCGGGGGTTGCGAGTTGCGCTTTTGCGGTGTTGAGGAAGTCACTACAGGTGCAACTGCAACCCAGATGACGGGGATAGGGACGACTGTTGGCTTTGAAGCCACAAATTTTGCTGCACCACCGCAAGCAATTCAGACTCAGATCGTAACACCGATATTGCGGGTGACGACTCCAGCGGGAACGCAAGATATTCCGATTGTCAAAAACCAGATGACGATCGGTCGCGATCCTAGTTGTGATGTCCCGATTAATTTTCCCCAAGTTTCGTCACGGCACGCCGAATTAGTCGAGCGTCAAGGCAGCTACACGATAGTCGATCTAGGGAGCAGAAATGGGTTGTTATATCAAGGGCAACGCATTAGCGAACGGCGGTTAATGGATGGAGACGCGATCGCGATCGGTTCTGGAATTACTCTGACTTTCCAGACAACTGCTACCGACCAAGTACCAAGTATTACGCATCAACTGAATCTGAGCAATCGCAATAATTTAACGATCGGTCGCGACGAGCAGAACGATATTGCAATCGACCATCCAACCGTATCGCGCTATCATGCCAGAATTTCGCGTCAAGATGGGACGTTTGCGATCGCCGACCTCAATTCCAGTAACGGTACTTTTGTCAACGGCAAGCGCGTCAGCGGTTCGCAGTCGCTCAGACCTGAAGATACAATTCGCATCGGTCCGACTCGCTTTGTCTTCAACGTTGACGAGACTTTAGTGAGCTTCAACGAAGAAGGGAATCTGCGTCTGGATGCCGTCAACTTAACGAAGGTTGTCGGTAAAGGCACGACCTTGTTGGATGACATTTCGTTGTCGATCTTGCCGCGAGAATTTATCGTAATTGCCGGAGTCAGCGGTGGCGGTAAATCGACCCTCCTCGATGCACTCAACGGTTTTCGCCCTGCTACAAGTGGGATGGTACTGGTAAACGGAGAAGATTTATACAAAAACTTTAATGCCTACCGTACCGAACTCGGTTACGTCCCTCAAGATGACATCATTCACAAAGAATTGACGGTCAAGCAAGCGCTCGATTTTGCCGCTCAGTTAAGGATGCCTTCAGATACCACTCCTGGCGAACGTCAAAAGCGGGTGCAAGAAGTTTTGACAGACTTAGAATTGCTGCAACGCCAGGACGTACCTGTAAAAGCATTGAGCGGCGGACAGCGCAAGCGGGTATCGATTGGAGTCGAGCTAATTACCAAACCCAGCTTATTTTTCCTCGATGAAGCGACATCCGGTCTTGACCCTGGTACGGAACTTCAGATCATGAAGTTGCTACGCAAATTATCAGATCAGGGACGGACGATCTTGCTGATTACTCACGCCACGAAGAACGTGACGCTGTGCGATCGCGTGGTATTTTTGGCGAAAGGGGGACGAGTCGCCTATTTTGGTCCGCCAGCAGAAGCAATTGACTATTTTGGGGTGGAGGAGTTCGATCAGATCTACGGCAAGGTAGAACACGAACTATCACCTGAAGAATGGCAGCAACGCTTTAGAAACTCGCGTCACTATCACAAGTACGTATTAGAGCGCCAACAACAGCTGCAAATGCCCCAAATGGCACAAAGAAGCCATCGAGCCAAACAGAAACCAGGTAGCACAATTAAGCAAGTTTCGGCATGGCAGCAGTTTATCATCCTGTCGCGTCGCAACTTAGCAATTTTGATGCGCGATCGCGCTGGCTTGTTTTTGATGGGTGCGATCGCGCCAATTCTCGGCATCATGGATTTTGTAACTTGGAAGCGAGACGTTTTCAATCTTCAAGAAGGTGATGCCGGACAAGCAATCACGATGCTATTTACTACCGCTTTAATTGCGGTAATTGTAGGCAGCTTAGCTACCATGCGCGAGATTGTCAAAGAACAAGAAATCTATCGCCGCGAACGCATGATCGGGCTGAAAATTTTGCCTTATATCATGTCTAAAGTTTGGATTGGGGTCATAATAGCTCTATATCAAGCAGCAATCTTCTTGTTATTTAAATGGCTGGCGATCGAGCTTCCTGGTGGCACGCCAGAACTGTTCAATATGTATGTCACTCTCTTCCTGGCTACTCTAGCTGGGATGGTGATGGGGCTTCTAGTATCGGCGATTTCGCCCAACCAAAACGTAGCACCCCTACTCACAATTATTTTCCTCGTACCACAAATTACATTTGGTGGGGGGATGTTACCTGTAGAGACGTTTGGTCCTCCAGGGCAGCTGATCAATCGCATCACAATTACAAAGTGGTCTTTTGAGTCGTTAGTCACGATCTCCCAAATGGGTGAAGACGTAGCAGATGATTCCTACTGGAAACTAGCAGAAAAAGAAAGAAAAAAACAAACTGCCGAACAGAAAAAAAAGAGCCAGTGCTTAGGTAAAGCACTGTTTAAAAAATGCGTTTTTCCAGGTCTAAAATCTAAATACGACCCAGTAGTAGATAAGCCAGAACCAGTTAAGCCGAAAGATCCTGGCAAAGCTCCCTCAGATCCTAGAAAACTCGATGACTATGAAAAGAGAGTAGACAAATACAAAAAAGATGTAGATGTCTGGCAAAAAGAATATAGCGAGTGGAAAGGAAAATATGAGGGTGCGATCAAGAGTGCAGAAGGATTGATCGAACGCTTTAAAAAAGACTATGGTGCTTCATTTAAAGTCAATTTAGCTTGGCACTGGTCTATGCTGGGAGTGCTAATAGTTGCTATGTTTGCCCTTCTATTTGGAGTCCAGAAGCGCAAAGATATTGTTTGAATATAAGCTATACGATAGCTGGCTGTAGAGATGTAAATTACATCTCTACATTTCTATTCACAATATTTCTATTCATAATTTAAACATCGAAGTTATGCTGCAATACTTACAACGAAAAGCAGTAAAGATCTTGGCATTGACTGTAGTGCCTTTACTTACTTTCACGCCAATAGTTTACGCTCAATCAGGTAGGATTGTTCCTGCTGCTGCAAACAAAAACAAAGTTTGTATTTGCGACCCTAAAGATCCTTTCGATCCGAGAGCAAGAATGCCTCAGGGTCCTTTTAAAGGTCGCTGTATGAGCTGTAAGCAACGCTCTGTAAGGTTACTATCTCCTTTAGAAACAATACCCTACAATGCTGCCCCAGATATGTTAGTCATTGCCAACTTCAACTATAAGGGCAAATACTGGGTTGCCAAAATTCCTAAAAATGCTGTGGAAGATGTTATTTTTCAGATTCAATATTATAACGTATTACCAAGCCCATATACTGCTCACAGTCAAATTCGTTTTCGCCTTAAACCAGGCTATGAAGCAATTTTAGTTCCACAGTCAATTGGTGTAGCGCCAACTGAAATTCGGATGCGAGATTTTGTGTATGCAGCAAATGCCATGTTGGTTGAAGGAGGTGAATGGAATCCAGCTACAGGATTATTCGATTTCTTCGCGATCGCCCATGAATTTATTAGCTTAGAAGATAGAATTAAAGATGCTTTTGAATACAAATTAACCGATCGAGTCGAGCAAATTAGATTGGCGTTGACTCCCCAACAAAAACAAGAGTTGCTGATGAGTGCAATCTTGCAAGGCGATCGCGATCGCACAAATTCGATGTACGATACTTTGAATAAAAATTGTACTTCCGAAGTATTACGAGCTGTCGATCGCACGATTGGTTACAATCCGAAACTAGCTCAAAAAGGCAAGCCAGAAGTTTTTATTAGTATGCCTACAGGTCCAGCAGTTGATGAAGCTCTGTTCAAGGGTAATTTAACACCCGATAAGTTGAACAAAATCATCATCGAACGCCTTGCCCAACTTTCCAAAATTCCCATACCAACACCGCCTTATGAAGCAATTGTAAGGCGAAAACTGGTAAACAGCAAGAGTAAAATAGCAAATTTAGAAGTGGAGTTCCCCAGAGAGTTTAATAGTAGCAGACCTTGAATAAGGGAGTAGGGAAAGATTTTAGATTTTAATTTAGATTTGAAATAGTGGAAGTTGTAATGACTGTATCAAAAAAAAAGAATAATTTTTACTTGTTAGGAAAAATGGTGGTATTGACAGCATTATCTACCTTTGCTGTGACACCAAGTGCGATCGCCCAAACAGGAAATGACTTATCATATTTCGTTACCAGTAGTGGTAGCAATGCTTGCGTTTGCAACCCCGCAGACCCTTTCGATCCGCAGGCGAGAATGCCTAAAGGTACTTTTAAAGGTCAGTGTTTGAATTGCGAACAACGTGCTGTCAAACTACTCTCTCCTAGTGAAGCTGCACCATATAAACCTGCGCCAGGATCGATGGTGCTTGCTAACTTCAAACATAAGGGCAAGTTTTGGGTGGCTCAAATTCCTCGGAATGCCGTTGCTGATGCGATATTTCAGATCCAGTACTATAGCGTTCTACGCAGTCCCTACAGCGCCCACGGACAGCTGCGATTTCGCCTCAAGCCTGGATATGAAGCAATTTTGGTACCGCAATCTAAAACAACTTCTGGAGTACCAAAAGCAGTTCGCGTGCGAGATATTGTCTATGTTGCTAACGGTATTGGCGTGAAGTCAGCAGGATGGAACCCAATTTCAGGATTAATTGATTTCTATGCTATTGCTCAAGAAATAACAGCTTTGGAAGATCGAGTGATAGATGCGGCTCAGTTTCCCTTTACGGATCGGGTAGAGCAAATTCGCTTAGCGCTAACTCCACAGCAAAAACAACAATTATTAATTAATGCTATTCATCAGAGCGATCGCGAAGGTACTAGTGTGATGTATGATACATTAAATCGTAACTGTACCACTGAATCGCTGCGAATTATCGATCGCACTATTGGCTATAATCCTAAAATTTTGCCCCAAGAACAGCAGGAATACTTTGTCAGTTTGCCTATGGGTGTCGATTTCAATCAAGCCGCACTCAATCGAGAATTGACTTCTGAAACATTGAATGAATTCTTAGCAGAGCAAATTAAAAAGATGCCTCCGATACAGTTACCCACTGCTCCTTATGATGCGATCGTGCGGCGCGGACTTGTCAACAGTCAGAGCAAACTGCCAAATCTAGAACAAGAATTTGCTGCGGAATTTAAAAATAAAAAACGTTAAATCTTTGAATTTTGTACATGCAGATTTTTTAATTAAATTCTTGTAAGCATTCGGTCTATGACATTACTCAAAAAAAACATAAATCTATTTTTAACTCAAGCTACACTTTGCTTGGGGCTATTTAGTACGGCTGTTCCAAGTCAAGCTCAAAATATTGGCAAAACGAATAGTGTAACTAATCTAAGATCTGTTCAGTTCGAGCGGTTATGCTTTCAGCGATCTGTAGCGTGTACGGACATTGGCAAAGCTGCTCATCTGAGTAGTGCTTTAATTTATCAGTTATTTGATACTGAAAGAACTGGAAATAAAACAAAACGCAGCAATGTTATTAATCAAATTAAACGTCTATACGGGGCTAAACAAATCGATGTTATTAATAAAAGAATGAAATTATCCGACTTTTTTCTGATTAGAAAAGAGCAGGATAAAATTTTTGGTGGATATGCTGTTCTCATCCGCCAGCCAGAAGTTGGGCAATTTGGGAAAAGAAAAGTTTCTTATGCGATCGCTTTTAAAGGCACGTATGTCGGCTTAGAAGATCCTAACGATCTTGCTGCTATTTCTTCTGGAGTGCCTGTAAATATGTATCGACGGGCAGCAGCTTTGATCCATGAAGGATTTAGAAATTATGCAGGTCAGGTTTTTAACGATATCAAATCTAAAGAACTACTTGTAGAAATTTTGAGCCTCCAAAAACAAGCAAATACTGAAGTTGAAATTTTAGTTACAGGGCATAGCCTTGGTGCTGCGTCAATTCTTTATACAGCAATGTTAGTAGATGCGGGAGTCTTACCTAGTAATATAAGAACAATTGTCTTTGGTGCGCCTGCATTCACGCAACCGAGCTTTGCCAATCGATATCGAACTGCGATCGCCAATACAACTAGAGTAGAAACGAAAGGGGATTTTTTCATTTACCAGCAGCGCGGGTACATGCAACCGATTTATAATACCCTTGGTTACGTTCCTTTAGGGAATTTAATCGCAGCTGAGCCAACTGAAAAGCTGAAAGAGTTGTGGCAAGAAAGAGATATTTTAGAACAACAATATCAAGCCTCTCAGTCGCCAAAAATAAAATCAGCTTATCTAGATTTAACTAAAAGAATTATTTTAGAACAAGCAAATATTCATGTAAAAAGCTATGGATATTTCTATGAATATTACTTGAGAACTCAAGGTCCTAATTTAACTAGAAGTGGTAACCGCTAATTGAGAGGTAGAACATGTGGGATTCAGAAATTTTTTAAAGAATAATGTTTTCTAGATATTTTAATGCTAATACTTGCATTTGCTCGAACGATCTTGATGCGATCGCAAACGCATTAACTTACATACTAGAGCAGGAAGAAGGTTGTTGTCGTATCCCTCAGCTTGATATTGGCTCAGTCGTCAAGCGTAGCACTAGAATAAAGTATACCTTATGGAAACTTACCCTATGGTTACTGCTATTCAAATAAAAACTTATACCGTCGATGAATTCCTCGAACTGGATTTACCAGAAGGAAAAACATACGAACTCATAAATGGTGTCATAGTACCCATAGCTGAACCTTCTGGAAAATATGAAAATTTACGGAGCGAGTTGTGGTTTGCGCTGAAATCGGAAACTAAGAGGGCTAACCTGGGGCTGCTAATTCATCCCCAACCAGTACTCGTACTAGGTAGAAAAGATACTCGCAAGCCTGACTTAATCGTAATCAAACGCGAAGATTGGAATCGACAAACTCAAAAAGAAGCAGTACTGAGAGAACCGCCTAGCATTGCAATTGAAATTGTTAGCACCAACTGGGAAGACGACTATAGAAATAAACCCCTTTGGTATGCTGCTTTTGGCGTACAGGAACTATGGATTATCGATCCGCTATTTCATCTCGATAGATATCCAGGTAGAAGAAATCCGAAAATCTTGCAACCGACAATTTCTGTGGGACAACTGGTAAATTCTGACAGCATTTTAACAGAAAAAGAATACCGCTTTGAAAGTTTTACAGAGAGCGATCGCATCAAATCTCAATTTTTTCCCAATTTAAATTTAACTGTAGCTGAAATTATTAATTTTGGAGAAGGGATTTAGCAGCAAGCCAAAAGTCAAAAATAAGAAACAAAAAAATATTCAGTAGGCTGATGCGATCGGGGATTGGAAGCCTTATGCTAGTACGAGTGAACTAAGTAGTAACTGTGAATGTCTGACCTCATCCTCTTCTGGCATCGTCGCGATTTGCGCATCTCAGATAATACCGGACTAGCTGCGGCAAGGCAACGAACTCAAAAGGTAGTAGGAGTATTTTGCCTCGACCCCAATATTTTAGAACGGGATGATGTCGCTCCCGTACGAGTCACGTACATGATCGGTTGTTTGCAGCAACTACAGCAGCGTTACGCCCAAGTTGGCAGCCAGTTATTAATTTTGCAAGGCGAACCCCGTGAAGCCATTCCAGCGCTGGCTACTGCCCTGAGCGCAAAAGCTGTATTCTGGAACTGGGATGTAGAACCATATTCTCAGGTACGCGATCGCACTGTCATCGAAACTTTAAAAGAAAAAGGCATCCAAGTTTTAGAAGAAAACTGGGATCAGATATTACATTCCCCAGACGATATTTTTACAGGTTCCAACCAACCCTACACTGTATTTACCCCGTTTTGGCGTAATTGGAGTAGCAAACCGAAAGCTGCACCCGCACAAGCATTACAAGACGTAGAAGGGTTGTCAGAACAGGAATTACAAACAGCAGAAAAAGTAGGCGCGATCGCCTTGCCTACAGCCAAAGATTTGGGGTTTAATTGGGAGAATGGCTTAGTTATCGAACCAGGGGAAACACCTGCACGAGAGAGATTAGAACAATTTTGCCATCGGGCGATCGAAGAGTATAAAGAACAGCGAAATTTTCCTGCTTATGATGGGACATCTCAACTAAGTGCAGCATTAAAATTTGGTGCGATCGGTATTCGTAGAGTTTGGGCTGCTACAGTTGAGGCAATGGAAAATACTCGTAGCGATGAAGCACAGACGAGTATTCGCGCTTGGCAGCAGGAACTTGCATGGCGAGAATTTTATCAACACGCCATGTATCATTTCCCCGAACTCGAACAAGGCGCATATCGACAACAATTTAAGAATTTTCCTTACGAAAATAACGAGGAATATTTCCAAGCTTGGTGTGAAGGCAGAACTGGCTATCCAATCGTCGATGCAGCAATGCGACAGATGAATAATATTGGGTGGATGCATAATCGTTGTCGCATGATCGTCGCAAATTTTCTCACCAAAGACTTACTCATCGATCCGAGATTGGGAGAAAAATATTTTTATCAAAGACTAATTGACGGGGATCTTTCAGCTAACAATGGCGGTTGGCAGTGGAGTGCTTCAAGTGGCATGGACCCTAAACCAATTAGAATTTTCAACCCTGCTAGTCAAGCCCAAAAATTTGACCCAGATGGAGAATATATTCGCGAGTGGTTGCCAGAATTGCGGTCTTTTGATACTGAAGAATTATTAAGTGGAAATATTTCCAAACGCGATCGCGCTGCCGTAGACTATCCTAATCCAATCGTGGATCATAAAATTCAACAGCGACAGTTTAAAGTTATTTATCAACAGCAGAAAGAATTATAGAGACGTTACATATAACGTCTCTATAATTCTCCAACCCCACAATACGAGATAATCGATCGCAGCATTAGAGGAAAGCAGTGAAAGTTTTAGTCGTAGGTAATGGGGGCAGAGAACACGCGATCGCTTGGGCTTTGTTGCGATCGCCCCAAGTGGAACAGGTATTTTGTACTCCTGGTAATGGGGGAACGGCAACGCTGTCACGCTGTCAAAATTTGCCCTACTCTGTGGATGATTTTGAACGGATCGGTCAAGCAGTCCGAGAACAGGGGATCGATCTTGTGGTAGTGGGTCCAGAAGTTCCTCTAGCTATGGGAATTACAGATTATCTCCAAGCTCAAGGCGCAATGGTATTTGGTCCTACCAAAGCTGGGGCGCAAATTGAAGCAAGTAAAGCTTGGGCAAAAGCTTTAATGCAGGAAGCAGGAATTCCCACCGCTAAAGCTGCTGTATTTACCCAGGAATCTGCTGCTAAAGATTATGTCACCGCACAAGGAGCGCCCATAGTCGTCAAAGCTGACGGATTAGCCGCTGGTAAAGGCGTGATCGTAGCCGAAACAGTCGCACAGGCACATCAAGCTCTAGAAGCGATTTTCGCGGGGCAATTTGGCGACGCGGGTAAGTTTGTTGTCATTGAAGAATGCTTAATCGGACAAGAAGCCTCTGTATTGGCATTGACAGACGGGATAACGATTCGTCCCCTACTACCAGCCCAAGACCACAAACGCATCGGAGAAGGGGATACAGGCGAGAATACGGGCGGAATGGGAGTGTATGCCCCTGCTCCCCTGGTTACGCCAGAATTAATGGCAAGGATCGAACGAGAGGTATTACAGAGAGCGATCGCCACTTTACGCTCTAAAGGCATCGATTATCGGGGCGTATTATATGCAGGTTTGATGATTGCTCCTACGGGGGAATTTAAAGTTCTAGAATTCAACTGTCGCTTTGGCGATCCTGAAACCCAAGCTATTTTACCTTTACTGGAAACCCCCCTAGAAGAGTTACTCGTGGCTTGTTGTCAGCAAAAACTAGGTGAATTGCCTCCCATCGCCTGGAAGCCGGGAGCCGCCTGTTGTGTTGTCGCCGCCGCCAAAGGCTATCCAGGTGCATACGAAAAAGGTCATGTCATTACTGGCATAGATGCAGCTGAAGCTTCGGGGGGTTGTGTATTTCATGCTGGAACCAGACTAGGACAAGGGGGAAAAGGGGGACAAGGGGGAACTCGCTCTTCCCGCGACCGAAGGGAGTGGGGATTAGGGGGCGAAGGGGGACAAGGGGGACTGAGAGAATCCCAACTCCCGACTCCCGACTCCCGACTCCCGACTCCCGTAATTACAGATGGAGGTAGGGTATTAGGTGTTAGTGGTGTAGGGGAGAATTTTGAGCAAGCGATCGCCCTTGCTTATGATGCGATCGCCCAAATCCATTTTGACGGCATCTACTATCGCCGCGACATCGGACACCGAATTCAGTGACTAGTGAATAGTGGCTAGTGACTAGCAAAGAGTCGAACCACTAACCACTAGCCACCAGCCACCAGCCACCCACCAATGACAAATGACAAGTAACCACTTTGTCTTTTAAGTCGAAAAACTTTACCTTAGAACAAAGGACTTATAAAATACCAATTTTTATACAAATGTTAGCGCCGTTAAAAACAATCCGAGAAGCGATCGCCCGTTGGTGGTTTGAGCTAACTCTGCCAACTAAGTTGATGGCTGCTGCGACGCTGGTGGTTTCGTTAATTGTCAGTGGTTTCACTTTTTGGGCAGTTAACACGATTCAAGTGGATGCAAGGGTAAATGAAACCCGCTTCGGACGTGACTTGGGGTTGTTACTTGCTTCTAACGTTGCCCCTCTGGTAGCGGAGAATAATTACACCGAAGTCGCTCAGTTTTCTCAACGCTTCTACAGTAGCACTTCTAGCGTGCGCTACATGCTCTATGCCGACGAAGCAGGAAAAATCTTTTTTGGAATTCCTTTTTGGGAACCAGCCGTACAAACTTCACTGACAATTGAGCGCCGGATTCAGTTACCGGAAGATTACGCCGCTAATTCTGAATTGCCGATGGTGCGACAACACCGAACGCCTGATGGGGAAGTCACTGATGTTTTCGTCCCGCTCAATCATGAAGGTAAATATTTGGGAGTATTAGCAATTGGAATCAACCCAAATCCTACAGTTGTCACCTCTTCCAATCTCACCCGCGATGTAACAATTGCTGTTTTCGTGTCAATTTGGGTCATGGTCATTTTGGGTGCTGTCTTCAATACTCTCATGATTACCAAACCAATTAAAGAGTTATTGACGGGTGTAAAAAATATTGCGGCTGGCAATTTTCAACAGCGGATCGATCTGCCTTTGGGGGGAGAACTCAAGGAATTGATTTTCAGTTTTAATGAAATGGCAGAACGTTTAGAGCGTTATGAAGAACAAAATATCGAAGAACTCACTGCCGAGAAAGCTAAATTAGAAACTTTAGTTTCTACTATTGCTGATGGTGCTATTCTGCTTGACACCAATATGCAAGTGATTTTAGTCAATCCCACAGCACGACGGATTTTTGGCTGGGAAAATGGAGAGGTCATTGGAGATAGCGTCTTAAATCATTTGCCAATGTCGGTGCAAGCGGAATTAAATCGCCCTTTATACAAGATAGCAAGGGGAGAAAGCGAAAGTGCAGAGTTTAGAATTCCGCTTTCTCAGCCAACTATGCGCACGATTCGGATTCTTCTGACTACCGTTCTCGACCAACATCGAGAAAGTATTAAGGGAATTGCTATGACAGTGCAAGACATTACTCGCGAAGTCGAACTGAATGAGGCAAAAAGCCAATTTATCAGCAACGTCTCTCACGAATTACGCACGCCTTTGTTTAATATCAAGACTTATATTGAAACCCTTCACGACTACGGTGAAAACCTCAGCACCGAAGAACAGAGGGAATTTTTAGCAACTGCAAATAACGAAACCGATCGCCTCACTCGTTTGGTTAATGATGTCTTAGACTTATCTCGTTTAGAATCTTCTTGTCGGATCTATCATTTTGAAGGGGTAGATTTGGCACAAGCAGTCGAACAAACTTTGCGAAATTATCAATTGAATGCTAGAGATAAAGGAATTGAATTAATTCAGCAAATCGAACCCGAACTACCACAAGTTTTTGGACATTACGACTTATTGCTTCAGGTATTTACTAATTTAGTTGGAAACGCACTTAAATTTACTCAGCAAGGTGGAAAAGTAGCGATCCGTGCGTATAAAATGGAGCCTGCAAGCGGCGATCGCATTGTATCTCCCCAGGTGAGAATTGAAATTTCTGATACAGGAATTGGTATCGATCCAGAGGATCAAGCAGCTATTTTCGATCGCTTTTTCCGCGTGGAAAACCGCGTACACACTTTAGAAGGAACCGGGTTAGGACTTTCTATTGTGAAAAATATTATGGACAAACATCATGCCAACATTCATTTGGTTAGTGAGGTTGGTGTCGGGACAACTTTCTGGTTCGATCTAGCAATATTTCAAGAACATAGTAATAAGAGTATGGGCATACCAGAAGTAGATATTTCAACTGAAAATGCAATTGATACAACCGCTCATGTAGTTTAACGCGATGAAATGCGATCGCGTACACTTGTTATATCTTGCCATCCATAGGCAATTTCTTTTAACATTACCCCGCCTCTTTCAATTTGTTTTTCGTATACTTTTTGTCCACCAATATTTTCATAAAATCCACAAGCAGGGTTATTTGCTAATACCCAAACTAACATTGAGTTAAAACCCAATTCAGATAGTTTATCCACAGCAGATAGAGTTAATTTGTAACCAATTCCCTGACGCTGGTATGCTGCTAAAATGTATATGGCATATAACTCACCTTTGTAAGTGCGATCGCTAGTTCGTTCTTTTCCACTATTAGCAAAACCAATAATTTCTCCTGAATTGTTCTCAGCTACATCAACGAATTGGCTGCTACTCATAGTATCTTCTATAATTTTTTGCCAAGCAATCTCTCGCTGCTGGTAGGAAAGTTTAGCTAGATATGATTCTGGAATAATTCCTTTATATGTCGTATACCAAGTATCTACATGTACCCGTGCGATCGCTTGTACGTCATTTAAATTTGCTTCTCTTATAATCATTACTCGCTCATCGTTGCCAGAATTTCGAGTTTAGCTCATGCTATAATTTTTACAAATTTCTTACCATAGTTTGTGCATTCGATGGAAACAACCCGCTTATCAAGTGAAGGTCAAGTTATTATCCCAAAGATATTACGCAGTATTCATGGTTGGGAAGCAGGACAAGAACTGATTGTAATTGATACAGGTGATGGCATTCTGCTTAAACCTAAAAAACCTTTCCCAGAAACAACATTGCAGAATGTTGCAGGATGTTTGAAATATCAAGATAAGCCTAAAAGTTTAGGTGAAATGAAAGATGCAATTCGTCAGGGAATAGCGGCTCAGTGGCGTGGTTTCAGTTGACACGAATACCGAATGTTTATCTCACAAATATAAACGCGATCGCGCAAGTTTTGCAATGGCACGAAAATGGCTTAGATTTTGCTGATGCATTTCACCTAGCTCAAAGTCAGAATTACTCAGCAATCTATACGTTTGACGAAAAGTTTCTGAAACGGGCAAAAAATTTATCAACGCAATGTGAGGTCAAGCAACCTGGATGAATATTGCGTTGATAATATATTTCTCTAAAAAATAAAAAATTTTCCAGCCTGCTGCAAATCTACGTTACCACCGCTGATAACCACTCCAACTCTTGCTCCTGGTGCAGTGACAACACCCTCTACTAAAGCGGCGGCGGCTAATACTCCTGTGGGTTCGACGACAATCTTCATTCTCTCCCACAAAAAATACATGGTGCGTTTAATCGCATCTTCCGATACTGTCACCATGTCATCTACATATTTCAATACTAAAGGAAAAGTAATTTTTCCCAAAGACGGAGTACGAGCGCCGTCAGCAATTGTATCGGGATTATGAACCGTATGCAGAGTTTTGCTATGAAACGATCGCGTTGCATCATCTGCTCTTTCCGGTTCTACACCAATAACTTTACATTGCGGAGAAAGTGTTTTAGCCGCGATCGCGCATCCCGATAACAGACCTCCACCACCACAACAAACTAAGAGTAAATCTAATTCTCCCACTCCTTCGATTAATTCTTTAGCAGTTGTACCCTGTCCGGCGATAACTTGAGGACGGTCGTAGGGGTGAATAAAAGTGAGTTGGCGTTCCCGACAGAGTTCGGCTGCTAACTCTTCCCTTGTCATTTCGGCGCGATCGTATAACAGTACCTCTGCACCATAACCCTGCGTAGCAGCTAACTTCACAGCTGGAGCATCCTCCGGCATGACAATTGTAGTGGGAATGTTGAGTAATTTACCCGAAAGCGCGATCGCCTGAGCGTGATTTCCCGAAGAAAATGTGAGTACACCCTGCCTTTTTTGTTGTTCTGAGAGCTGAGACAAAGCATTATACGCTCCCCGAAATTTAAATGCTCCCATTCTTTGGAAGTTTTCGCACTTAAAAAACACCTGTCTTTGCGTCAGTTCGTTTACCGTTCTGGAAGTCATTACGGGAGTTTTGTGAGCAACACCTGTCAACCGTTGGTGTGCTGCTTCGATATCTGCAAAGGTGACAATATTGGTGTCGATGGGAGCTTCTGTTTTAGACATGACTCAAAGCGATGAGGAAACAGACTAATAACAACCCTAGAATTAACAGCAAAGATTGATTGCGCTTCAGCCAATTTTGCAACCCAACAGCAGGACTCCTACTTTTTTGTCTTTGCTCCTCCTCCAATCGTTTTTGCTCGATGTTTTGGTAAAGCGTACACTCTGTCGCATATGGACGCTGGGGATACGTGCAGCTATCATCTAAATGGTAAGTACAAGTTTTACACAAAGGTTCGTCACCGGTAGCACGGTGTAAGGGAATGCCTGGATGACCGAATGCTTTGAGCGGCGTGCGGCAATAAGGACAGTTGACTACCTGAGAGTCAACTGCTTGATGACAACGGGGACAGGTAGGCATGGTACAAAGCAATTACGACTGAGGAAACTTGCGAACTTGATACTCGGATGACTGAATCAACTCGTAGGTTTTCCCCATCTGCTGGGCAAACTTAGCATCAATCTTGTCGAGTTGCTCGGTAGGGATAGATTTCCATTGCTCTCGCGTTGCCCAACGAATAATCATCACAACCTCCGTTGGGACATTAGGTTCTATCCAAACCTCTTTACTGAGAAAACCAGGATAGCCAGATAGTGCAGTCGTCCAAATTTCTGCATCTTTTTGGATAAATTTCTCCCTTAATTCAGGAGTAACTTTAAACTTGAGAAACTCAATAACCACGCGCTTTTTTCTCTACTGCTCGAAAGGATGGCGATCGCCAAATTTGCCAGAATATAACAGGAGGAGTTGGGGTGACATGTTTTTAGCATAGCTCGATCGCAGCGCTATTTCTGTAGGGGCGAGTTCACCCGAAATCTCTGTAAGTCACAAAGTCTCTTGGTAAACCCGCCCCTACAACTTGTTGATAAATTCCTTTAACTAACTGGATAGCAGGATGGATAATAACAACTGGATTAAACAACTATTGATGCTTGGTGTTGGTACGACTTCCCTTGTAGCTGAGAAGTTGCGGGAAGTAAGCGATGAATTGGTCAAGGATGGCAAAATGAATTCTGACCAAGCCAAAGTGTTTGTAGACAACATGATGCAGCAGCTCAAGATCGATCCCACAACTTTTGAGGCGCAGTTGCAACGGCAGATCCGTAATGTCATGCAGGATCTTGGCGTACCCCGTCAGTCAGAAATGGACGAGTTACGGGGACGGATCGATCGCCTAGAGCGTCAAATCCGCGATTTGGAAAATAAGATGTGGCGTTAGATGGTAATGGGTAATGGGTAAGTCAAAAGCCAAAAGTCAAAAGTCAAAATCAGCCTCTAGTCTCTCGCCTCTTGCGATCTCCAACTACCAATTACCAATTACCAACTACCCCATTACAAGATATAGTAGTGACGCACTTGCATAGCTGAAGGAGGGTCTAATTTTGAAAGAAATTCTCATCAGCGTGGGAATTACGTTAGTTTGCGTAGTGCTTTTGGTGCTAGCTCAGGTAGGAGGAGCGAAAGATAACGCTCTGGCTGAGACTACATCTGTTCAAGCATCAACTCAAGCCACATCCAGCACGCTTATAGCCCAGAAGCCAACGCAAACCCCAACTGCACCAAATAAGGTAACTCCAATGTCTGACAATAAAGCAATTACAACTGATTCTGGGCTGAAATACACCGTCCTCCAAGAGGGAAGCGGAGAAATGCCGAAAAAAGGTCAAACCGTCGTAGTTCACTATACAGGAACTTTAGAAGATGGTTCTAAGTTCGATAGCTCTCGCGATCGCGGTCAGCCTTTTTCATTTAAAGTTGGTACGGGACAAGTCATTAAAGGCTGGGATGAAGCACTCAGCACGATGAAAGTAGGCGAACGTCGCCAAATCGTCATTCCCCCAGAATTAGGTTACGGCGCTCGCGGTGCGGGTGGCGTTATTCCTCCCAACGCTACGCTGATTTTTGACGTGGAGTTGTTGAAGGTTAATTAATTAGTCATTTGTCACTGGTCATTTGTCATTGGCAAACACAAATGACCAATGACGTAGGGCGTAGACACCCGAAGGGTGGCTTCTCGAAGAATAGCCCTTCCCGAAGGGTATGACAAATGACAATTTAAAAATTCTGCTTGGCTAAATTCACAAATTTGGTCAAGTTTGGATCGAATAATAGCTTCACGGTTCCGGTGGGACCGTTGCGGTGTTTGGCGATGATGACTTCGGCAATGTTGCGATCGGGAGAGTCGGGGTTGTAATAAGAATCGCGGTAAAGCATAATCACGATATCCGCGTCTTGTTCGATCGAACCCGATTCTCGCAAGTCTGACATCATCGGGCGTTTGCTATTCCGGGCTTCTACACTACGGCTGAGCTGAGAAAGGGCAATAATTGGTACGTTGAGTTCTCTCGCTAAACCTTTGAGCGATCGCGTGATTTTTGATAATTCTTGGACGCGATTATCGCCGCTACCTTCCATTAATTGCAAATAATCGATCAGAATTAAACCTAATTCTTTACCTTTTTCTGCTTGCAGGCGACGAGCTTGACTACGCATTTCCATCACGGTAATGTTTGGCGTATCGTCAATATATATCGGTAAATCTGACAGTTCGCCGATCGCGTGAGACAATAATTCCCACTCGTTCTGAGCAATTCTTCCCGTCCGCAACCTCTGACTCTCAATTCCCGCTTCGCTGGACAACAAGCGCTGTACCAGCTGCTCTTTTGACATTTCCAAACTAAATACTGCGACAGGAAACTTGTGCAGTCTCGCAATATTATGCGCCAAACCTAGAGCAAAGCTGGTTTTTCCCATTGCCGGACGACCAGCGATAATAATCAAGTCAGAACGCTGGAAACCGCCCGTCATCGCATCGAGATCGTAATAGTTACACGATAGCCCAGGCTGAGCAATGCCTTGATTGTGACTCTCAATATCTTGAAAGGTATAGATTAAAGTATCGGAAATTGACACTAATTTCTGCTGCGGGCGTTCCTGAGTCACGCCGAAAACCTTTTGTTCTGCTTGGTCGAGGACAGTTGCTAGTTCTTTCTCTGTCTCAAATCCTAGTTGGACGATTTCATTTCCCGATGTAATTAACTGACGGCGGAGATACTTATCCATCACCAAGCCAGCTAAAGCATCAATATTAATTGCGGAAACCGTCCGGTCTACCAGCTGGACTAATTTGCTTTTACCACCGATTTTACTGAGGAGTTCGCGATCGCTCAACCAACCAACAACACATAGTAAATCTGTAGGTTTACCCTGCGCGTGCAGTTGCAGTGCGGCGCGATAAATTTCTTTATGGGCATCAATATAAAAGGCATCGGCAATTAGGCGATCGCTCACTCTGCCAATTGCTTCGGGATCGAGTAGAATACCACCTAGAATCGCTTCTTCTGCCTCAACATTTTGAGGTGGCAGGCGATCGACACCATCACTGACAAATTTTTGTTGATTATTGTACATATATAAAAAATAACAGGCAAAAGTTCAAGAAGCTCTCTCTACTTTTACCCGATTTTTTAATCAAGGGGTAAGGGAGAAGTCAAAAGTCAAAAGTCAAAAGTCAAAATTATTTATTCACAAATGACCAATGACGAATGACCGATGACTACTCTGCTACAACCTTCACTTCTACCGTTGCTGTCACATCTTGATGTAACTTCACATCAGCTTTGTAAGTACCGAGTTTACTAATGTCAGGTAAGGTAATACCACGACGATCCACTTCTTGACCGATCGCTTGCTGAATTAAGGTAGCTAATTCCCGGTCTGTCACCGTACCAAAGATTGCTTCTTTCTCTCCTACTTGCTTGGCAATGGTGAAACTGCCAACTTTTTCTAAAGCCGCTTTCAATTCTTGTGCTTGCTGCTTTAATTCTAATTGCCGTTGCCGTTCAACTTCTCGACGACGTTCGACTTGCTTTAAAACTCCAGCTGTAACTGGTACTGCCATTTTTTTAGGCAGCAAATAATTGCGGGCGTAGCCTGGGGCTACATCAACTAGGTCGCCATTTTTGCCTAGCTTGAGTATGTCTTGCGTTAAAACTAATTGCACTCGTTTCGCCATGAGCTGTCCTGTATACTTAAATATTTTTCTGCGATCGCGGTTACTACTGAAGATAGGATACCAAACCAATCCTTTGCACCGGACTACCCCCTATCATCTTTCTATGAGAGAAAGATAAGAGGGGGTAGAGTACCTGTACCAACAGGTTTGTAGCCTTGAGCCGCGACCGACGGTATGAAAAGGCTCTTACCTTTGCTACCGTCTCCAGACTCATCTTTAATGGAGCTAGGGCAAGACTTACTATTTTAGTCGAATTGTAGAGATAAATGCAAGTAAAGGTGGGTTCGCCAACCATATTTATTGCTCAACTTGAAAATCTATGTAAACCCGCCTTTACCAGACTTAGAGAAAGCAAAAAGCGCCCCCCTTTTTGGGGAGGCGCTTATGAGTTAGAAGAGCGAATTAGCCATTGAGGGAAGGAGCTTCGACAGCAGCTAAGTCGAGGGGGAAGTTGTGAGCGTTGCGCTCGTGCATCACTTCCATACCCAGGTTAGCGCGGTTGAGGATGTCTGCCCATGTACCAATCGCATGTCCTTGAGAGTCAACCACCGACTGGTTGAAGTTGAAGCCGTTGAGGTTGAACGCCATGGTGCTGATGCCCAAGGAGGTGAACCAAATCCCGATGACGGGCCATGCTGCGAGGAAGAAGTGCAGCGCGCGGCTGTTGTTGAACGATGCGTATTGGAAGATCAAGCGACCGAAGTAGCCGTGAGCTGCAACGATGTTGTAGGTTTCTTCTTCTTGTCCGAATTTGTAACCGTAGTTCTGAGATTCGGTTTCGGTTGTTTCACGTACCAAGGAAGAGGTAACCAAAGAACCGTGCATCGCGCTGAACAGCGCTCCACCGAATACACCAGCTACACCTAATTGGTGGAAGGGGTGCATCAGGATGTTGTGCTCGGCTTGGAACACTAACATGAAGTTGAATGTTCCCGAAATGCCCAAGGGCATCCCGTCAGAGAAAGAGCCTTGTCCGATTGGGTAAATCAAGAAGACTGCGGTTGCTGCTGCTACTGGTGCAGAGTATGCGACGCAGATCCAAGGACGCATTCCTAAGCGGTAGGATAGTTCCCATTCACGTCCCATGTAGCAGAATACGCCGATCAAGAAGTGGAAAATTACCAATTGGTAAGGTCCACCGTTGTACAGCCATTCGTCTAATGAGGCTGCTTCCCAAATCGGGTAGAAGTGCAAGCCGATGGCGTTGGAAGATGGCACTACTGCACCAGAGATGATGTTGTTGCCGTAGATCAAAGAACCTGCTACTGGTTCGCGGATCCCGTCGATGTCTACCGGGGGGGCGGCGATGAAGGCGACGATGAAGCAGGTGGTTGCAGCGAGCAACGTGGGGATCATCAACACGCCGAACCAGCCAATGTATAGGCGGTTCTCTGTGCTTGCTACCCAGTTACAAAACTGTTCCCACAAGGAAGCGCTTTCGCGTCTTTGTAATGTGGTTGTCATGGTTCTATGTATTGCGTTTGGTTATGCAAATCAGGGTTTGTTTTCCCTGTTGTTAACACTATAAAGAACTTCATTGAGTTTTGTAAAGATTATGAAGATTAGCTTATATTATGAATGTTATAAGTTTGTTTTATAATTTAACAACTCAGCCTAAAAATAAAAGAGCTGAAAACTTTTTCTAGCAAAGCTTTCAGCCGTATTACATAAGTAGCTAATTCTGAATTGCGAATTAATGAATTACGAATTAGTTTTCTTCCTTAGCCTCCTCAGCTCCCTCAGCTCCCTCAGCTCACCCAAACGAATATTCTTTAACAAAGTACGAGGAACTCAACCAGGAGGCCAACTCATTTGTCGCCCGCCAAGAATGTGAAGGTGCATGTGATCCACAGTTTGTCCGCCGTCTGCACCAGTATTAATCACGACGCGATAGCCGTTATTCAGTCCTACTTGCTGGGCGACTCGCTTAACAGTTAGTAACAAATGACCCATAAGGGCGTGGTCGCGAGATTCGGCATCCGATAGCTTGGCTATAGGTTTTTTGGGAATCACGAGGATGTGAACGGGGGCTTGGGGATTAATATCTTTAAATGCGATCGCCAGTTCGTCTTCATAAACGATATTGGCGGGAATTTCTTTACGAATGATTTTGCCAAAAATAGTATCTGTAGTTTCACTCATGCCGATCGCCCTTGAACTCTGTTAGAGATTCTAAAGGGTTCTTGTCATGGAAGAAAGATAAAATGCTGGCACGGGTTTGGAGTGCATCAATTGTCGGTATCGATGCTGTCAAAGTAGGAGTCGAAATCGATGTCTCGGCGGGGCTACCGGGAATTGTCGTGGTAGGATTACCGGATCTGGCAGTTCAGGAGTCGAAAGAACGGGTGAAAGCAGCGCTCAAAAACGCTGGGTATGCTTTTCCGCTGAAAAGGATCGTAATTAACTTAGCGCCAGCAGATATTAGGAAAGAAGGACCCAGCTTCGATTTACCGATGAGCGTGGGCATTTTGGCGGCTTCAGAGCAGGTCAACCCGCAAATGCTAGGGGATTTCTTATTTCTGGGTGAAGTCTCCTTGGATGGCGGCTTGCGGGCAGTGGCTGGTGTCTTACCCGTGGCGGCGGCGGCGCAAAAAATGGGGATTACTGGGTTAGTCGTACCCGCAGATAATGCCCAGGAAGCAGCTTTAGTGCAAGGGATATCAGTTTATGGTTTTCAATCTTTATCGGAAGTCGCAGCATTTCTCAATCAGCCAGAAAAGTTTCAGCCCGTGCAGTTTGAAGGCACGCGGGAGATCGTCAGAAGTGTCCATTGTGGTGCAGATTTAAAAGATGTCAAAGGACAAGCTCACGCTCGTAGAGCCTTAGAAATTGCCGCAGCTGGGGGGCATAACTTAATTTTTGTGGGTCCGCCTGGGAGCGGGAAAACGATGTTGGCTCGTCGTCTTCCGGCGATTTTGCCACCACTCAGTTTTCATGAGGCGTTGGAAGTTACCCAAATTCATTCCGTAGCGGGGTTGTTAAAAAATAAAGGTTCGCTAGTTGCAGAACGTCCCTTTCGTAGTCCCCACCATTCCGCCTCTGGTCCTTCTTTAGTTGGTGGCGGGACTTTTCCTCGTCCTGGGGAAATTTCTTTAGCTCACCACGGAGTTCTATTCTTAGATGAATTAACAGAATTCAAGCGGGATGTATTGGAATTTCTGCGCCAACCTTTAGAAGACGGTCACGTCACTGTATCTCGTACTCGCCAATCGGTGATGTTTCCCGCCCAATTTACTTTAGTCGCGAGTACAAATCCTTGTCCTTGTGGTTATTTTGGCGATTCAATCCAAGCGTGTACTTGTTCCCCCAGGCAAAGAGAGCAATACTGGGCAAAGCTTTCGGGTCCCTTGATGGATCGAATTGACTTGCAGGTGGCGGTGAATCGACTGAAACCAGAGGAAATTACCCAGCAACCTACGGGGGAAGATTCGGAAAGCGTTAGGCAAAGAGTACAAGCAGCACGCGATCGCACCTGCGATCGGTTTGAGTCAGAATTATCGGTAAGTTGTAACGCAGCAATGCAAAGTCGCCATTTGCGGAAGTGGTGTCAGTTAGATGATACTTCTAAAAGCTTATTAGAAGGAGCAATTCGGAAATTAGGCTTGTCCGCCAGAGCCAGCGATCGCATTCTCAAAGTGGCGCGGACAATTGCCGACTTAGGGGCAGAGAAAAACTTGCAAAGCCATCACGTCGCCGAGGCAATTCAGTATAGAACTATAGATCGAATGCAGTAACCGCGCTAAATTACCCATTAGCCTCATACAATATAGTGCTGAGCCTCTATTTCTGTCCCCGTGTTAGCCCAACCGCCATCAGGATTACCTCGCCGTCCGCGTCGCTTGCCAAATCAGCGCTGGCAAATACATCCAGCTCAACCGGAGTTGGTCAGCCAGTTGACCACAATAAACCAGCTCTCACCTATAGTCAACCAGCTTTTAGTCAATCGCGGCATCGAGACACCAGCGCAGGCAGAAATATTTATCAATCCAGAAACTTTAGATTTGCCCTCACCCCTAGAGGCATTTTCCGACCTAGCGATCGCCATAGACTTATTAGAACAAGCGATCGCTTCCCAAGAGAAAATTGCCATTTGCGGCGACTACGATGCTGATGGGATGACGAGTACAGCCTTGCTACTCCGCAGCCTGCGCTGGTTGGGGGCGCAAGTCGATTATGCCATTCCCAGCCGGATGCAGGAGGGCTATGGAATTAACAAGCGGATTGTCGAAGAATTCCACAGTGAAGGCGTGCGGCTGATTTTAACCGTAGATAATGGTATTGCCGCGATCGAACCAATCGCCAGAGCAAGAGAACTCGGTTTAAATGTCATCGTCACCGACCATCACGACATTCCCCCCACTTTACCCCCAGCAAACGCGATCCTCAATCCCAAACTCATTCCCGAATCTTCACCTTATTGGGGTTTAGCTGGGGTTGGTGTTGCTTACGTCCTAGCTATTTGTCTGGCTCAGAAAACAGGACAACTCAAGGGTTTAGTCAAGCCTTTATTGGAACTCTTTACACTAGGAACGATCGCCGATCTCGCACCTTTAATCGGTGTCAATCGTCGGTGGCTGAAACGCGGATTGAGACTGCTGCCTCAGTCTCAGCTTGAGGGAATTCAAGCCTTGATTCAAGTTAGTGGTGTGAACGACAAAAATAAGTCACTCAAACCAGATGATATCGGTTTTCGCCTCGGTCCCCGTATTAATGCGATCGGGCGAATTGGCGATCCGCAAATTGTTATCGATCTATTGACAACTGATGATGCCGGAATTGCCTTAGAACGGGCAATGCAATGCGAACAAATTAACGCCCGTCGCCAACAACTTTGCGAAGAAATCGAACGGGAAGCGATCGCTTATGTCGAATCATCGCACGCCATGTCTCTACAAGAGGATCGCGTCTTACTTGTCGTTCAACCAAATTGGCATCACGGCGTAATCGGGATCGTCGCCTCTCGCCTGGTAGAACGCTACGGCGTACCCGTATTTATTGGCACGTATGAAGACGAACATCACATTCGCGGTTCAGCACGTAGTATTCCTGAATTTAATGTTTTTGATGCCTTAGAATTCTGTCGAGATTTATTAGGTAAGTTTGGCGGACATAAAGCAGCAGGTGGTTTTTCCCTTTCAGCCGAAAACTTAGAAGCATTGCGATCGCGTCTGATTCAATTTGCTAACTCTTGTTTGCAACCGGAACACTTAAAGCCACTGCTACAAATTGACACGCAAGCCAATTTAGATCGGCTCAATTTACAACTTTATCAACAGTTAGATATTTTACATCCCTGTGGAATTGAAAATCCAGAACCCGTTTTTTGGACGGCTAATGTTAAAGTCATCGACCAGCAGATTATTGGTAAGGGTCATATTAAATTAACTGTAGTTCAAGAAAAAGATTTATCTGTAGGGGCGCACAGCCGTGCGCCCCTACAACAAATGAAAGCGATCGCCTGGCGTTGGCGCGAATATTTCCCTTTACCACCACGGATAGATATTGCCTATCGTTTGCGAGAAAATACTTGGAATGGTAATACTAATATTGAGTTAGAATTAATCGGCGTGCGCCTACCTAATCAGCCGCAAATATTATTTTCACTCAGACGAACTGCCACTACAATTCCCTTTGAATACAAACAGCGGCGTTATACTTGCGGTGTTTTCCCTACAAACAATTCATTAGAATTAAGGATTAAGAACACTGAAGGACGAGTTTTAGCAATTGAGGCAGGAAATCTGATGGGGTTATTAGGTAGTAGCCGTAAAGATGCTACTCAAGTCGATCTCTTTCAACCCCATTATTACAATCTTGTTCAAGCTGCAATTCAAGCTTTGGAGATGGCTAAAACTTAATTTTCTATACAGATTCAGGGCGATTAATTTGGTTAAACTTTGCTCTCAAAGTTTCTATTCTGCTGCGATTTACACCCAAATCTGACTCACCCATACGAGAAGCCGAACGCACGTGGATGACTCTAGCGTTCTCATCCAAAGAAAATTCTACATCATCTACAAACCCAACAACAGGAATGGTAAATTCCGTATAGAGGTAATTTTCTGACTGAGCGATCGGTTTTGTTCTTCTAAATGACTGAAGCACAGTTTTTAAGTCAGTCATAGCCGCTTGAGCAGAGGAATTATAAATAAAAGACTCGATTTTATGTGCGGGATCTTGACTCTGACTGCTAACACAATTAGGAGTGTTGGGACAAGGTGCAAGTTCACCCGCACGAACGCCTAAATTGTCGGGGCGAGTTCCAGCAAGTAACTGCGGTTCTCCTGTTAAAGATATTTTCGTTCCTAGTAAACAAGCAAAAACTAATAGTAAAGATATGCAGGTGAAAAGTACTCGCTTGATTACTGAATTTGATTGAGTGGCGATCGCTGACATTGTTTCACCTCTAAAATGTTTTTACATGGATAAACGCCAAGGTATACTTTTCAAGTAACATTCTTAAAAATCAAAAAGCCTGTATCCACTCTTTAACTTCATACTCCGTCCAAATTCCATTAACCCAATACGGATCGGACTCAATTAAATTCCGTACTGTCGCCTCATCTTCTGCTTCATAAATCCCAAATACTTTGGTCACATCTTTAGTCGGACCAATTGTAATTAAAACCCCAGCTTCTTTCTGTTTTGCCAGTCCATCTAAATGTGCTTGTCGATAAGGTACGCGCTTTTCCAACACGTCCTCGCAGTAACTTCCCCACACGATATATTTAGGCATAATCTTTTTCGCTCTTTACGTTTTTGTCGCTCGATATTGTGATTTCTCTTACTCTTTTTGTCAAGATAGGCTATTTCAAAGTTTAGGGTAAAAAATTAAACCAAACTCAAATTTACCATTTTCATGCCATCAGCCATGAATTCAAACTTGCTTGAGATAACCTTCATACCGCTGTCTTAATTGTTCGACAGTTAAACTCTGCGTCCAATACTCTACCAAAGCATGACCGAATGCCCAAGCATTATTTTCTGGAGATGCTGAGTTTTCCAATAACAACGACCACAGGGCGAGTAAGTCGAAGTTATGCGGATTTTTATCTGGGTTGAGCAGTGAAAATAGTTCGTATGCCATTTGTAATTTACCAATGACAACAGGCAATTGTTCCACTGGAATCTGCGCTGCTAGGAGATTAGCTAAGGTAGGCGATCCGGTTGAGATGGTGGAAATAAACTGGAGGACAGGGCTTTTGAGTAAAGCCGTGAGTCCTTGAGTCGTTGCCATTTGGAAGGTGTAGCGATCGATGATTTTGGCGGCGGCGGTGGTGCGAGTGTCTAAATCGCGCATGAAGCGTGCTAGCCGCAGTTGTTTGGCAGGGGCGATCGCCTGAACTAAGGTTAAGGATAGCGCGTCGATTCCCCAAGCAATTCGACCAACTTGCGGATCTGCCGTAACAATTGGTAGCACCACATCGCAATAATTCGCTAGCAGTTGGGCGCGATACTGAATCGCCTCTCGGATGAAAATTTCTTTGGGGCGGTCGCCCAGTTCCCAATTATAAGGCGGTTGCCACTCGCGAATCGGACGCAACCGATCGACTTGGGTGACAGCTGTAATTACGGGCAAGTCCGTTACTTCTGCCTGAATATCTTTGAGAAAGTCTACATCCATTTGTAAAGCTGGATCGAGGGCAGGATTGACAAGTAGCAACAAATCTGAGTTGCTGGCATATTCGAGAACTTGTTCTCGTAATTCAGCGCCATTAACCTGTTCGTATCCCGGCGTATCCCACAGTGTCAGAGTTTCTCCCGTATCAGTTTGCCAGCGATAATTTTGCAAGCGATCGGTGCTGGGTAAAACATCAACGGCGGCGAGTTCTGCCCTAAACAAGGTATTAATTAAGCTGCTTTTTCCGGCTCCAGTGCGTCCTACTAAGAGAATGCTGACAGGTTTTTGCTCTACAATTTCCACAGGCTCGGCTTGCGACAAAATTTCTCGCAGAGTTTGAGTCTTTGCCTGGGGTAAAGTTTGAGTCTTGGATGATTCTAAACCAGGTAAGGTATCGCCACTGTAGAGGGCGATCGCTTGCCGACACAGATTTCTTAACGCTGCTTCCCGTAACAATTGACTCAAATTGACCAAAAGTTGTCGATCTGCCTGGTTTGTGTAACGCTGGCTAGCTTTTTTCGCTACGGCGGCGGCTGGGTTCAAAAGCCACTGTGCTAAGTTCCATGCCCGCCAGAATTTGCGCGCCGATGGCTCTAGCTTGCGGTAAACTTCATATGCCTCATATGCTTGCCCGACGGTAACTTGATTCAAAGCAGGCGATAATTTTTGCATCCACCGATCTAAATCGTCTACCGTCCCTCGGATCAGTCCGTAAGCTTGGGGAATATAGATATTTAAAAGCGGATACTTGACTTCTGGGTGATAAATCTGGGCGATCGCGACAACTAAATCTTGACAGCGCTGCCAAAAAGTTTGCCAGTCCTCCCACAAAGGGCGATCGCTTTGTGCTACAACGAGAATTTCTTGTAGCGTGGCTTCTGCTTTCTTGCTGCTGTCTGGCGTTGAGAGTGGTGCATCAGCGGAAAACGATTCTATTTCTTTGCTAACTTCTGCGGCTACAGCCTCCATCTCCACGACAACAGGACGTGTCCACCGGACTAGCAACCACCGCCAGCCGACAAATATTAGAATAAACACACCCCAGATCCAATTGATGCGCCATTCATGGATCTGCAAACCTGCTGCTACCAGGAAGAAACCAACGATAGACGCGATCGGAGTTGCTAAGACAATCCACTGCCACAGCTTTAATCGCACCATTGCCCCTGCCTAGATGAAACTTCTGTACAAAGTCTATCGTTTTAGTTTAGGAGACAAGGGGGACAAGGAGGACAAGGAGGACAAGGGGACAAGGGGGACAAGGAAGCAGGGGAGCAGGTGAGCTTTGTGTGCAGGTGGGCTTCAGGTGCAACAACCAGCAACCACCCATTACCCATTACCCATTACCTGCAATAAATTCATAGTATTTTATACCCACAGAGACATGAGGAGTTAAAATTTAAAAACTAGGAGTGCAAAGGCAAGATCTGAAGCAAACAGAAATAGACAATGTTCTTTTTACTACCAAGCTCTTAGCCTCAAGCTTCTAACTTCTACCACGTGAGTGTAGACAACATCTCAACCAAGCATTTATACTTTAGCCTCGATTTGAAACAAGAAGTGGCGAGGAGGGAACTATCGCTGAGACACTAAATCTAACTGTTAGCCTGAGAGGAACTCGTGAGGTTCGGAGTAATTATCAGTTATTCCGGTTGACGGGTTTGCTTGATGCCTTTTCAGAACCAACCTTTCGCAAGGTACTCGGCAAGTATGTTGAAGAGGGACCAAAGCACATCATATTGGATTTGTCCCAAATTGATTTTGTCGATAGTTCTGGAATTGGCGCTTTGGTGCATTTGAAGAAGCAGACTGAAACTAACGGTGGGACTTCACAAATTGTCACCAATGCCCGCGTAACTCAAACAGTCAAGACAGTTAACCTAGAGCAATATTTAGGTTTACGACCGACTGTTGAAGCAGCTTTAGAAAATATTCAAGCATCTTGAGCGATCGCAGGCACTCTAACTTTAGCTATCCGGTTTTGCAATCTGGATAGCTTAATTTTTTGATATAAAAAACTTATCATAGGTTCAACCCCCTGAAATTGGGGATCGATCATAATAATGTAGTCACCGATCGCTGATGGCTGAAATTGGTAATTGGTAGTTGGTAGTTGGAGAGTAGCTTGTGTATTGAGTAGATTCTTGTTTCGGTCTAGCTACCAGCCACCGGTCACTGATAACTGACAACTGATAACTGACTGTTGAGGGGAGAATCCAAACGGAGTGGAACCGAAGGAGGACAATTTATTCGACGGCTCAGCTCGGGAAGCTCAGACAGATGTAGTCACTCAGTTGGAGTTGCTACCCAGTTGGTTGGCGATCGCTCCTGGGCAGCTACAACAACTCTCACCTATGGCTTTAGCATATTTGGGCGATGCGGTTTACGAGCTGTATGTGAGGAGCCACTTTTTACTACCCCACAAGCGATCGCAGGCTTACCACAACCTTGTCGTTGCTCAGGTTAGAGCCGAGGCACAGGCTTCGCACTTACGATATCTCACTCCATATCTCAATCAAGCTGAATTAGAAATCGTGCGTCGGGGACGCAATGCTACTGTAGGACGACCGCGTCGCGCCGCACCAGAAGTTTATCAACAAGCAACGAGTTTAGAAGCTCTCGTAGGCTATCTTTATTTAAGCGATCGCCAGCGCTTGTATCAACTCTTGGAGCAGCTACCATTAGCTCCTACAGAAACATTAAACTCCCCTAGTGTAAATAAAAATGAATACTAAGGCTATTAACAATAAGAAAAATTTATGGCAGAACCACCCAAATTAAAAGCCAAATCTAACCCTTCTGGAAAACCGCAACGTGGCAAACCAGAGCGTTATACAGGCAAGCGTGCCGATCTCAAACATAATGCCACTAAACAAGATGGGGAAAAACGTCATGTGGCAGGAAAGAAAGATTTCTCTCGACCAGTCTTAGCTAGTCCTACCTACAATACAGAACGCGACAAGACAGATCGTTTCTCGTCCCAAATTCCAGCTTCCACATCAGAAGAAGAGAGCGATCTAATTTACGGTCGCCATCCCGTGCTGACAGCTTTGGAAACCCAACGACAGCTCAATCGGCTTTGGGTTACTGCTCGTCTGCGTTACGATCATCGCTTTCATTCTCTGCTCCAACAGGCAAAGGAGAATGGTACGGTCATTGATGAGGTTGAACCCAAACGCCTAGACCAAATTACCCATCACGCCAATCATCAAGGGATCGCCGCTCAAGTAGCTCCCTACGATTATTTGGAATTAGGAGGGCTAATTGACAAAGCGAAATCGACTTCTCAGCAACCCGTAATTGTTGCTGCCGATGGTATTACCGATCCTCACAACTTAGGAGCAATTATCCGTACCGCTGAGGCAATCGGAGCGCAAGGCTTAGTCATCCCTCAACGCAGAGCTGTTGGGATCACGTCTACGGTGATGAAAGTCGCAGCGGGTGCTTTAGAAACATTCTCTGTCGCCAGAGTCATTAACTTTAGCCGCGCTTTAGAAGAATTAAAAGCAGCTGGTTTCTGGGTTTACGGTACGGCATTAGAAGCGGAACAATCGATACAGACAGTTAAATTTAGTGGTCCTATTGTGCTAGTAGTTGGCTCGGAAGGGGAAGGATTGAGTTTGAGCGCTCAGCGCTGCTGCGATCTGTTGGTATCGATTCCCTTGTCAGGCAATACACCGAGTTTGAACGCTTCTGTCGCAACTGGTATGGCACTTTACGAAATTTTTCGCCAACGCTGGCAAAATGTAAATTATGTCAACATGGGTACAAAAAAAGATAAATTAGAAAACTAGCGATGAAATCTTTTTTACGAAATGTGACAATAGTTTACGATTTGTTTTGTTAGCCCGAATCCTTTACCACAAGCTGATAGGAAAAAAAGACATGAACCCAATTTGGAATCACACTAAAGAAAATCTGATTAGCTTCTTCCATAACTTCGGTTGGGCATGGTGGGTAGAAATTGATACCCAAAATCCCCGTTGTACTTACTACTTCGGTCCTTTTCTCAGCGCCAAAGAAGCGGCAGCTGCCCAGCGTGGTTACATAGAGGATTTGGAGCATGAAGGAGCGCAAGGGATTGCAGTCGAGATCAAACGCTGTAAACCCTCTCGGTTAACGATCGCCGATGATATAGGAGAAAGATCGGAACCGCAAATCAAGCCAATTCTCAGCAGTCAAGTGTAATTCTGAGAAAAGGCAAAAGGCAAAATTCAAAAGGCAAAAGTCAAAAGTCAGGAATCAGGAGTTGTTTAGTCTCCCCTGCTCCTCTGCTCCTCTCCTGCTTCAAGGCTTGATTTCCAGCCTTGCTGTGGCTGTTTTGGGGTAATAGTGCGCCAGAATTTGCAGGTAGTTGTAGCCTTGTGCTGCCAGTCGATAGGCTCCTGTTTGGCTCATACCTTTGCCACCATGAGCTTTTTGAACGATCTCATCTGTCGCAGCGTAAAGCGATTCGACTACGCCGCCTTGATAGCTAATAATCTGCCCAGCAGTATCTTTGACAGCTTTTTGTGTAGTGTTGTACTCGCTGTTCATCCCTTTGTAAACTTGCCAGCGCTGGGTATTCCCGAGATTAAACCAGGAATTTGCCGGACGTACCATGTGAACCAAAGCATAGGAGCGAGCGGCGACGGCTTGAGCTTTAAGAGCTTCAGTAGGGGCGGAAGCGTGCATTTCGCTACCGACAACGCTGGCAAGATAATGCTCTAAATCGACATAGTTAACCGCGAGTAGCTTCTGTTGTCGAGCAACGAGCAGGAGTTTGCCTCTATACCAGCGATCGCCTACGTATACCACGCCTCCTTTTTGGGGGTAAATCCAGACCGCATTGGGTAATTGGGCATTGCCAATTGTAATCCGATCTGAGTCGCTAGGCTGTGCTGTAAAAGCTTGTCCGTTGGGCAGTTGCCGTAAGACTTTGCCGTTTGTTTCTACAACTTGGGCGGGAGTTGAGGAGCCAACAATTAGAGAATCTGCATCTTGAGCGATCGCCACGCGAATTTCTAAGCTTGGCGCAGCATATTGTGTTTTTTTGGCTACAGGCTGCCGTTTTCGTTTAATTTTTTGAGGTTGCTGTTTGTTCGTTTTATTGAGCGTTGGTGGCTGAGCTTTTGGTAGCTTGCTTTGCTCCTCCCGCCTAGCTTCTGCCTCCCATTGAGCGACACTAGAAACGTTATTCGCAACATTATTGTCAGATGGAGTCTCAGGAGATGGATCTGTTGCCGTAGTAGAAGTCGGAGAGAAAGATTGACTGAATAAAGGTAAAAGCAGAGGTACAGACGCGATCGGGATCAGCAACATCCCTAAATTTCCAATAACTTTGAATCCTCTATTTTGTCGGTCGAATCTACTCATATAGCTTTGCGTTTAGCTTTACGTTCATCAGTCGCGATTGTCAACCCGCCGAACCATCTGACGGTAGCACAGCAGAACTAAGTCATTTTAGCCGAATCAGCGATCGGTGACCAGTTTTCAGGGAGCGCACGAGCAGGAGAGCTTTAGGTGCAACAACCGTCAACTACCAACTACCAACACCCCACAACGCCAGTTGCTCATGGGGGGCGACGAAGTCCGCGATAGCGCCACCCCCAAGACCGCACTGGCTCCCCCACACCCTATTCCTCAGCGCACTACACATCACTCATGGTTTTCCTGTTACGCTAGAGCTATGCTAATGACTGCTGAGCTGCTGCTACAATACCAACGTTGTAATCGTCGCCCATTTCTCGATCGCCACGGAGATTTGGCACTTAAAGATGCTCCTAGCGAACTGTTGCTGAAGTTACAACAGGACAAGTTCGAGCATAGACAAAGCATGATGGCAGAACGGATTTATCAGCAACCTCAGTATTCTAAAGAGGATTGGCAAGCAGGAGCAACAGCAACTTGGCAGTTAATGCAACAGGGTGTAGAGCAGATTTATCGAGGAGTGATAATCGCCCGCACTTCAGAAGATGTAACGCTGCTCAGCCGTCCCGATTTGTTAATTAAACAACCAGGGCAATCGATTTTTGGAAATTGGATGTATATTCCAGCCCAAATTGAATTAGGTAAGCGCCCCAAACTAGAATACCAAGTTGTAGCTGCTTTTCACGGACAGGCGTTGGGCATGGTGCAGGAGACTACACCAGATCGAGCCTGGTTACTCTTGCGCCGGAAAGAGATGTATGAGGTAAGTTTAGCCAGAGTACTGCCGCAGATGCAGCAGATTTTTGCCGAGTGCGTCCAAACATTAGCAGCACCTCAAGCACCAGAAGTCTTTATTTCTCGCCAGCGATGCAGTTTATGCCGTTGGTATAGTTATTGCTCTGGCGTTGCTAGATCTCAACAACATTTGTCTTTACTGCCTGGGGTGACACCCAATCGTTATAAAGAGTTACAGGCGATCGATCTTGTCACGCTAGAATCTTTAGCTAAGGCTAACTCATCTGACTTAGCAAGCTTACGAGGTTTTGACAAAAAAATAGCTCATCATTTAGTATTGCAAGCGCAGTCAGTCTTGGAAAATCGCCCGATTTCGCTTTTAAGGGAGCAGGGAACAGGGAGCAGGGAGCAGGGGGACAAGGGGGACAAGGGAGATAGGGAGACAAGGGAGCAACTACCAATTACCAATTACCCATTACCAAATCCCATTGAAATCTACTTTGATATTGAGGCACAGCCAGATCTAAATCTTGATTACATGTTAGGAGTGTTGGTGGTCGATCGCCTGAAGCAAACGGAAACTTTTCATTCTTTACTAGCAGAAACACAGTCAGATGAAAGCACGATTTGGCAACAATTTTTAGACATCGTTGGGCGCTATCCACAAGCGCCCATTTTTCATTTTTTCTCGTATGAAGTCGAGACAATTAGACGCTTGGCTCAACTTTATCGGACACCAGCAGAACAAGTTAGATCGATCGTCGATCGCTGTGTTGATATTTACGAGCAGATCGCCCAAACTGTGGTGCTACCAATTGAAAGTTATGCTCTCAAAGCGATCGCCCGTTGGATTGGGTTTGAATGGCGCGATCCTCAAGCGCACGGTTCGCAGTGTATTTATTGGTACGATCGCTGGTTAGCAACAGGCGATCGCTCTTTTCTCGAAGCAATTGAACGTTATAACGAAGATGATTGTCGCGCGACTCGTCTGGTAAAAGATTGGTTAGAAACTTTCATCAAGCGGGAATTAGAAACGGATTTAGATCGAGTTTCTTTAGTATCTTAGCTGGCGTTTCTATTCCTGATTTCAAGCTGCAAAACCATTGTCCTGTACGTCGTTAGTTTGTTGCGGTTGCAGTTGAAATTTTTGCTGTTGTCGAGCGTGGCTTGATGTCAAGTAACGATTTAAGATGCGATCGAGAGGAACGAGAATTTTTTCTAGCCAGTGGCTTTTGATCCCAAAGGTGAGGCGGTGGCTGAGGGGATGAACGATTGTCCATCGCCGCCGCCAACCTAATTGTTTGTATTTTTGGAGAAAGTAAGCATCTTCAGCTAAATTCCACTTGTCACGCAAGCGATGCAAACTCGCTAATGTCCATGCATCACTCCAACGCAGCATATAAAAGTGTAAGTCCGTCCATTCTAAGGGTGGTCCTGGTACGTAAGTGACAAGGCTGCTGGGTTCAAAATAGACTTTACCTCCCGCCTCCCTGACACTCATGCAAAAGTCTAAATGTTCTTTCGTGTTCAGCATGGCTTCATCTAACAAAGCAATGCGGGAAAAGATCTCTGTACGCACGAGAACGCAGTGAAATTCTGCTAATTCAGTTTCGTTACGGTGTAGGCGATCGCGGACTTCTACGACTCGTTTTCCCTGCTTGTACATCTTTTCTCGCAACCTGCGTCTGGGAGTTGCTTTATTTTTGTCAACCCAAATATGAGATTCGCCACCTGCAAAGTGGACGATTTCATGTATTGGTAAATCCTGACACATCAATGGTCCAACGACTGTAGCTTGTGTTTCTTCAGCACACCGCACTAAATTTTCTAGCCAACCAGGGGAAACAACCACATCATTGTCAGCGAATACAACATATGGAGTATCCACTTGACGCAAGCCTATATTTCTAGCTTGATTGGGAGAAAGATAGTAATCTGTTCTGATAATTTGAAAGTTTCTAACTCGCGCTTGTTCCTCTAAATATTGGCGTACTTTTATAGGAGAGTTGCCATCAATGTAAACTAATTTAAAAGGAATTTGCGTATGTTCGTAGATACTTTCTAAAGACTCTTTAGTATAACTAAAACGTTCGCGAGGAGTTACTACAATGGTAACTTTGGGTAAATTCATATTTGCCATTTGTTGTTTGTCGTTTGTCATTTGTGAATAGCTAGTCGCTAGCCACTAGTGACTAGTCACTAGTCACTACTCACTTTCTGATAAATATCGACGAGTTCGTCGTTAAGGTTTTGCATATTAAAATATTTTTCTACTCGTTCGCGACCAGCTGCACCTATAATATTCCAGATTTCTGGATGTGCGATTAAATATTGTAACTTTGATGCGATCGCCTCTGCATCTCTTTCTGGAACTAGAAACCCAGAAACACAATCTTCTACAAGCTCTGGAATTCCTCCGTGATAGGTGCTAATGACTGGTAAGCCGATCGCCATTGCTTCTTTTAAGACATTAACAGGAGCATCTTGATTGCCATCGCGTGCTGTAATACTGGGAGCAATAAATATGTGAGATGCTTGCAAAACTTCAATAATTTCCTGTCGATTTTTTTTACCTAATAGATGTACGATATTATTTAAATCTAGTTCTTGGATTAGTTGTTCTAGTTCTGTTTGTAAAGAACCGCAACCAACGATTTTATACTCTAGATTAGGGCAAGATTTTACTATTTTCGCTACTGCGCGAATGCTGTATTCAATTCCTTTCTTTTCTACTAAACGCCCAATGGTAGCAATACATATTTTCTGATGAGAATGACGATAGCGGGGTGTATATTGGAAACGATCGCAATCAATTCCTGAGTAGTGAACGCAAATTTTTTTTTCGTCACAACCGAGTTTGAGGAGACGACGTTTAAAAAAGTCGCAATTTGGCAGAAAGAGATCGGCTTCTACAAAGGTACGATCGTAAATGCGATCGCCATGTTCTTGAATGAATTGGCTGATATCGTAACCGCGAAACGATACGACTAATTTGGCTTGAGGAGCATTAATTGTCCGAAATAGCATACCCCAAAAACTTAAAGTTCCAAACTGACAGTGAACGATATCATATGCTCCTTTATCTGCACCAGCGATCGCGGCATAAAATAATCGTAAAGAAGTTGCCGATTTGCCATACTTGAAACCATTAAGCGATCGCAGTAATTTTCTAGGTGCTTTCGTAAAATTTATACTCAGTAAACCAATTGCTTTGAGCGATCGCTTCAGAAAGTTTTGGGGAATCTCTGGTAGATAATAAGTGCGTTCCAATAAACAATATTTTTCGACATCGGGATGTACTTTATTCAAATCACCTGGAGTACAAGTATATATGTCTACTTGATGTCCGCGTTCTAGGAGTCCGGTAATTTGGTTAAGAATAAAGGTTTCTGAAAGTAAAGGAAAGTGATTGACAATAAATGCTACTTTTAGCATAGAGGTCGAGCGGGTATTTTAAGATAAAATTCTTGGTTCTGTCTATAGAAGATTGATGCTAATGAAGCAATCGGGAACTACGAGTTAGGGGGAGAATAAACGGATTTCTTATATTTTTTACCAAATTGCAGGAGCAATTGTATAATCTCACAAGTTACCTAAAATTCCTAGAGGAAAAAATCAAACCGAGTTCAATGCTAGTTGAATTTGGCAAACCTCGATCGGTTTATTTCTACCCTTGAGAATCGGTAAGGCTTGCTACAAATTTTATCTTTTTTTCTGTTTTAAAGACAAAGTAAAGCAAGTTGATAGTTTTAAATAAGATATTGAATAAGATGTTAATGAGTTTTCTATGAAATTAATGTGAGAAAACTCTTAGATAATTTAGACGTAAAAAGTTATAGTTAAAAATTCATAATTATGTATACTAGGATGCTTGACAAAGCCTCCCTTGGATCTAGCTGCCACTGAACGGATCTCTCGCGATCGCTGAGTGTTAAGAAATTATGTTTAAAAATAGAGTTAAAAAAGATAACAATTATTGATAAAATAATCGAGACAGGAAATACAGTCAACTCTTATTCGATCGCCACAATAATAGTGATAGATAAGATATGTTTACTGTTAGTAGATTCAATCAAATTTTAGGGAGATACTGAAACTTATGGCTTTAGCAGTTGGTACGCAAGCACCTACATTTACAGTCAAAGATACTAATGGTAATACAGTCTCCTTATCTGATTTTGCTGGTAAAACTGTAGTTTTGTACTTCTATCCCAAAGACGATACACCGGGCTGTACGAAACAAGCTTGTAGTTTCCGAGATGCCAAGCAAACTTACAATGACAAAGACGTTGTAATCTTAGGTGTAAGCGTTGATGACGAGCAGTCTCATCAACAATTCACTGAGAAATACGGGCTGAATTTTCCACTTTTAGCTGACACTCAGCAGACTCTAGTTAAAGCCTATGACGTTGACGGTGGCGGCTATGCTAAGCGCGTAACTTACGTAATTGATGGGAGCGGTAAAATCGTCCACGTCGATAGCAGCGTTAATACCACAACCCATGCTAGTGACGTGCTAGCAGCATTAGGATTATAAAAAGTAAAAGGATGGCATTGCCATCCCTTTACTTACTTATTTTGGTTGAGGTGGATTAGCAGGATTGTTATTAGGTTGCGATGGATTTTGTTGCATCCTTTGTAGCTGCTGCTGGCGAAACTTAGCAGCGGCATCGTCCAAAGATTGATTTTGCTCGGTTGCAAAATCTCCCGCGGAGCGAATATTACCCATTTGAGCGCGGTGCATAATATCCATTAAACCGCTCATAGCGTCGCCAGTATCACCACGGGAAAAGGGATCGCGATTTTGTTCCTGATTCAGATCCCGCAGAGGTTCGGCATCTGAGGTTGCTTGCGCCCAAGTGGGTTGTGGTAGTAATAAGGTAGCTAAGCTCATTCCTACTACTGCACCGAAAAAGATTTTTGTCAGAGATGAAGCTGAGATTTTCATGGAGTGATAGCTCGCATAAATAAAAATAGGAAGATAGGCTTTGTACTTATGCTAGAGTCCGCCGCAGTAAGGGTTGAATGCTCAGCACAGCTACGAAGCTAAAACCGACCAACATCAGTATAGCTCCGCCAAATGTCACTGCACCCCAAGGCGCTTGCATGACTACATTACCTAAGTTCCAGCTATTGTGTAGATAGAGATAGCGGATCGGTTCGATCGCATAGCTTAATGGGTTAATTGTTGCGACAATTTGCAACCACTTAGGCATAAAAGACAAAGGCGCGAGAGCCGTGCTAGCAAATAGCAAGGGCAGTTGAGTCACGAAAATGACGGCAATCAGTTCTATATGTCCGGGTAAAGCGAAGGCTAAACCGAGACTTACAGCTGTTACGCCCAAAGCTAGCAGTAAAATAATTAAAGCGATCGCCCCCAAACCAGCTAGATTGGGTAAACCAGCGCCCAAAAAGGCAGCTGCCGCCACAATAACTGCTGCTTGCAACAAACTCTGACTGACAATAAAAATAGTTGAAGCTAAAACAATCGAGAAGCGCGAAGCCAGAGGAGCGACTAACAAGCGGTTTAAAAAGCCGAATTCGCGATCGAACATCACTGGTAATCCTGCATTTAGCGCTCCACTAAAGGCAGTAAAAACGATCACGCCAGCACTTAAAAATTGACCGTAATTGGTGCTATCGCCAAACATTCCTTTGGGGGCATTTTGAAACAAAGCACCAAATAGAATCAACCACATGACGGGTTGAATAATTCCAGCAATTAAAGTTGAAGGACGGCGCTGTAACTGAATGAAAAGGCGGCGAGTCAATGCCAAAGTTTCTTGGACGAGTTCTCCTAGCCAGTTAGAAGTATCTTCTTTTTGAACTGCCGTCGATGCCAGTTGTTGCCAATTAGCATCAGATTTTGGAGGTATAAAAGTGCTGCTCATATTATTTTGTGTTGTTGGTAGTTGGTAGTTGGTAATTGGTAGTTGGTAATTGGTAGGTGTTAATAATGAGTTGCAAATGACCAATAACTATTAACCATTACTACCCGTTACCCATTACCTATCTCATATTTTGCTTTCTTTCTGCTTTGGGATCGCGGCTTCCGGCGGCGGCGAGTTCGGCATCCATCAGAGTGCGACCTGTGGCGGCGAGGTAAACGTCGTCTAAACTAGGGCGAGATTGGGAAATGCCAAAAATGGGCAAACCAGCAGATTTCATCGTTGCCTCAATTTGAGTTAAAGCTTCTGCTTGGGGTGTGACAACGAGATTGAGCGAGTTACCTTGAGCGCTATTGACGATCGCTTCTTGGACGAAGGGCAGCGCTGTCAGCATTTGTTTAGCTTTTTCTGCTTCTTCTGGGGGTGAAAACTCGCGGATGCGGAGGGTAATGCGATCGCCGCCTACTTTATCTTTTAATTGAGAAGGCGTACCGGAAGCAATAACTAAACCGCGATCGATAATTGCTACCCTGTCAGCCAATGCGTCAATTTCTTCTAGGTAGTGGCTGGTGATTAAGACGGTAGTTCCCAATTCGCGCAATTGACGTAAAAAATCCCACACGACAAAACGGCTTTCGATGTCGAGTCCAACGGTGGGTTCGTCCAATACCAAAACATCGGGAGCGTGTAGCAAGCCTGCTGCCAAGTCTAGACGCTTGCGTAAACCGCCGGAGTACGTACCTGTCTTTTTGTCTGCATACTCCTGCAAGCCCAGTAAATTTAATACCGTATCGATCCGCTGTTTGACTACGGCATTGGGTAAGTGATAGAGAGCTGCTTGTAGTTGCAACAACTCTCGTCCCGTCAGCACTTTATCGGGAGCGACTTCCTGCGCGACATATCCCAATCTCCGTCTAGCGGCTCTAGGGTTATTTAATACCGAAATTCCAGAAACTTCTACTACTCCTGCATCTGGTGTAGAGAGGGTACACAAGATGCGCAAGGTTGTAGTTTTACCCGCACCGTTGGGACCGAGTAGACCAAAAATCTCCCCAGCTTCGATCGCAAAGGAGATATCTTTGACAGCCTCAACACTGCCATAGCGCTTTTGCAAATTTTGGATGAAAACAGCAGGAGCCATAGGAGCTTTTTCTCGCTAGCAGCGATACAAATCTAAATACTTCCTGTCTTCATCATAGAAGAGTGAGTAGTGACTGGTGACTAGTGGCAAGAAAATAGATTGACTAGCCACTAGTCAAAGCACCACTATCTAGAAATGAGAATCGTGCTGATGATGGTGTTTAAGCTGGAAGCTAAAGCGTTTGCAACCTGGTGGGTGAAGGGTAGGCTATCGACCACCATGCCCGCACACAATAGCATCATGTAAAGGATGGAGTAGAGGAATAGCGATCGCGCTTGGATTTTACAGGTGGGATTTTGCCATAACAGCCAAGCTTTACGCACGAAGATGCTACCAAGAATCAAGGCGATCGCGCCGTAGAGAAGACCGCACGATTGTAGGGGATAAATCAGTAAAAACGTGGCGGGGATCAGAATTAGGGTGTAGAACCAAATCTGCTGCGCCGTAGTCTCGTCGCCCGCTACGACAGGTAACATCGGTACGCCTACTTTGGCGTAGTCTTCGCGGATCATCAATGCTAGCGCCCAGAAATGAGGTGGTGTCCACAGAAAGACAATGGCGAAGATCGTCCAAGCCGTCCAGCTTAAACTTCCCGTCACCGCTGCCCAACCAACTAAAGCGGGAATTGCCCCTGCTGCACCACCAATGACGATATTTTGAGGGGTATGACGTTTGAGAAAATGGGTATATATGGCAACGTAGAAGACAATGCCAGACATTGCTAACAGAGCAGCTAGCAGGTTGGCAAAGACTGCTAAGAGAGAGAAAGAAATTGCTGCTAGGGCGATCGCAAAAATTAGGGCGTGGTGCGACTGTACTCGTCCTGAAGGAATTGGACGGTGGCGGGTTCGTTCCATCGCATAATCGATATCGCGATCGTAAATACAGTTGACGGTTTGGGCAGCAGCAGCAGCAAAAGTTCCCCCAACTAGGGTGACAACGAGCAATTTTGGATCGACTCGTCCTTCGGCTGCAATCCACATACTGCCAGCAGTTGTAATCAGAAGTAGAGGTATAATCCTCGGTTTAGTTAGCTGATAGTAGCTATGAACGACTTGAAGAAAGTTTTGATGGTGTCTAGAGACATCTGCCCCGATCATAAAATTCACACCAAATTCCGTTTATTTTGAAACCAACACATTATCAGAAGGCAGGAGGGTAGAAGCAAAAGCTATAAGTGCTTTCGCCCACCACGCACCACTTTTTACCGATTGCTAATCACCACTCACCAGTCACGAGTCAAAATTCACTAGGCACTGATAACTATGTACAGACGTTACATGTAACGTCTCTACTGGTCCCTGATAACTGGTCGTTGTGACCGTGATGGTCGCTGCACCTTTGCGTTTACGCAGCGGGGCGATTTAGCCCAGCACGATCGCTGCGCGAACCGCCGTAAACATCGCGAATTGCCAGTACGGTGTAGCCAACCAAAACACCTAGTAAGGCTGCGCCAACAAACTGGTGCGATACGGTCAGTGGTTCTACTTGTAAATGCAAGCGGAAGGTGGCAAGTCCTAAAAGAATTTGCAGTAGGATTAGTCCGCCAGCCATGTTTGCCAGTCGGCGCAACGCGGGATGCAAAGCCGGAGTTCGCCAAGATAGTAACACTAAAACCAAGGTGGCTAGCGTTGGGGGAACCACACCCCCGATGTGACTGTACATGACGCTACACAATTGCTGTCCGGTTAAGCATTGGTGTAGCGCCCAGCGCGAACCTACTAATGCGCCAAGCAAACTTTGCACGTAGACTAACACAGCAGCAGCCAATCCCAACCAAGCCAATTTACCTGCGTTACCAGTTCCTTGATAAGGCGTGAGTGCCGTGCCAATAACCAGTAATGCACTAAAGAATAAGAGCGCCGTTCCCAAGTGCGCGGTGACAATATCGAATCGCAGTAATTCCGTAACTGTCAGTCCGCCCAAGACCCCTTGAAAGACAATCAGGCTAAGGGCAAAGATCGCCGCCCAAGGTAGCCAGCGGGGGAGAAAGTTACGGTTCCACCAACTCACGACTGTTAGCGCGATCGCCCCTAGCCCGATTAAAGCTGCATCTAGGCGATGAAACCACTCTAAAAATACTTGAAAATTCATCTGTTGAGTCGGTACGAGCGTACCGTAACACAGGGGCCAGTCTGGGCAAGCTAACCCAGCATTCATTACCCGCGTAGCACTACCAATCGCCATCAAAATCAAAGTTGCTACGCATAATTTCCACACCAATCGCCGAATTCTTTCCCGTGGCTGGGACTGCTCGATTGTGTCTGTGTTTTGTCTTTGCAGGACGAACTCAGTCATGGACTGTACCTTAATTGCCTGTCTTCAAAGAGTTGCCAGTATCTAACCAAGTATTTACAAATATGTAAGTGCTAGCTCACCTTCCACCCTAGCGCATCGTCGCGAGGTGATTTGGTTAGCCATATACCTAATGTGCCGGATTGCCGTAGCTTAGCCCCTAAGCTTTAGAGATTTTTAAATTGTTCTACTCCGTTACATTTGTTCATGGTTGATAGATAACCAACTCAAACTTGAGCTAGATTCGCTTAGGTAGTCGATTCGATTGAGACGGGAATCAGTTGTCAGTTATCAGTTATCAGTGACCAGTAGAGACGCTACATGTAACGTCTCTACGAAGTTAAGTTATCAGAGACCAATTAATTTTGACTTGTGACTTGTGACTTGTGACTTATGACTTGTCCCCTCCCCTAGCCCCTCATCTCCCTGCTCTACCCACAGAAAAGTTCCAAAAAAATCAGAAAAAATTAACTTGAGGATCGGCAGGTTTTGGGCTGGCTGCACTACCTTGGTAAGTGAGTGTGGCTAATTGTTAAGAAGCTAAAAATTATCAAATCCTTAACCGTGAACATTCCTAGTTCTATTTGGACGCTATTAATTGGCATCGTCTTGACTCTGACAAGTCTGTGGTACGGTCAGAATCACGGGTTACTACCCACGGCAGCCTCAGATGAAGCCACCTTGGTTGATGGGCTGTTCGACACAATGATGACGATTGGCACGGGTCTGTTTGTGCTGGTACAAGGCATATTGATCTATGCTGCCTTTAAGTTTCGCCGTCGCCAGGGCGATAACACTGACGCGCCTCCCGTGTTCGGTAATATTCCTCTAGAAATTCTGTGGACGGCGATCCCGGCAATTATTGTCATCGGCTTATCGATCTACAGCTTTGATGTCTACAACGAAATTGGTGGTTTCGATCCCCACAGCGCTCACGAAGCCCCTATTGCTGGGCAAGCAATGAAAATGCCAGGGGCAGCGATTGCGGCAACATTGAACGATACGCCGCCTAGCACCGCACCCAACGCGAATCAAATCAAGTCGGATGAGGCAATGTCAGATCCAGCCACAGCCTCCGTCCGCAACTCCGACCAAATTCCTCAAAAGCGCGATGCTCCTGGTATGGGTATAGTCTCTCCTGGCATCGGTGCCAGCCCAGATAACGAAGGAAAAGTCCCAGGGCTAGCAGTCAACGTCACTGGCTTGCAATATGCTTGGATTTTCACCTATCCAGATACGGGCGTGGTGGCTAGTGAATTGCACGTTCCTGCGGGTAAAGAAGTGAAACTAGACATGACAGCAAACGATGTCATTCACGCTTTTTGGGTTCCAGAGTTGCGTTTAAAACAAGATGTGATTCCTGGTAGACAAAGTGAAATTCGCTTCACCCCAAAAATTGTAGGGGAATATAAAGTGATCTGTGCTGAACTTTGCGGTCCTTATCACGGGGCGATGAATACCAAGTTTATTGTGGAAACACCAGAAAACTTTGACAAGTGGATGCAGGAACAACAAGTCGCAACTAAGGGCAATCTAGAACAGGCGATCGCCCTAAATGCCGCAGATCGTTCCCCCGCTGAATTTCTCTCCCCCTACACCGCGCAAATGGGAATTCAGCCCGAAACCCTTCATCAACTTCACCATCACTAGTGTTGAGATTTTAAGGACAAGGGGGACAAGGGGGACAAGGAGGACAACGGAGACAAGGACGATGAAGCAACAGCCAAATCATCTCCTTTTCCTTCTCTCTGTTGTATTCCCCTACTCCCTACTCCCTACTCCCTACTCCCTTTTTTTGCTATGACTCAAGCACAAATCCAACGATCGGCTAACTTATCTATCTTGGAAGCAGAACCAGGAGAAAGAAAGTGGCGCGATTACTTTACTTTTAATACCGACCATAAGGTAATCGCCATTCAATACCTGGTGACAACGTTTGTTTTCTACTGTATCGGCGGCGTAATGGCTGACATGGTGCGGACGGAACTGAAAACGCCCGAAGTCGATTTTGTCAGCCGCGAAGTGTATAACAGCTTGTTTACACTCCATGCCACGATCATGATTTTTCTGTGGATCGTGCCAGCAGGGGCGGGTTTTGCTAACTTCCTGATTCCCTTGATGATTGGGGCAAAGGATATGGCATTTCCGCGCTTGAACGCTGTCGCATTTTGGATGATCCCGCCTGGAGGGATCTTACTCATCAGCAGTTTGATCCTGGGCGACGCTGCTGACGCTGGCTGGACTTCTTATCCTCCCCTTAGTTTAGTCACGGGACAATTAGGCGAGGGAATTTGGATTATCAGCGTTTTGCTGTTGGGAACTTCTTCAATTTTGGGGGCAATTAATTTCCTCGTCACCTTGTTGAAGATGCGGACACCAGGTATGAGTACGACGCAAATGCCCCTATTCTGTTGGGCAATGCTGGCGACTTCTGCCTTGACGCTCGTTTCTACACCAGTGTTAGCAGGTGCTTTGATTCTGCTATCTTTCGACTTATTTGCTGGCACGGCATTTTTTAATCCCACAGGTGGTGGCGATCCGGTAGTTTACCAACATATGTTTTGGTTCTACTCGCACCCTGCGGTGTACATCATGATTCTGCCCTTTTTCGGGATCATTTCCGAGGTGATCCCCGTTCACTCCCGCAAGCCAATTTTCGGTTATAAAGCGATCGCCTATTCGAGTTTGGCAATTAGCTTTTTGGGATTGATCGTCTGGGCACACCACATGTTTACCAGCGGTATTCCTGGTTGGTTGCGGATGTTCTTCATGATCACGACGATGATCATTGCCGTACCTACGGGGATCAAAGTTTTTAGTTGGTTGGGGACGATGTGGGGTGGTAAAATTCGCCTCAACAGTGCGATGCTGTTTGCGATCGGCTTTGTCAGCCTGTTCGTCATCGGCGGGATCAGTGGTGTCATGCTGGCTGCCGTACCGTTTGACATCCACGTTCACGATACCTATTTTGTCGTCGCTCACCTGCACTACGTTCTATTTGGTGGCTCGGTCTTCGGAATCTATGCTGGAATTTACCACTGGTATCCCAAAATGACGGGACGGATGATGAATGAATTCTGGGGTAAGGTTCATTTCGCTTTGATGTATGTTGGGATGAACTTGTGTTTCTTACCGATGCACAAACTCGGACTGATGGGTATGAACCGCCGGATTGCCGAGTATGATGCCAAGTTCGCTACGCTGAACTTTGTCTGTACGATGGGGGCTTACTTACTAGCTATCTCCACCGTACCGTTCATCATTAATGCGATTTGGAGTTGGATGTACGGTCCCAAAGCTGGTAACAATCCTTGGGAAGCACTAACCTTAGAATGGATGACAAGCTCGCCACCGGCGATCGAAAATTTTCATGGATTTCCCGTACTAGCAACTGGTCCTTACGATTACGGTATGGACAGACCTAAATCTGAGGTCGATGTTCCCTTGGCTGATGAAAGAGAACCGGCTTTAGCTGCTGGACCCAAATCGGCTTTACGTGCCGATCCCGACCCAAATGTAGCTGCCAATCCTGAAGATCGTAAGTAGAACTCCCACTCCCTACTCCCTAAATTATGCAAAGTCCAACCATAGACCCAGCAAAAACGGAACTTAATTACCACCACAAAGCAGAAGCCGCTCATCATGAAGAACATCCTGATTTTCGGATGTTTGGCTTAGTCATGTTCTTAATCGCAGAGGGCATGATTTTTCTTGGCATGTTTGGCGCGTATTTGGCTTATCGCTCCACTTTACCCAGTTGGCCTCCCGAAGGAACGCCAGAATTAGAACTTCTACTACCAGGAGTCAACACGATTATCCTGATTTCTAGTAGTTTCGTGATGCATAATGCCGATACCGCAATTAAGAAGAATGATGTCACGGGTATGCGTACCTGGATGGCAATTACAGCAGCGATGGGGATTATTTTCCTATCAGGACAGATCTACGAATACAGCCATCTAGAGTTTGGTTTGAAAACGAACTTATTTGCCAGTGCATTTTATGTTCTGACTGGTTTCCACGGACTTCACGTGACTGTTGGCGTATTGGCAATCTTAGCGGTTTTGTGGCGATCGCGTCGCGCCAACCACTACAGTCAAGAGCATCACTTTGGTGTAGAAGCCGCCGAACTTTATTGGCACTTTGTCGATGTTGTTTGGATTGTTCTGTTTGGTTTGTTGTATTTGCTTTAATAGTTAACAGTTATTAGTGTCGTCTGCTGTTAACCGATCTAAACTGAAGATATCTTACATTTTGCACTTGGTTGAAATTAGCCCCTACATAGGGGTTTTTTCTTATTGCTACACCCTGCACCCTATCTTGGCAAGCAGATTTTGCAACCAATTTTTTTGACCTAGTGGAGTAGAAAGATACTCGCTGGCAGTTTGGGCTAAAATTTCTCCCCAACTGGGATAGACGGAAACGAGATCGGCAATTGAGTCAATTTTTAGTTTTTGGGCGATCGCTAAAGCAATAACATTAATTAACTCCCCTGCTTGAGAGCCAATAATTGCCCCACCTAAAATTGTGCCATTACGCCGCACGACTAATTGACAAATCCCCGTCATTTCATCCTGAATTTGGGCTATTGCTAAAGTCTTAAAATAATGCTGTAATACCAAGACATCATTGTCATATTTCCGTCTGGCTTGAGCTGCTGTAAAACCCACTCGTGCTAGGGGTGGATCGGTACAGACTAACCAAGGAATATTGCGATAATCAACTTGAAACTGCGCAGAAAATAAAGTATTTTGTAAAGCATTTTGCAGGGCAATTTTAGCTTCATAATTGGCAATATGAGCGAATTGATAACCGCCGATCGCATCCCCACAAGCATAAATGCGTGAATTTGTCGTTTGCAATTTTTGATTCAAACGCAGGCGATCGCGTTGCGTTTTCACTCCCACTGCTGCTAGATTGAGCTGTTCGAGTTCTGGCTGTTGTCCGGCACAAAGTACAATTTCATCAAATTCCATAGCTTCGCGATCGGCTTGAACCCATTTTTTGCCCTCAATGCCCTTAACTTGAGTCACGGTAGTATTGGTGAGAACGCGCACCCCCTCAGCTTCGAGAATAGCTTGCAATAGCTGAGCAATTTCTAGATCTTCTCTGGGTAAGATGTGAGGACGCTGGACAATTAAAGTGACATCTAAACCCAATCGTGCTAATGCTTGTGCCAACTGACACCCATTTGGATCGCCACCGAGGATTGCCCAACGTTTGGGTGGGTTCGGAGAAGTCAATGAGGATAAAACTTCGGTAGCGGTTAAGTATCCTGTAACCGCTAGCCCTTCAATATCGGGAACTATCGGACGTGGGTTGGTGGCAATCAGATATTTCCGCGCTGCCAAGCCACGATTATTCACTACAAAGCTCAGATTTGGCTGAGCGACAAACTTACCCTGCCCTAGAATAAAATCAACTCCTAAAGCAGCTAAAACAGTAGGTGAATTCTCCTCTGCTAAATTTGACTGGACGTTTTGCGCCCACTGCATTACCCGTTCCCACTGAATGGAAACTTGACAGTCATCGATCGCCTTTTCATGAGTCGAACGCAAGCCAAAATTTCCCATCTTTTCCCATTGTCGAGCTAATTGCCCTATGTATGAAAGGGAGTCGGGAGTCGGTAGGGGCGGGTTTAGAAACCCGCCCGTACGGGAGTCAGAAAATTTTGAATTTTGAATTTTGAATTTTGAATTTTGAATTGCTCCCTGCTCTCTTTCTACTAAAGCTACAGTAGCATTCTGTTTTGCGGCGATCGCGGCGGCGTAGCGTCCGGCTGGGCTACCGCCAATAATAACTATGTCGTAATCTGCCATAGTGCTTTGATGAGGCGCTCGTTTTCAGTTGTAGAGCGCACGGCAACCCGAAAATAGCGATCGCCCAGTTCGGGAAAACTAAGACAATCTCGGATTAAAATTCGCTCGTGTTTTAATAGCTGCTGTTGGAGTTTTGAACTCGGTCGCTCAGACTCTACCAATAAAAAGTTAGCAGCACCAGGCAGAGGTTGCAATCCTGGAATCTGAGATAACTCCTGCTCTAATCGCGATCGCGTAGGTGGTAGCCATGCCCAAGTTTGCTGCTGAAACTGGCTATCTTGAAGTACCGCGATCGCCGCAGCAACGGCAAGAGTATTGACTGCCCAAGGATCGCGTCGAGCCAGCCAACAATTAAGACGTTCGGGATGGGCGATCGCGTATCCCAATCGCAGCCCTGGCAAGCTGTAAAATTTAGTCAGCGATCGCAAAATGACTAAATTAGGATATTTCTGCACCAATGGGATCAGACTTTGTTCCGCTGCTGGTGGTAGAAAATCCATAAAAGCTTCATCCACCACTACCAAAGCAAATTGTTCTAAATAGGGCAGAATTTCTTCTCTACGCCACAACCACCCCGTAGGATTGTGCGGATTGTTGAGCAGCAAACCAGAATTTGGAGGGGCGAGGAGCGAGGAGTGAGGAGTGAGGGGAATTGTGAATTGTTCCCCTGCTTCCATGTCCCCCTTGTCCCCCTTGTCCCCCTTGTCCCCCTTGTCCCCCTTGTCCCCTGCTCCCAACTCCCGACTCCCGACTCCCGCTCTTAACGGACACTCAACCACCTTTGCACCAAAAGCTTTCAGCGCCCGCCAGTAGTCGCCAAAAGCTGGAGTCACGAGGTAAGTTGCAGCTAATTCAGATAAATCCCAACCCGCCCACGTAAGTAAATCTGCCGAGCCATTCCCCGGCAGAATCCATTCTGGTGATAACTGATGCACCTGCGCTAGAGCTGTTCTCAGTTCGCTGTAGTTGGGATCGGGATAGGAACTGAGTTGGCTTATGGCAGATTGAATCGCCGCGATCGCGCTTTGGGGTGGTCCCAAAGGGTTGATACTAGCCGAAAAATCGAGAATCGCTTCGGAGTCACAACCCGCGATCGCTGCTGCCCAAGCTAAATTTCCTCCATGTACAGGTTGCATCCAGTTCGGGTTTCCTGCAAGAACTTTATTCTCAGTCTTCGGGAGGAGCGACTTTTTCTTTAAATAGCTTCCCTGCTGAGAAAGCCGGAACCTTAGTTGCCGGAATTTCCATTTTATCGCCAGTTTTCGGGTTGCGACCTTCGCGAGCTTTGCGCTCCCGCGACTCAAAAGAGCCAAAGCCTACTAGTGTCACTTTATCTCCTGTGGAGACTGCATCGATAATGGTTTCCAAAGCAGCAGTCAGCACGGCATCTGCTTGCTTTTTCGTCACGCTTGCCTTTTCAGCAATTGAATCGACTAATTCACCCTTGTTCATTTCATTCTCCTGTGAGTTAACAAACTACCTCAAAACAAGTGATTCTGAACTCTCGCAACCTGAGCTTCAACTTTCGGCTGTGGCTAGTTTGCCCACTAAAATCGCTGAAACTCTCATTGGTTGGATATTTCATTGACCTATTCTAAGGTCTGCTTGCCAAATATAGATCGTTAAAACCTTTAAGTTATATGGATTTCAGGATTTTTTAGACAATTGCTCGATTTTTTCTGCACAATTTTTGACGAAATTCCGCCAATTGATTTTTTAACGCAGACAAAAAAAATTTATCCGATATAATATCAAGGCTATTTTTGATTGTTTTGAGAATTAGTTTGCGGCTCTGGTGATTTTTTTGGCGGTGCTGAAGCCTGTTTCCACTCTGCAAGGGGTCGGTTGACAGCATTTTCAAAATTAGTAGAGACCAATAGTACGCTAATTTGAGCGGGTTGTGGAGTCGGTGGATCGGCTTGAGCGTACAAAAAACTACGGTTAAAATCTGGCTGACCCAAGACCAATCGATGAGTTTTCCCATCCTGTAACTTAACTTCTACCGTCGCTTGAGGTTGCTGCAAGCCATAGTCAGAGAGCTGTGCGGCAGGTACGGTCAAAACGCGATCGCTCTTACTACTGACCAACAAATCTAACAAATAGGCGATCGCCCCTTCGCTGGCAGGAGCTCGATCGGGAACCTGCATTTGCCACCCTGTCTTACTATCCTTAGCGCGCTCGAACTGTAAAGTTTGGTTGCGAGTCTTAACATTTAGAGACTGAATTTGGTCTTCTTCAAACGTAAATATTTGTTGCTGCTTTTCTCGTGCTTCCTGGCGTTGAGGCGTGCCTTGAATTTCATAAAAGTACACAAATCCCCCCATTCCCAGTGCAAGGAGGAGCAAAATTAAGGTCGTGCGTTGGAGTTTCATCAGAAGTGGGTAATGGGTAATGGGTAGTTGGTAACTGATAACTGACAACTGATTTATCTCCGCAGCCACCACAATAAGACAGCGCAGGCAAAACCAATGACTGGCAAAATGACTAGAGAGATCCAACCTAGAAGGTTAATTTGTAGGGGCGTAAGATTCAGACGACGCTGTTTTTGTTCTTTAGGACGCACGGATAGGGTTTGTTTGTTATCTTGACTGCTCAACCAGCTAATGGAATTTAAGAATACGTCTCCATTCAATTGCTGCTCGAATAATCCATCGATCGCAAATTGAGCGTTACCAATGACTACCATCCTGGCTTGAGTTGTCTTGGGAGCAGAATTAGCTACTGGCTCGGCTGAGACGATGCGATTGAGGGCGTAACCTATAGTTAAAGGACCTTTGCGATCGCTTTGAGGATTAAATTGCAATGGTTGGCTTTGGATGTTGCTTTCCGCCCAACTTTCAGCACTCGTTTGTAGAATTGGCGTTGCTTCCACCCCTGTGACTGGTTTGCTGTCAATTGCTCTCGCGCCACCAAAAATCGATAGATTATTCCCAAAATCTTGTGTAATTGGATGTTGTCCGTAGTTATCAACCACAGCAAAAGCAGGTCCAAAACCGATTGCTTGTCCTGCGGGATCGATAATCACTCGGTTATCTAGGGTAAGCCCCCAATTTTGCAGCAGACTATCTAAATTGGGGTTTGTATTTGGGTCGAGGAGTAGCATCAAACTTCCACCCCTCTCTAAATACGCGCTTAAGGCTTTGACTTCTTGCGGAAATAATCCTCGTTTGGGACTAGCAACGATCACTACAGTCGCATCTTGAGGGATCTTCGCTTGCTGGACTAAATTCAGCGGTTCGGCAGCAAAGTTTCTATCTTTAAGTGTATTCAGGGCTGAGGATAGCTTACTCTGTTCCCCGATCCCAACTTCGCCGTGACCTTGAAGGAAATAGACTTTTCCAGCGCGATCGCTTGTCACTTGCTGAATTTTAGTTGTCAGTTGCACTTCTGACAATCGCCCTTGTCCGACCGATTGTACGAACTGTCGCCGATTGCCTGCTTCTACATAAACATCACCAAACGATCTCACGCCAAACTTTTGAGCTATCCCTGGTCGTGTTTGCGGATCGACATACTCAAAACTAAATTGCGACCCTTGACGGCGATAATTTTCTAATAATGCTCGATCTTGAGGGTTTTGGTTGCGATCGAACACCCATACTTTGACGGGTTGAGATAAATTTTGGACAATTTCCCGCGATTGGGGAGCAAGGGTATATAGTCCCGTTTCGGTGAAATCGATCCGCGTTTGATAGCGCGTGGCTAAGAAATTAATGAGTCCGAGAATGACCAAAACTGCTAAAGTTGCGGCGATCGCATTTGTTCCCGCCTGAGTTGAACGTCGCTTCCACCACTTAGTTTTATAAGCTTGCCAAACTAGACCCAACACGCTTAAAACAGCGCCAGCAGCAATTAATCCCAAAGGGACAATTCCCCAGCTACCTGCAACAGTCCCCGCTGTTAAGCCCATGAGTATTAGAAAGGGACCGAGCAAAAATAGGTATTGCCAGTAGTTTTTTTTCGTTTTAGTGGCAGTTTTCATAATAATTTTTTGTGTGACTACGGCAGAAGAGATCCCCCCAACCCCCCTTAAAAAGGGGGGCTATAGGCGAGCGGGTGAGATCGTAGTAAAACTCATCTGTAGGGTGGGCATTGCCCACCTGAGTAGCAAGCATCTGTTGTTTGTAAGTAGTTTAAGATTGCTATAAAATTGGAAATTCTGATTTCAAGACCTCTATACCAAAAGTTTCAATATGGAAACGAATAGCTGATTCTAGATCTGACATAGCTTCTTCGTAACTGTTACCTTCACCAATTACAACTCCTTCAATTCCGATTGGATAAGCGACGTAACCATCGGAGTGCTTTTCTACAATAAGCTTGATATTTTGCATTTAAATCTTTCCTCTACTATGAACTAAAATTCATCGCTCTCGATAGTTAAACTTTTTCCTGGCTACATCAAGTAATAACTGATAAACTGCTTTTCCCTCCGGTTTCTTTCTCGTCTTTGCTCGATGGAGGGCTGTAAGTTGCATCCAGCCAGGAATAGTTGGATTAGCACCTGCATCAATCAGTAGCTTGGCAACTTCAAAATCACAGTTTCCTGCAACTTCGCCAAGAGGAGTATCACCTATTTTGCTCTCATCATGGGCATTTACATCTGCACCTGCTTCGAGCAACAACTTTATAACTGCAATATGTCCTTTTTGCGAGGCATGGTGTAACGGAGTCTTCCCCAATTCATCAAAATCGTTAACTGGACATCCCTCTTCAATTTGCTGTTTTACTAAGTTTTCGTCTCCATCTTTTGCTGCAAAATGCAGGCGACAGTAATTAGTACAGGAGTCTACATCTTCCATAAACTTAGATACGTTTGATCGGATAGCTGTCAATATTACATCTTGAACTCTGTAAATTAACAAATTGATGAGAAGTTAATCGCGCAACTACGATCGCTGAAATCGTAAAGCGTCGATCGCCTGTGCGGTGAGAAAAATTCCTAACAGAATGTAGCTGAGAAAAACAACTAAACTACTAGAATCAAAAATTCCTTGAATCCAGTTAGTGTAATGTTTGAGTAAAGAAAGATGACTCAAGATTGCACCTATTGGCGTACCGCTGAGATTTTGGGCGATCGCATCGATAACCCAAAGAAACAAAATTAAAGCGAACGTAATAATCGCTGCCAGAATCGTGCTATCGGTGAGAGAAGAAATAAACATTCCTAGAGATAAGATTCCTGCTGCTAATAAAATGAGTCCCAAATGTCCCATCAAGGGAACGACTGGAAATACGGCAGGGTTGGCAGTACTCAATGCAAATGCTTCATAGGCAAAGATTGGTAATATTAATGTTATAAAAAATGTAACGACTCCCAACAATTTTCCTACAGCAACCGCCCAGTTTGTCACGGGAGAAGTAGCAAGTAATTCTAAAGTCCCGCGCTTGCGTTCTTCTGCATATAAACCCATTGACAATATAGGCAAGATAAATAAAGCCAAAGAACCCATAATTCCCAAGAAAGCCTGTTGAAACTCGTAAGCCACATCAATCGGTGAAGCGGGAACTCCAGGTTGCTGCCCTTGCAGTAAGTCTCTTTGAGCAACTTGCTGAATAATTCCTTGTGGACCCAATAGAATCAAGGCAAAGAAAAACCCAGATAATAACCAAAATATACCCGCGATCGCATAAGCCAAAGGCGAGACAAAATAACTTTGTAACTCCCTTCTATAAATCGCGATGATGTTACCAAAGATTAAACGCATAATAATTTACTCACCACTCCCAACTCCCGACTCCTGTACGGGCGGGTTTAGAAACCCGCCCCTACCGACTCCCGACTCACTTTCTAACGGCTTTTCTTCCATAGTCAGTTCTAAGAACACATCCTCCAAAGAAGCTCGCGTTCTTCGCATTTCGTAAATTTTCAAGCCCATTCCGACCAAAACGGCAACAATATCTGGTCCTGGCTCCGTAGTTGGTTGGGAAACGACTCGCAGCACGTAGCGATTGGTTTCTGTGGTAGATATTGATTCTACCGATCGCACGCTGGGCAGCATTTTTATTAATTGTTGCGCCGCCGCACTATCACCTTCAGTCTCGATTTCATAGCCTGCACCACCAGCCAGGTTTGCCTCTAAACTGTCGGGAGTTCCGGTAGCAATGATTTGTCCGCGATTGATAATAGCAACGCGGTTACAGGTCATACTAACTTCCGGCAAAATGTGGGTAGAAAGCACGATTGTATGGCTGTCAGCAAGACTTTTAATTAAATTACGGACATCAATAATTTGACGGGGATCGAGTCCTACCGTAGGTTCGTCGAGAATAATTACTGGAGGATCGTGAACGATCGCCTGAGCGATCCCCACTCGTTGACGGAAACCCTTGGAAAGCTTGCGAATCAAAACGCGCCGTTTTTCTTGTAGGTTACACCTTTCAATAGCTGCTTTGACCCGCCGATGGCGATCGCCTGCGGCTACTCCCTTCAGTCTTGCTACAAAATACAGAAACCCTTCCACCGTCATATCGAGATATAGAGGTGGTGTTTCTGGTAAATAACCAATCCGCTGACGCACGGCTAAGGACTGTTCGTGGACATCATAACCTGCAATGCGTACCGTACCGCTACTCGCAGGTAGATAGCCCGCTAAGATCCGCATAGTTGTCGTCTTTCCAGCGCCATTGGGTCCAAGGAAACCCAAAATTTCTCCCGCTTCCACGCTGAAAGTCACGTCCTGAATCCCAGACGTAGAACCGTAAGTTTTACTCAAATGTTCGACTTCAATCATCAGTTGGTGGTAATTGGTAATGGGTAATGGGTAATGGGTAATTGCTCCTCTGCCCCTCAGCTCCCTCAGCAACCTTGCGCTCCCTCAGCTCTCTTCTCCCTTGTCCCCCTTGTCTCCCGACTCCCGACTCCCGACTCCCGACTCCCGACTTGGTAAATACCCTTCCATCAAACAATCAGAACCTACGGTTCGCCACTGGACTCGTTCGAGAGTTATGGCTTGTGTCATTTGGGTGAAGCCTAAGTCGCCTACTGGGGTGGGAGCTGTGCTTCCGCCGATGATTTTGGGGGCAATAAAGGCGAAAATTTTCTGAACTGTACCTTGGGCGATCGCTTCTGCTGCTAAAGTTCCGCCGCATTCCCACAGGACGGAAAGACAGCCGCGCTGGTAGAGATGAGCCATTGCTGCGGTGGGGGTGAGGGAATCGAGTTCTAAAATTTCTACACCGCGATCGCGTAGTAACATCTGCATGTCAGGGTTTGCTCCTGCTTGCGTCATCACTAATGTCGATACTGTTTCGGTTTGCCACAAATGAGCTGTAGTTGGTAAATCTAACGTCCGGCTCATGACCACACGCAAAGGATTAGGCGCATCTATTTGGCGGATTGTCAAGCGGGGATTGTCAATTCTCACGGTGTTTCCGCCAACAATGATGGCATCGCACGCAATTCTTAGCTGCTGCACTTCCTCTCGCGCTGCTGGATTAGTGATCCAAGCACTATGACCGCTAGTCGTAGCAATTTTACCATCGAGGGTCATAGCATATTTGAAGATGCCGAAGGGTCGCTGATAGACCATGCGATGAATAAACCCTTCATTGAGTTGCCGACAGTCAGCTTCTTCCACTCCAACGACAACTTCAATTCCCGCACTGCGTAGCCGCGCAACTCCCCCACCTGCAACTAGGGGGTTCGGATCGACCATTCCTACCACGACTTTTGCTACCCCAGCCGCGATTAAAGCTTCCGTACAAGGGGGAGTACGTCCGTAGTGGTTGCAGGGTTCGAGGCTGACATAAACGGTAGCTCCTTGGGCGCGATCGCCTGCTGCTTTCAGGGCAAAAACTTCTGCATGAGGCTGCCCCGCCCCAGGATGAAAGCCTTCGCCGACGATTTTTCCATCTTGCACCACAACAGCCCCAACTAGAGGATTGGGGGCAGTGCGTCCCAAAGCACGACGGGCAAGGGTAAGACACCTTTGCATCATTTCTCGGTCGAAAGCAGTACCTACCCTTGGCTCTATTTTGGAATCCATTGCCAATGCCGCTTGTACTCCAAAGATTAGCTGAGATTCTGCGCTATATTATAGGCTCGGTGAGACTTTTGACCAAGCAAGAAGTCAGGAGTCAGGAGCCAGGAGTCAGAATGACTAAACAAAAACTGAAATCCCGTGCCTTTAGAGTTACAAGGAAAAAGCCAAATCTACGGACTCCTTCAACCAATTTTGACTTTTAACTTTTGACTTTTGACTTTGCTATGACATATTTTCGCCACAATATCGAGCAAATGTCAGGCTACGTACCTGGAGAACAGCTCATTGGTACGAATATTATCAAAATTAACTCGAATGAGAATCCTTATCCACCCTCACCGTTGGTATTGGCAGCGCTACGTAACTTAGATGGAGAATTATTACGGCGCTATCCAGAACCGATGGCTGGACGTTTTCGCACTGCTGTTAGTGCTGCTTTAGATCTCCCTTCAGATTGGATTATTGTCGGTAACGGTAGTGACGAACTGCTTGGTGTTATTACCCGCGCTTGTACCTCACCGCAGCGGCAGATTGTTTGTCCCATGCCAACCTATGTTTTATACCGTACCTTGGCACAGATTCAGGATGCTGAATTTGTCGAAATTCCCTATGACGACAATTACAATCTGCCGTTAGAAGAAATCATCGCGGCAAATGGAGCTGTGACATTTATTGCTTCACCTCACAGTCCATCTGGTACAGTCGTGCCACTAGATTTACTCGACAAGTTAGCGGCGCAATTACAGAGTATTTTAGTCATTGACGAGGCTTATGTTGACTTTGCCGCAGAAGATGCTTTGGAATTAGCTAAAAAACACGATAATGTGATCGTTTTAAGAACGCTTTCCAAGGGCTACTCTTTAGCAGGGATCAGACTGGGCTTTGCTGTAGCTAATCCTGGTTTAATTGCCGGATTAATGAAGGTGAAAGATAGCTACAACGTTGATGCGATCGCCTGTATTGTAGGAGTAGCTGCACTTCAAGACCAAGCACACAAAAATGCTAATGCCGAGAAAATTAAAACGTCGCGGGCAACGTTAGCTAGTGAATTGCAAAAACTCAACTTTGATGTTTGTCCATCACAAGCCAACTTTCTTCTAGCGCGATCGCCTCATGGTAATGCCGAATATCTTTACCACAGTTTGAAAACAAGAGGTATATTAGTCCGATATTTTCCCCAGCCGCGCCTAGAAGACAAACTTCGCATTACCGTTGGTACAGACGAGCAAAACGCTCAACTTGTCAAGGCTCTGGCTGAGATTATGGGATGAATGTAAGGGCAGGTTTTGACCAAAAATTTTCGGTTAAAGCTGTTCTCAAATCATCATCGCGTGCCTAAAAATCTCGTTGTCGTCCACCAGTGATTTAAGGGATAGTAAATCACTGGAGCCCAGAGGCTACTAATTACAGCTGAGATCAGCGCAATTTGTTGATGATGTTGCCATACCTCAGCTAATTTGCCTAATGGCAAACCAAATGTATATGTTGTTGCCTCACCCAGGAAACCAAATTGTAGAGTGGCGATCGTTTCTACCATAATCGTCATGGCAAAGACAATCAGAGCCACAGAAATAAAATCTTCCTGAAGATAGCGCTGCTTTTGCAACCGTGCCGTCAAAATTCCCACCATCATTAAACCGAAAACATGAGTGGGATTATGGGCAGTCATGCCATCTTGAATGAGTCCCAAAGTAATACCTGCGATCGCTCCTTGTAAAACCGAGCGTTTAATACTCCAAGTGACTACCCAGATCAGCAGCCAGTTAGGAGCAATACCAAGTAAAACTGTTCCTGGCAAGCGCATCGGTAGTAAGAGCAGACACAAACTCGCCGAGCCAACAATCGCTACCCCATTAACAAACTGTCGCCAACCAGGAGACTTCTGCCACAGGTGGCGCAAAGATTTAAGTCCCTGCATAAAAAAGAGGAGATTTTTTAAAATTTCAATTTTCAGAGCCTCGATCTTAAAGCAGCAAACGAAAATCGTAATTCAGACTTTGTAAATCGTAATTAAGTGGGGAGTCGGTGTAGAGACGTTGCGTGCAACGTCTCTACACCGACTCCTAACTCACTTGCTCTTAGCGTAGACAACTGCCCACTCTAGATGGGGAATGGGAGCGGAAAAGGAGACAATAGCTTCGGGAGCAGGGCTTTTATTCAAGTCGATGGATTCAATCTTACCTACAGGTAATCCGGCAGGATAAATTTGGCTGTAAGTAGAAGTGACGATCGCATCGCCGCGTTTCACGTCAGGCACTTTATCAAAAAACTGCATCACGGCTTGACTTTCTGATAAGCCGCGTAAAAATCCTGTATGACGGCTGCGACTGACTGTAACCCCTAGCTGACTGGTGCGATCGCTAATTAGCAGTACGCGGCTGGTATTGGGAGTGACGCTACTAATCTTACCCACTAACCCCCCAGGAGCAGTGACGATATCTCCGACTTTAATTCCCGTACTCGTACCGCGTCCCAGAGTTATTTGCTGCCACCATTGATCGGCACTACGTCCGATGACTGGAGCGACAATGACTCGTTCTAAATTATTAGCAGACTCATAACTAAGTAGTTTTTTCAACTGTTGGTTTTGGCTTTTGAGTTCTGCTAACTGAGCTTGAAGCTCTTGATTTTGAGCATCACTCAGGCGCTCTGCTTGCACGGAAACCGAGCGATGAAATGGGAGAGTGATGAGTTGATAAATTTCAAAAATTAGTGCTGCTTGGGTCTGCCTGATAGTCCAAGCAGTACCAAGAGCAACAATGCATAGTAAAATCGGTAGGGCGCGTTTCTCCCACCACTGACGACGTTCGATATACATAGGTTTTAGTAGTTAGCAGTCAACTCGATGGGTTGACTTAATAGGCTTTTAGGTTTAGATAACAGAGAGATATGCAAATTGGTAATTGGTCATTAGTCATTGGTCATTTGTGAGTAGTTAGTAACTTTTTACTTACGACTTACAACTTCTAACTCCTATTTTTGACTTTTAACTTTTGACTTTTGAATTATCCATTACCAAATGCCATTTTTATCCACGCCGAGAGCGATCGCTAAAGACTCGCTCCATTTGCTTAAATTTTTCTAGTGCCAATCCCGTTCCTAAGACGACACAGTGCATTGGCTCGGCTGCAACGTGGGTGACAATTCCAGTTTCATGACTAATTAGTGTATCTAGTCCTTTCAACTTCGCGCCTCCACCCGCAAGCATAATACCTCGATCTACAATGTCGGCTGCAAGTTCTGGTGGTGTCCGTTCCAGCGTCCGCTTGAGTGCTTCCACAATCACAGACAGCGGTTCTGACATACTTTCGCGAATCTCTGGTTCTTTGATCGTGACGCTACGCGGCAAACCAGAAAGCAGATGCAACCCTCTAACTTCCATCATATTATCTTCGTCATCGCGGGAGGGATAGGCAGAGCCAATCCGCAGCTTAATTTCTTCCGCCGTGCGTTCGCCGATGACTAAGTTGTAAATTTTTCGCATGTACTGCATGATGGCTTCATTCAGCTCATCTCCTGCAATTCGTACCGATTCGCTCAGTACCGTACCGTAAAGGCTGAGAACGGCGATTTCGGTTGTTCCACCCCCAACATCTACGATCATGCTACCGATGGGTTCGGCAACAGGCAGACCCGCACCGATCGCGGCTGCTAGTGGTTCGTCAATCAAATAAACTTCTCTTGCGCCTGCTTGAGATGCTGCATCCATTAATGCTCTGCGTTCTACCCCCGTAACTCCACTGGGAATACCAATCACGACACGGGGAGAGACAACCCTGCCTTCATGAACTTTTTGCATGAAATGCTTCAGCATCATTTCAGCAGCATCGAAGTCAGCAATAACTCCATCACGTAGCGGACGAATTACCGAGATGTTGACGGGCTTAGTAGGCGTTCTACCAAGCATTTTTCTGGCTTCTTCTCCCACAGCAATCGACGATTTATCGCTTAAATCTAGTGCGATCGCCGAAGGTTCTTGCAGTACAATTCCTTTTCCAGAGACATAAATCAAGGTATTTGCAGTACCGAGATCGATACCCATATCTCTAGACAACGACAAACGGTTAAACAGACCAAACATACCCACGCTTCTCACTCCCCCGTAAAAGCAAGATATAGTTTTTACACATCAGTAGAGTATTAGTAACTAGATCGGAATTTTTTTATCCCTCTAATTCGAGTTTAGTCGAGCCAACTAATTCTCGGTCAGGCTTAGTTGCAATTCTTAGACTGGCTGACAAAAACACCCCTTCAGTTAAGAAAAGTTAACGCTTGTCCAACTAAATTCCCAAGAGTAATTTCACTGAATCTTTATACAAATTTAAGCCATTTTTTGCTCACTTTAAGTAATTTCACAGTTGTCAGTTGTAGCAATCATATTTGATTCATGAACGTGGAGCAGGCTTCTAGCCTTCGGCAGGCTAGAAGCTCGCTTTACAAATCATTTAGAACTGCTATATCAGTTACCGAAAAGCCAATTTCCAATTATTGAAACTCGGGCGATCTCTTGATGAATAAGTATTAACACTTAATCGAATTGTGAAGAAAAAAGGAGATCGTTGACAAGAAGTAAATACCTAACGCGCCAATTTATAAAATCTTCATAAATTAGTAATGAGTAATTGATAATTGGATGCTAACTAGTAAAACCAGCTTTTTATCTCTAGTCACTAACCACCAGCCACTGATAACTGACAACTGAGATCTTGCCAGTATAGGTACGGAATAAGCTACGATTGTGGTTATAGTAAATTAAGTACAATTGTACTAAATTTGAGTGATATGAGTCTTAACGTTGTTACTCTCGTCGGTCGTGTTGGTGGCGACCCTGATATTAAGTATTTTGAGTCTGGTAGCGTCAAGTGCCGCATGACGCTAGCTGTAAGGAGACCAACCAAAAATAGCGAGGAACCAGACTGGTTCACGCTAGAAATTTGGGGTAAAACAGCGCAAACAGCCAAAGATTACGTTCGTAAGGGAAGTCTAATTGGAATCAAGGGTTCCTTAAAGTTCGACACCTGGGACGATCGCAATACGGGTACACCGCGTTCAACACCAATCATTCTTGTGGACAAAATGGATCTTTTAGGATCTAAACGCGATAACGAAGGTGGCGGCTATAGCGGTTACAGTAGCGATGACAATTTTTAACCAAATTTGCATATGTGTAGGGGCGCACAGCCGTGCGCCCCTAGATTCATCTGTGCGTCCCTAAATGATTTAGGTCTATCAATAACCAATTTGCAGCGTTACAGAAGCCTCTATTTGCTGTTCTCCACCGATTACAGGAGTCGTAGCGGCTTTATCGGCAAAAGCTGCTTCTCGCGCCATTAAAGGCATGGGAGGCTGTGGCGGGTTAGCGCTGTTGATTTGAATACTGACAATTTCCTTTTGGCTGAAATTGAGGCTGCTCAAAACAGCACTTGCCTGCTGCTGAGCATCTTTTGTCGCTGCTTGCAGGGCTTGTTGTCTCGCTTTGGCGATCGCCTCATCTGTAGCAATAAAACTCACCCCTTCGATCCGAGTTGCTCCAGTTTTGACGGCAGCATCAATGATATTACCAGCTTGTGAGGTTGGGACGCGGAAACTTACTGTATTTGTGGCAGAATAACCCGTAAGCCGTTGCTCGTTATTGGCGTAGTTATAAAGAGGATTTAAGTAAATTCCTGTAGTTTCTAGTTTTTCTACGTTACGCGATTTCAATAAGTCTACAACTGCTGACGATCGCCGCGCTGCTTCTTGCTGTACTTGCTGGGCTGTTTTGCCTTGTACTTCTACTCCCAAACGTACCTGAGCTAGCGTAGTAGGGATAGATTCTACCCCTCTACCCGTGACAGTCAGAGTTTTATAAGTTCGATCCATTTTATCTGGGGCTGGTTGCGCCCATACGGGAGAAATATAACTGAGAGTTGACAAACTCAATGCGATCGCCGTAACTGTAATACTGTTTTGGATTTGAGACTTGAGATTGCGATCGCGCAAAGTCGCTAAGCCGCTAAGCGAGAATTCAACTGGTTTGCGCTTGGAAGCAAATTTTTTTTGATGTATTGAGAAGTGTTGCATTGAACTGATTTACCTCACACAAATACCGTACTTTCTTAGACAAACTGGATGAAAATACGTTCCTAATCTGGCATTGAATGAGGATAAGTTGTGAATGGTTACAGTTTTAGTAACTAAGCTAATTTAAAGTCAAAAGTCAAAAGTTAAAAGTTAAAAGCTTGTCCTTGAGCAAAGCGAATGGTCAAAACTGAGGAGATAGGAGTTATGATTAAACACTCACAAATGACGAATGACAAATGACCTTTTCCAATACATCATCCTTGGGTTAACTTATTTAGGTTTGGGGCTAGGCTACTTCCCCGGCTTGCGAATGAATCGCGCGACGATCGCTTTTGTGGGGGCGGCTTGTCTAGTTGGTTTTGGTAGTTTTAGTCTCAAAGAAGCTTGGGAGGCGATCGACGCTGGAACGATCGTTTTTCTCCTTAGTATTATGATTGTCAATGCTTACCTTACCAGCGCCGGTTTTTTTCAACTAGCTTTAAATATTTTATTACGTTACACTCGCAGTCCTTTTGGATTACTAACTGCTTTAACATTTGTCAGTGGTTTTTTATCTGCCTTATTTCTCAACGATACGATCGCGCTAATTTTTACGCCTTTAACACTCGCTCTAGCGCTAGTTTTAGAATTAAACCCAATTCCCTATCTTTTAGCATTAGCAGGGGCAACAGATATTGGTTCTGTTGCTACTTTAAATGGCAATCCTCAAAATATTTTAATTGCTTCGTTTTCAGAAATTAGTTATTTAGAATTTACTCAGGCTTTAGCTCCTGTTGCTGTAGTGGGATTGCTCGTACAATTAGGCTGGCTGTGGTATTTGTATCCCGAAATTCGTTCTTTGAAACCTATCCTCGACCGTCCCCACATTAGACGCAGACGTATTCTTAAACCCGTACTGTATAAAAGTTTAATTATTACTGGAGGGATGTTAATAGCATTTCTACTCGGCGCACCGCTAGCAGAGTCAGCGCTGGTAGCATCTGGATTGCTTTTAATTACCCGTAGGCTAAAGCCACAGAAAATTCTACCAGCAGTAGAATGGGATTTATTGCTGATGTTTTCTGGCTTGTTTGTACTCACAAACGGTGTTAAAAATCTAAAGTTTCTTCAAAGTTTTACAGTATTAACAGATAGCAACGCCGGATTATTAAGCGTAACAGTAGTGCTTTCTAATTTAATATCCAACGTTCCAGCAGTATTGTTGTTACAACCATTAATTCCTCAAAATAGCGATCGCGAGTGGTTGTTACTGGCAGCTGGTTCAACTTTAGCTGGAAATATGACGCTTTTAGGTTCGGTAGCAAATATGATTGTGGCTGAAGCTGCGGCAAAACAAGGTTATCGCCTCAGTTTTTGGGAACATTTGCGCTTTGGCTTGCCTTTGAGTCTAGTCACTTTAGGAATTGCCTATATTTGGCTACAGCAATGATGGCGGTTTTCAATTAGATGCAATACACGTCTTGTAGGGGCGCACAGAGAAAGCGCCCCTACAAATGTCATCCACACAATCGAGAATTGCTATGAGGTGTGAATTACAACTTCTTCCCTTGCTTCCCACCATTCCTTAGAACAGATAGCCTAAATATAGTGCTTAATTTATGATTTAATTCAGCAAGCATTTCTTAGCAAACTATCCATGTCTGCAACCCCTCATCCTAACCCATCCCACGTTTGGCACGCCTTAGAAGTTGATAAAACTATACAAGTCTTAGAGAGCAATGCAGAAGCGGGTTTAAGCTCGTCTCAAGTCAAGCAACGCTTAGAGGAGTATGGAGCCAACGAATTGCAAGAGTCAGGAGGTCGCAGTCCGCTAGCGATCCTGATCGATCAGTTCAAAAATATTATGTTGCTGATGCTAATTGCTGTAGCAATTGTATCGGCAGTGTTAGATATACGCAATAACGATTTTCCCAAAGACGCGATCGCGATTAGTTTAATCGTCGTTCTCAACGGTATTCTTGGCTACGTACAAGAAAGCCGTGCTGAAAAAGCTCTAGCAGCGCTGAAAAAACTGTCTGCTCCCTTAGTCCGAGTTATGCGCGACGGCAAACTCACAGAAGTTGCGGCAAAAGAACTCGTACCAGGGGACATCATGCTGATTGAAGCTGGAGTCCAACTCGCCGCCGATGGCAGGATTATTGAAGAATCAAACCTGCAAATTCGCGAGTCAGCTTTGACGGGAGAATCTCATGCAGTAGAAAAACAGGCAGATATTCAAGTAGCCGAAGAGACAAGCTTGGGCGATCGCGTTAACTTAGTCTATCAAGGTACGGAGGTCACTCAAGGACGTGCCAAGGTTATTGTCACCGGCACGGGAATGCAAACGGAACTTGGTAAAATCGCTGCCCTGCTGCAAGGAGTGGAAAGCGAGCCGACTCCCCTACAACAACGGATGTCACAGTTGGGCAACGTCCTAGTGGCAGGGGCGATGATTTTAGTCGCCTTGGTGGTTGTGGGTGGCGTGCTGCGCTTGGGTTGGGATGCATTTGAAGAACTGCTGCAAGTATCTTTGAGTATGGCAGTTGCCGTAGTCCCAGAAGGCTTACCAGCGGTGATTACCGTGACTCTAGCGCTAGGAACGCAGCGGATGGTGAAGCGCAATGCCTTGATCCGCAAACTGCCTGCGGTGGAGACTTTAGGCAGCGTTACCACAATTTGCTCTGATAAAACAGGGACGCTGACGCAAAACAAAATGGTGGTGCAGGCAGTCGAGTTAAACCAAAAATCTCTGCGAGTAACTGGCGAAGGTTATGCACCCCAAGGAGAATTTTTGAGCGATGGTCGAGCGATTGACGCAGACCGAGATTCAGATTTACAAGCATTGCTAGTTGCCTGTGCCTTGTGTAACGATTCTTTCTTGCAAGAGGAACAAGGACAATGGAAGATTGTCGGCGATCCCACCGAAGGGGCATTGGTAACTTTAGCAGCTAAAGCCGGAATTCAAAAAGACCAGTGGTCGAGCCGCTTGCCCCGTGTTGCTGAATTTCCCTTCTCCTCCGAACGCAAGCGAATGAGCGTGATTTGTAGAACGAGGCAGGAGGCAGGAGGTAGAAGTCAGGAGGTACAAGATTACGCTCTCTCGTCTTTAGCCTCTCATAATTCGGCTTATTTAATGTTTACGAAAGGGTCGCCAGAGTTAACTTTGGAACGGTGCGATCGCATTCATACAGGCGATCGCGCTGTGGCGATTAATGATGCTCAACGGCAGCAAATTCTGGAAAAAAATAACCAGATGGCAAGTCAAGGGTTGCGGGTGTTGGGTTTTGCCTATAAACCCTGGTCAGAACTGCCTCCAGAGGGATCGGAAGAGACTTCAGAACGAGAATTAGTTTGGCTGGGATTAGTAGGAATGCTTGATGCACCCAGACCGGAAGTGAGGGATGCAGTAGCCAGATCTCGCGAAGCTGGGATTCGCCCGATCATGATCACGGGCGACCACCAGTTAACAGCAAGGGCAATCGGAATCGATTTAGGCATTGCTCAAGCAGGCGATCGCGCTGTAACCGGGCAAGAATTAGAACGGATGAGTCAAGCTGACTTAGAACGGGAAGTAGACCAAACGAGTATCTACGCTAGAGTATCTCCCGAACACAAACTTCGGATCGTCCAAGCTTTGCAACGCAAGGGTAAATTTGTGGCAATGACGGGAGACGGGGTAAACGATGCCCCCGCCTTAAAGCAAGCAGATATCGGAATTGCAATGGGTATTACTGGTACGGACGTGAGCAAGGAAGCTAGCGATATGGTTTTGCTAGATGACAACTTCGCCACGATCGTCGCTGCCACTGAAGAAGGTAGGGTTGTTTATACCAATATCCGCCGCTTTATTAAATACATTCTCGGTAGTAACATCGGTGAAGTGTTAACTATTGCTGCGGCTCCAATTCTTGGACTTGGCGGCGTACCGCTGTCACCATTGCAAATTCTCTGGATGAACCTGGTAACGGATGGTCTACCAGCGTTAGCTTTGGCAGTAGAACCAGCAGAACCCAACGTCATGAAACGCCCGCCATTTAGTCCCCGCGAAAGCATTTTTGCCCGGGGCTTGGGTTGGTACATGGTGCGGATTGGGATTATCTTTGCCATTTTGTCAATTATTTTAATGGAGTGGGCGTACTTCCACACGCAAGCGAATGTCATTCCGAACGAACTAAGTCGCGATCGCTGGAAAACGATGGTATTTACCACGCTCTGCCTAGCACAGATGGGTCATGCTTTGGCGATTCGCTCCAACACCCGTCTGACAATTCAAATGAATCCGTTGTCTAATCCATACGTTTTAGGAGCTGTAGGTTTAACCACAGTATTGCAACTGCTGCTCATTTACGTTCCGCCCTTGCGAGCTTTCTTTGGCACTCACTTCATAACTCCGATAGAATTATTAATCTGCTTCGGCTTTAGCAGTTTAATGTTCGTCTGGATCGAGCTAGAGAAGTTGTTTATTAACTGGCAACAGCGACGGAAAGCGCATAGGTAATAGGTAATGGGTAATAGGTAATGGGTAATGAGTTAAGTCAAAAGTCAAAAGTCAAAACCGATCGCCACTAACCATCAATTCCATCAATTACCACAAATGACAAATGACGCATGACCAACTACCAACTACCAATTACCAATTACCAACTACCAACTACCAATCAAAATGTTCCTCAAAACCCTCCACTTGAAGCAATTTCGGAATTATCAGGAGCAGCGAGTTGATTTCGTTGCTCCTAAAACAATATTGGTGGGTAATAACGCTCAGGGTAAATCCAATTTATTAGAAGCAGTGGAATTGCTGGCAACATTGCGATCGCACCGTTTGGCACGCGATCGCGATTTAGTTAGGGATGGAGAGGCATTCGGACAAATTCACGCCAAGCTAGAACGACAAGCAGGCATCATCGATCTATCTGTAACTCTGCGCCGTCAGGGGCGGCGGACAGTAGCTCTCAATAGCGAACAATTGCGCCGCCAACTGGATTTTTTAGGTGTCTTGAACGCTGTAGAATTTTCCAGTTTAGATTTAGAACTAGTGCGGGGTGCGCCAGAACAGCGCCGTCACTGGGTGGATACCCTGTTAATCCAGTTAGAACCCGTATACGCCCATATCTTACAGCAATACAATCAGATATTGCGGCAGAGAAATGCATTTTTGAAAAGTAAGGGCGGGTTTCCAATGCCCGTACAGGAGAAGGAAGAATTAGCGGCTTGGGATGCGCAACTAGTAACTATTGGTTCGCGGGTAGTGAGGAGAAGGGCGCGGGCGATCGAGCGTTTAGCACCTTTGGCTGCTGAGTGGCACGCTAGCATTAGCGATCGAGCTGAGGTTTTGCAAATTCGGTATGCCCCAAATGTACCCTTCACCGCAACCGATCCTGAAGGAGTGCAGCAAGCTTTCTTAGAGAAGATAGAACAAAGAGCGATCGCCGAACAACATCAAAACACAACTTTAGTCGGTCCCCACCGAGATGAAATTGAATTGACAATTAATCAAACTCCTGCTAGGCAATATGGTTCCCAAGGTCAACAGCGCACTTTAGTTTTAGCCCTCAAGCTAGCAGAATTGAAACTGATCGAAGCCGTTGTCGGAGAACCACCGCTATTATTACTAGATGATGTCTTAGCAGAACTCGATCTCAACCGTCAAAATCAACTTCTAGAGGCAATTCAAGACCGTTTTCAAACGTTGATTGCTACAACTCATTTAGCTGCCTTCGATTCCCAGTGGCTCCAAGCATCGCAAATTCTCTCAGTTAATGCAGGGCAAATATTCAGTGACCAGTGAAGACAGGAGACAGGAGACAGAAGGGGACAAGGGGGACAAGGAAGCAGGGGAGCAGAGGAGAATTTACTAACTCCCGACTTCCCAATTACCCCTTTCTCGGTTGTTCCAGTCTTTTAAATACAGTCAAAACGATCAAAGCCAACACAGAACTAACTAAACCCGTTTGCCATAAGCCGCAACCAGCAGCAATTCCCAAGCCAGCCGAAACCCAAGTTGCTGCCGCTGATGTGAGTCCCCGTACCCGCTCCATACGAGATTGTGATTGAGTTTCGCGCAAAATTTCTCCAGCACCAATAAACCCTACCCCCGCAGCAATCCCTTGAATGACGCGACTAATCGCATCACGTCCTTCCTCTGCTGTCGCCACGATTTGCAATGGAAGCATAATTAGTAATGCCGAACCCAGACTGACTAGCATATGCGTGCGTAAACCCGCTGGTTTGCGACCGATCTGGCGTTCTACACCGAGGATTGCCCCAAATACCAAAGCCATAGCTAGCCTGAAGCAAATACTTAACCAATCGTCAGGGGCAAAAGATATATTAGTCATTCGTTCTTTGTTGCGGTGTAGAGACGTTACATGTAACGTCTCTACATAGATCTGTTAACTATTAACTGTTAAAAATTGGCGCAAGCGCAGCAAGCCTAACGTTTGAGCCAAATTGAGTGGAAGTAAGGATACGCCTTCGATGCGCGATTGTACCCAACCTTCGCCCCAATACCATTCGTGAAATCCATCAATTCCCCCGTGGAGTAACAGGCGCAGACAATTTGGCTTTGCCACTTCTACTTGATGCTCGATCGCTACAGGTCCAATCCAACTAGTAAAAGTCAGACCTGGATGGAGTTGTTCTGGCATTCCTGAAGCTAACCGTTGTGGCGATAGCCATTTTTGCATTTGTTCGGGACGCAACAAACTATCTTTGATTGCTGCTGCTGATGCCTCTACTTCAATCCGTAACTGACTGTTTTGAAAACTACCCCACATAATTTATGACTCCAGTACTAATGCGATCGTAGCTTGTTTAAATGAGTGATGCGTGGTGCGTGAAATACTTCCAACTTCCGCGCCGAACGACTCCCGTACGGGCGCACAGAGAAAGCGCCCGTACCGACTCCCGACTCTCGACTCCCATTTGTTTTAGAGTAAAGTGTAAAGCTGCATTTCCTAATTGAAGGAGAAATTGGTGAAAAAGCTGGTCTGGGTGACAGGGGGCATTTGTTTGGCGGCTGTAGGGTTGGCGCGTCCGGTGTGGACGCAGGAATCGCTGTCTATCGGAGTCGCGGGAATTGATGCCCAACGGCTGCATGAATTACCTTACAACTTAATTGGGCGGAAAATTGCGATCGGTCAGGTGGAAATTGGACGACCTGGAAAGTTTGGCTTGGATAAGGCGGTTTCCAAACAACCTGCGATCGCCCCAGCTGGCGTGTTTTTGCGTAATGGTGCGGCTAAGGCAAATACGAATATCGACCCCCACGCCCAAAATGTTGCCAGCATTATGATTAGCGATCGCAAAACTCTGGCAGGGATCGCCCCAGGAGCTAGATTATACTCGACTGCGGTAGGTTCGGTGAAGTATGCCGGACAGCCGGAAGAATGTTTATCCGCACAATCGACAGCAAACCGCAATAGCGGTGACGTGCGGGCGATTAATTTTAGTTTTGGTGAAACTTTGGAACGCGACCCGCGACCGGAGGCGAGATTAGATGGTAATTCTCTACTAACTCGCTGTTTGGATTGGTCTAGCCGCGTCCACGATGTGTTGTATGTTATTGCCGGAAATCAGGGGAAGGGCGGAATTCCCATCCCTACCGATAATTACAACGGCATGAATATTGCTTTTTCCTCGCGTCAAGACGGAATTTTCCGCAAAGTTGATGTGACTAATTTAAGTGCCGCTGGTGGTGGCGTGAAGGGTAGGTTGCGGGGACGGGAAATGAATCTCGGTACGCGGCAGTCGATTAGTTTGGTTGCTCCTGGCAACAGGGTTTATGCCCTTAACCCCGATGCTAAGGTCAAGGAGGTTACGGGTACGAGTTTTGCCGCACCTCACGTTACAGCTACAGTGGCGCTGTTACAGGAATATGGAGATAAACAGATTAAGATGGCGATCGCCTCTCGCCCCCCTTGGAAAGGGGGGTTGGGGGGATCTACACGGAATTGGAGTTTGGATGCTCGTCGGCATCAGGTGATGAAAGCGGTGTTGCTTAACTCTGCTGATAAAGTACAAGATGCGGGTGATGGCTTGCGATTAGGGATGAGTAAGACGATTATTGACAAACAAAATCGCAATTGGGTAGATTCCGATGCTTACCGTCAACCCAAAGTTTCTTTAAATTCTGAAATCGGTGCAGGTCAATTGAATGCTTTTCGTGCCTACGAACAGTTTAAAGCAGGTCAGTGGCAATCTTGGCAACCAGTTCCAGCGATGGGGTGGAACTATCGTCAACTCAAAGCTAACTCTGCTGAAGATTATGTCCTAGCTGCACCTTTAAAACAAGGTAGTTACGTTGCAATTACCTTGGTGTGGGAGCGCTTAGTAGAATTGAGAGATAAAAATCAAAATGGCAGCTTTGATGTTGGAGAAGATTTTCGCGATCGCGGTTTAAATAATCTCGACCTTTACTTATTAAATGCAGACTCCAACGCTGCTGCTAGTAATATTTGTACCTCAACTAGCGAGGTTGATAGTATCGAGCATATTTTTTGTCCAGTTCCCACTACAGGCAGTTACAAAATTCGCGTCCAATTTCGCCAACAAGTAAATCAACCCTCTCAACCTTACGCGATCGCCTGGTGGACTGTACCCGCTCAGTAAGTCAAATGTGAAAAGTTAAAAGTCAAAAAAGTGAAACTTCTCAACTTTCTAACTTTCTATTTGGAGAAGACGAGGAGCTTCAGACTCAACTATTGGTACGCTTAAAGCTGGCTTAATACTTTCGAGTTTCCGAGTCTTTGGAGCTGTCAACAAAGACAGTAGCTTAGGCAAGCTGAGACACAGAGCCATGTTAGCAAAAGTTAGAACTAGACAATCGATAAAATTCATAGCTGCAATTGCCTCCCTAAAAATTCCCACTAAACGCTATGCGTTTCTTGGATATCTCTTTAGTTTGCAGCATGTTTAACTCAAAAGATCGAATCGATACTTTTGAGTTTCTTTTCACTGCGATAAGCTAACTTTATTAATCTATTTGTTGCTATTGCCTGTATATTTAAAATATAACCTTCTTTGTAACAGAATAGAAATATAAAAGAAGATTTATAGTAATTCAAGCAAAAAGAGAATAAATTAGAACCAGTCAATTGTCTACAAGCAAGATTAGCCAAAACTTTTTCATTTGCTCCCTACTCCCTGCTCCCTGCTCCCCAGTATATTAGTGAAATTTGAGTGTAGGGTGGGCAATGCCAACCTTACTATGACAATGGGATTTAAAACTGCACTTCATACTCAACCACAGCTTGCGTATCGTCGGCAAAATCTGTCGCGGCGCGGACGCGGGTGTTGTCGTTCAAGCGATAGCTCAAACCGAATTGAGCTGGTTGTTGTGCAGTTAAGAATGTCAAAACCGAGACATAAGCATTGCGCGTGATATCAACGCCAGCCTCAGCCGCTAGACCAAGAGTAGAAGAGCGCGATCGCTCCTCATTAGAAATAGAAGTGGGGAATAAGCGCAGCTCTGATAAACCCAAGGCATTGCCAATGTCGGTAAACGTATTTTGAAAGTTACCTAATATAGCTGTTCCTGCCAGATTAACTAGTCCCGTCGCCGTGTCACCACCACCCTGTCCTGCCAAGGTTTGCGCGAAACCACCACCAATTAGAGCGATAATCTCTGATTGACTGCGGGAAGGGCTACTTGTCAGTTCCAAATTTTCAAATAATTGGCTAGCTGGTCCTTTAGCTACTGCCCGCACGCGAACGGTATTTACGGAACCGATATCTGTAGATAAGGTGTTGTCAGAAATCTCGCTGCTGATAACAGAAGAAGGGACTTGCGATCGCGTCACTTCTGGTACTGATGCGATCAATCGCACATCAAGGGTTGGATCGAGAGCTTGTTTTGGTGTAAAAGTTGCTTTTTGTTCGTAGCCCCGCTCCAACTCAAATTGAGTCGTAAATAAATTGACGCTACCACGTTCTAAATTGATAGTTCCTTGAGGGCGCAAATCGCCCAGCATACCGTTTACCACTAAAGTTCCAGCCGCTTGAAAGTCAAGAATCGGTGGTAACGTTACCGACACATTATTTCCTAAAGTCAGCCGCAGATCGTTCAACTCTATAGGTGCTTCAGCAGCTGGAGCCGGGGCTGTTCCCCCTTGTCCCCCTTGTCCCCCTTGTCCCCCTTGCGCCCCAGGCGTAGCCGGGGCATTGCTAGTTGGCAGAAAAACCTGACCGTCCGCCAGTAGAACTTGACCCCCGATTGTGGGGTTAAGTGCGGAGCCAGTCACAGTGACTTTACCGTCAACGCCTCCTTGATATAAATTGGGTAAATTCAACCTCAGCCGATCTAAAGAAACGGTAAGGGGATTAGCGGCATCTGGGTCATTTGCTGCTAGATTCTCAAAAATCGGAATTACGCCTTGGGCAACCACCTGACCCCTGGAAAAATCGCCTTGAATTCCCTTGACGAGAATGCGATCTTCGTTAAATAGCACCGTACCGTTGACATTTGTTAATGGATCTGTTAGAGCCGCAGCAGTGATGGTGGCATTTTTGACTTGGGCAATTCCCTTCGCTTCTGGCTGCTTGAGAGTACCGCGTACTTGCAGTTGAACTTGTCCTTCACCGCCTTTCCACGCTACTTGGTCGGTTAAAACATTGAGTAAGGCTAGTCCTTGATTTTGGACATTGACATCTAACCGAATCTGGTCGCTATCCGGTTTAACCGAAGCGAAAGGTAATTGTAAGGGAATACTACCAGTCGCCATTAATGGGTCGGGTCCAGCAATCAGAATGTTGCTACCGAAACCGAGACGGGCATTAGCATAGCTGAAACTAGCCGCAGCTGATTCTACGGGGTTTTGATTGATCGTGCCTTCACGGAGTTGAAATTCTCCGACTGCTAAGGGGTTCTCGGTACTACCAGCAATGGTTGCCGTACCGTCCACATTACCTGTCACGGCGATCGGTAATTCGACAAAATCATTGAGTAGGCTTAACGGAAAGCCCCTGACTCGTAACTGACCTGATTGCTGTTCGCTGCTAAAACGACCAGTCAAAGCTACAGCGGTGTTTTCGTCCAATCGTACCCGCACGGGAAGTAGGGTTAGCACTCCTTCATTAAAGTTACCAGCAGCAACGAGGCGATCGGCAGTATATTTACCCCACTGCCACTTATCCCCTCGCAAATTGAAATCAGCAGCAATGCCCTGTTGGGGAGAACCACTAGCAGTAACTTCGCCGCCAAAAGTCCCCTGAAGTTCGGCTAAAGCTGGGACTGGAAAAGCATCTTGACGTTGCTGGCGCTGCTGTTGCAGTAAAACTAAAACTTCCGAATAACGACGTAATTGAGTTAATAGCGATCTATTTGGTGCGCCGACTTGTAAAATTCCTAAATCTTTTGCTGTAGCATAATCAGGAGGCTGAAAACCGCGTTGCAGGTCTTCAAAGTCATAAATTTGCAGGGCGCTGAGGATATCTTGAATGTTGCCTTGGGCGATATTGGCTTTAGCTTGAAATTGAGGACCTTTAGAAGTTTGACTGAAGCTACCTGTTAATGCATACCGGCTTGAACCTTTGACAAATTCACCATTAGTCAGCGTCCCGCCACCGTTCCCGTACCGAAATTGTGCCGCTAAGCGATCGCCCTGCAATCTACCTATACCAGGTTGTGCTACAGCTACATCTCCTTGGGCGGCTAGACGGTCGGGATTTACCGTCAAATCGGCTGATAAAATGCCGCTGACTGGACCCGTGAGGTAGGGGTTAGCTGGTGCAGACAGATTCAGCACCCGTAACGGAAAGTTCTCGACATTGACCAATAAATTCTCGCCCTGACTTCTCCCAGTGGCGAGCGCCTCATCCAATCTCACTGTAAAATTATTGGGGCGATAGTCGGGTTTGAGATTGACAGCAACGCGATCGTTTTGATTCCCAACTAAATCTAAATTTAATCCCCTGCCCGGTTGCAGCCGCAAATCTCCCGCTAATAGCGGGTCGAAAGCTACGTTGTTGACGGCAAAGTTTTGCAGCCGCACGTTACCTACAACATTCGGTACTGGTAAATTGCCCGTAACCTGTCCAACAAAACTGACTCTACCCGCCACGCTACTATTAGGTGGCAACTGTACGGGAGCGTTTTTGAGATCGTAGTCTCGCACTTTGACGTTAAAATTTAACCCCGTTATCGAGGCAACATTTTGCGGGTCAACACTAACTCTGCCGTTCGCTTGAATATTTCTAGAGGTGAGTTGGGGAATATTTAAAGTGTTGCCATTCCAATTTAAGGAAGCAGTTAGGGGTTGTCCGATTAACTCCTCCGACAAGCGGACTTGTCCCGCTGCTGTAATTCCTGCCGGACTGAATTCGCTGATAGTTCCGGCTAAGTTGGCATCTCCTGTCAGTAAACCTCGTAATTGTGGATTAAATCGATTGAGCTGGATTCCATTCGTATTAACTGCTACTTGCCAGCGACCGTTATTGAGTTGAATATCCCTAGCATTAATCGTACCTCCAGCAACATTTAACCTCCCCGTACCGCTACCCCGTAAAGTTTCTGGAGTAAAAGCAGTGGTACTCCCCGATAGATTTAGCCTTCCGTTCAGACTTCCCGCATACTGAGGCGGTACGGGGGCGAGACGTTGCAATTGTAAGTCAGTTGCTTGCAGTTGAGTTTGCCAGCGTCCGGCGGCTACTTGGATACTAGGGACGTTAATCGTACCCCCACCAATCCCCGTTAATTGACCCGCACCTGTAGCAGTGAGTTGTTGCGGTTTAGCTGGGTCGAGCGTACCAGCTAGATTAAACGTACCATTTACCGGGTTTTGCAAGCTGGGCGGGACTTGGGTTAACTGTCCCAATCTCACCCCAGTGGCTTTAATTGCTGCTTTCCAACGTTGGTTGACCAACTCCCCAGCCGCTGAAACATCACCTCCAGCCACGCGGAAAATTGTATCGCGTAGGAAGAGGTTGTTGGCGTTGTAAATCACCAGTTGTCCTTTACCTGGATATGTTGCTTGGGGTGCTTGCCAATTAACAACTGTACGGGGTTTATCTGGCGTACCTGTAACTTGGGCTTGGGCGGTGACAATTCCCACTTTCGCAGCTTGGTTAGTTACGCCGTAGGCTTTGGCGATCGCATCCCCTGGAATATTATTAGCAATAAATTTAAAATCTAAACCTGCTGTCTGTTCTGGTTTCAGGGCTAATTTCAGCGTTCCGCCACCCGTTACCTTACCTCCAGCAGCGGGTGTAGCTGATATATTGGGAAAATTTAACGTTCCTGCTGCCGTATCAAGGGTAAAGTTCGTACTTACCCGACTGATATTCAACCGATCTAACCGGACTGGTTTGATGTTTACTACATCTCCGGTCAAAACAGCCGCTTCTACGGGTCCTGTCAGTTTGACTTGCGATCGAAAAACACCATCAACGGGTACGGGTACTTGTAGATTTAAACTAGAAATTGCGGCGGCGGCGCTGACAGCATCGACGTAAGCCGAGAGATTAAAACCTTTTTCTATATCAAGAGAACCCTTAGCTACAGCTGGAATTTTGCCATAGCTACTAGCAACGTTATCTAGGTAAATTTCCGTTCCCTTAAACTGCAACCTTCCCTGAGAATTATTAAAGGCTTGCGGTAGTTGATTAACTTGAGCTGTAACCTTGTTTAGGTCGGCAGTACCATATAAACCCAACAGTTTTACAGGAGTGAGTTCGGCTTTAAAATCGCTGTTGACTCGACCACCTTGAATAACTAACGGCAATTCAATCAGCCGCGTTAGATCGGAAGCTAGAAATTCTTGCGTATTAATATTGATACTAGCTCGTCCCGACTCGGCGCGAAAATCTCCATCAAGCTTTAGCTCTCCTCCTGTCTGCGGTTTCCCAGCTAAATTGAAATTAATCAGATTATAGTTTTCGCGAAAAGTTGCTTCTCCGTTAACTTGATTTAAGGTGACAGTGTTACGTGGCGTAGAACGAGTTAGTTGTTGAACGTTAGACACTAAAATTGCTTGAGCATTCCGCCAGCCAAGCCGATTGAGGGCAATTTGAATTGGACCTCCCGCCTCACCACCCGTAGCAATATCAGTATTGACCCAGCGCCCTTGGGTATCTTGCTGCACGTAGGCTTTTGGGTTAACAAGCGTGACATCTAAGGGTAAAGTGCGAGTCAAAAGCACTGATAAGGGGTTATAGTTTACCTCTACTGCTTCGATTGATGCCGTATCTGGGTCGGTAGCAGTAGCCGGGACAGAAGTAGCACCCAAGCGTAACCCCGTCAAACCAAACCGTTCGACGCGCCCGACTTTAATCGGTCGTTTCAGGGTTTGGGAAAGATTTTTTTCGACAAGTGGCGATAGCTGTTCGTAAATGAATCGATTTATCCACCACGCACCCGCTGCTACCCCCACCAATATTGGTACGCCAATAGCAACAGTAGTCCGACTAAATAAGATATTCTTGAGACGGTTGGGTCGAGGAGACTGTTGAGAATCTTCAGTTTCCGGCTCAGTGAAATTAGACATAACCCCTCACGGCTGATCTGGACGGCTGGAGCTAGTGGCAAAAAACCACACCTGGGAGCAGCGCCAACTTTAAGGATAATTCAAGAATTTAAATGTGAAATTATCGTTACGGGATTGTTAACATCTATTTGCACAAAATAACCAAAGATGTTATCCGTTCATCAAAAAAACTGCGTCTACACAAAGGTATATAAGAAGAGAGCTGAGGAAGCAGAGGAGCAGAGCAGCAGAGGAGCTTCAGGTGCAATTCACGCATTAATTCCGAATTCCGAATTCCGAATTCCGAATTCTCCCCACACCCTACACCCCTTCTTCACTGACAACTGATAACTGATTAAGATTATGGTTAACAAGAAACAAAGGGATGACTGAAGGTAAATTGGAACGGAGAGAGTTATGATTGCACCCATGCGTGTATTTGTGTTACTGTTTAATGCCCGCACGGAAAATGAGGGCATTCATACTATTCAAACAGGCGATCGCAATAAGGTATTGATGTTTGAATCAGAAGATGATGCAGCACGTTTTGCCTTAATGCTAGAAGCACAAGATTTTCCCGCTCCTACGGTGGAAGCGATGGATACAGAGGAAATCAAGGATTTTTGCGACAGTGCTGGCTATGACTGGGAAGTTGTTCCAGAAGGTGCGCTTGCACTTCCACCAGAAATCAACATAGAGCAAACCGACTGGCAACTAGATGATGAAGATAAACCCTTAGTCGAAGAAAAGTCTGACTCAGATATGTCCGATACTGAGTTGGATAGCATTAAGCGGCGGTTGGAAGGCTTATTGTGAAAGGTGGAAATGGGACAAGAGAGACAAGGGAGACAAGGGAGACAAGGGAGACAAGGGAGAGGGGGGAGACAAGGGAGACAAGGGAGAGGGGGGAGACAAGGGAGAGAAATTTGATAATTTAACGATCGATGACCGATGACCGATGACCAATTACCAATTACCAATTACCAATTACCAATTACCAATTACCAATTACCAATTATGGATCGCGGTCATCTACTAACAGAACAGGTGAATCCTAACAGTCAAAACTTAGACCGACTAAGTTGTTTGGAGTTGGTAGAGTTATTTAACTGCGAGGATGCGAAAGCAGTAGCGGCGGTGGCAGAGGCAAAGCAAGAATTAGCTGAGGCGATCGCCCTGACAGCAAAATCGTTGCATCACGGAGGACGGCTGTTTTATATTGGAGCGGGAACGAGTGGGCGTTTGGGTGTATTGGATGCATCAGAATGTCCGCCAACGTTTTGCACGCCGCCAGAAATGGTACAGGGAATTATTGCTGGGGGTGCGGCGGCTTTAGTTCGCAGTTCGGAAGATTTGGAGGATCGGGCGGAGGATGGCGCAGGTGCGATCGCCCAACATAAAATTACTCAGTTAGATGTCGTTATCGGTATTACAGCGGGAGGAACCACGCCTTACGTCCAGGGTGCTCTACAAGCAGCCAGAGCTAGAGGAGCTACAACCATTTTTATTGCCTGCGTACCCCAAGAGCAAGTCCAAATTGATGTGGATGTGGATATTCGCTTATTGGTAGGAGCGGAGATTTTAGCAGGTTCGACGCGACTCAAAGCCGGAACTGCTACCAAATTGGCATTAAATATTATTTCTACGGGGACGATGGTGCAGTTGGGCAAAGTTTACGGCAATCGCATGGTAGATGTTGCCGTCACAAATAATAAGTTACGCGATCGCGCTTTACGCATTTTACGCGACCTCACCGATTTAGAAGCCGATGCAGCTGAAACATTACTCGATCGCAGTGGCAAATCGGTAAAATTAGCCTTATTAATGCATTGGACGGGGTTAGAAAAAGAAGCAGGCGATCGGTTGTTGGTAGAACACAAGGGTAATCTGAGGGCTGCGGTTGCAAGTTGTAAAAATTCCATAATTAGCACATAGACTCCCGACTCCCTCATTTTCCAAGGGTGACGCACTCCGCTACAGTAGACTTATTGCTCCCTAGCTGCGATCGCAATTCACAATGTTTACTACGGCATCAGAAACCCCCATCATCCTCACCGTTGTCTTGGTTGCACTCGGTATCTTGAGTTGGGGCTTTATCAGGGCAAGGAAATTTGGCAAACTCGGTATCCTCGCCTGGTTACAGTCAGTAGTGCTGATCTCTCCCTGGCTGCTATTCTTTGGCTTATTCGCCACTGGAATTTATCTCAATTTGGCGGGAGTGTTGCTGTTAATCGTCGCTTCGACAGCTATATATGTCTTTCTCGGCAACCGTCTCCGCGCCGCTGGACAAGATGCCATTCTCCGCGCCAAAGCTACAGAAAAACTAGCAGGTAACTCGACAACTCCAGAACCAAATGCAGCAGATGATGGTTCGGTCAAGGCAGTAGAAATACTGAACAAACCGGAGGTGATGCCCATCCCAGATGAAGACCTGACTACCATTCGCGGTATTTTTGGCATCGACACATTTTTTGCCACAGAGTCAATTCCCTATCAAGATGGCGTAATTTTCAAAGGCAACCTACGCGGAGAACCAGAAGCAGTTTACAATCGCCTCAACACAACTTTGCAAGAACGCATGGGAGTCAGCGAAACGGCTCCAGAGAAACCCCGTTATCGCTTATTTTTAGTGGAAAATGTCGATGGTAGACCAGTCGTCATCGTCCTTCCTAGCCGCAACGACCCCCGCCCCTCAACCGTAGGACAAAAGATTTTCGCGCTAGTCCTGTTTCTTGCTACCATTGCCACAAGTTTAGAAACTGCTGGTATTCTGCAAGGATTCGACTTCTTTACAACTCCAGGTCGTTTCCCCGAAGCTTTACCAATTGCATTGGGAATTCTAGCTGTTTTAGCCGCCCACGAAATCGGACATCGGGTGTTAGCCCAGCGCTACCAAGTTCGCCTCAGTCCTCCCTTCTTCCTGCCAACGCTGCAAATTGGAGCATTTGGAGCAATTACGCGGATTGAATCGCTACTACCCAACCGCACAGCCTTATTTGATATTGCTATTGCTGGTCCCGTGGCTGGGGGTGTTGTTTCCTTACTGATGCTGTTTGCGGGTCTAATCCTCTCGCATCCTGGCAGTATGTATCAAGTACCGTCGCAATTTTTTCAAGGCTCAATTTTAGTCGGAGCTTTATCTAAAGTCGTTTTGGGTTCTGCCGTCAACCAAGCTTTGGTAGACGTTCACCCGCTGACAATTATTGGCTGGTTGGGGTTGGTAATTACAGCGCTGAATCTGATGCCAGCCGGACAGTTAGATGGTGGGCGAGTCGTACAAGCAATTTACGGGCGTAAAACCGCCGGACGCACGACTTTTGCCACAGTAATCGTTTTGGCGATCGCATCTTTAGCTAATCCGTTAGCTTTATACTGGGCAGTTGTTATCCTTTTCTTGCAACGAGATTTAGAACGCCCTAGCCTGAACGAGTTAACAGAACCGAATGATGCTAGAGCAGCTTTAGGTTTATTAGCACTGTTTTTGATGATAGCTACCCTCCTACCCCTCACACCCGCATTAGCAGGACGCTTAGGAATCGGTGGTTAAAAGAATTCTCAAAGTCCCCCTTTTGAAGGGGGATTTAGGGGGATCTTCAAGTCCTCCTTTTGAAGGGGGATTTAGGGGGATTTCATAACCGTTTTCAAATCGCATGAAATACATAATTTGCAGGGGCGCACAGCTGTGCGCCCCTACCAGTTTCATACACGCAATTTCATTTCACTATATATTACCAATACCCTCAAAATTTGGACGAACTAAAAACTCGGCTTCACACTTTCCACATCATACTTTTTAAATTTTTTATATATCTAATCTTGCTTTTATAAAGTTATTAATAGCAGATATACATTTTTTCCAAATTCGATATTTCAGCAAAATTCCATCATAAAAATAACAATAATCCCTCGTAAAAATTCAATAAAAAATCTGTAGAAGCGCTGAAAATAAGAAACCCTAAATTTCACTGAAGCGCTTGAATTTTGCCTGAGCCAGACTTGAACTCAACGAGTTCTATTAAAGTCTTTGGCTTTGTGTCAAAAGTTCTAATTAGTCAATATCAAGTAGAAAGAGCAAGAATTATCCGCTCTGAAGGAACGTTTCAGACAGATTCTTTACGGATTGCGTTTCAAGAACTACTAGATGAATACTGCAAGAGTAAAGATTTTCAGTTAATCCCAGAACTAGATTATCAAACTAAAATTGGTAGAGTTATTTACCCTAACGGTACAGTTAAAGATACTTTACGCCTAAATTGGGGTTATTGGAATAGAGAGGCTAATAATTTAGATCGAGCAATTGAAAATAAACTATCCCAAGGTTACCCAGATAGCAATATTTTATTTGAAGACTCGCAAACAGCAGTTTTAATTCAAGCTGGAACTGAAGTTATGCGCGTTTCCATGCAAGATGGAGACGCACTAGAGCAAATTCTCAATCGTTTTCTCAACTATGTTCCTCCAGAAGTCAGAGATTTTCGCGCTGCTATTGAGACATTCAAGCAAGACTTACCAACAATTCTCAATACATTAAGAGACATGTTGGAACAACAAAGCGCTAGAAATCCAGAATTTCAAAGAGCAAAATATCAAATTTGGGAAATTTGCAAAGAATCAATTAATCCTGAAATTACTTTATTAGATATTCGGGAAATGATGATTCAGCATATTTTAACAGAAGATATTTTTAGCAATATATTTAATGAATCTCAATATTATCGGGAAAATAATATTGCTCGCGAATTACAACGAGCTTTAAATACTTTTTTTACTAGTAGTACAAAAAACAATTTACTGAGTACTATCGAACGTTACTATGGTGTGATTAGAAAAACTGCTACTAATATCTACAACCATTCTGAAAAACAAAAGTTTTTAAAAGCTATTTATGAAAACTTTTATCAAGCATATAATCCTCAAGCAGCCGATCGCTTGGGGATTGTTTATACACCGAATGAGGTGGTTCGCTTTATCATCGAAAGCGTAGATTATTTACTAGAACAACATTTCCACAAGAAATTAGCTTCAAAAAATATTGAAATTCTCGATCCTGCAACTGGTACGGGAACGTTTATCACTGAACTAATTGAATATTTACCAAAAAACAAACTGACATATAAGTATAAAAACGAAATTTTTTGTAACGAGATTGCACTCTTACCTTATCACATAGCTAATCTGAACATTGAATTTACTTACAAGCAAAAAATGAGTAGATATGAAGAATTTAAAAACATTTGTTTTGTCGATACTCTAGAACACGCCTTTTTTGAAGAAGGTAAACAGGAAGATTTATTTAGCTTAAATATAGAAAACAACGAACGCATTCAACGCCAAAATAATCGCACCATTTCTGTAATTATTGGCAATCCTCCATATCATAGCGATCGCAACATTAGTTATCCCACGATCGATCGCCGCGTGAAAGAGACTTATATTAGAAATAGCCAAGCGCGGAAAACAAAAGCATACGATCTATACGCTAGATTTCTGCGTTGGGCATCCGATCGCTTGGGTAAAAATGGTATTATCGCTTTTGTTTCTAATAATTCTTTTATTGATGCTCGGACTTACGATGGTTTAAGAAAAGTTATTACTGAAGAATTCAACGAAATTTATATTATTAATCTTAAAGGAAACGCTCGAACGAGTGGCGATCGCAGGCATCGAGAAGGAGGTAATATATTTAATGATAAAATTCGTGTGGGAATTGCCGTCTATTTTCTAGTTAGAAAAGAAGGCGATCGCAATTGTCAAATTTATTACCACGCTCTCCCTGACTATGCTACTACAAAAGAGAAAAATATTTATCTAGCCGAACGCAAGTTTTTAGAAATTCAATTCGAGCAGATCGTACCAGATGCAAATAATAATTGGCTCAATCGAGTAGATAATGATTTTTATACTCTCATACCTGTTGCAGATCGCGACACTAAGTTTAGTAAAGATCGACGAGAAGCAAGAGCAATCTTTAAATTGTTTACCCTTGGGGTTATTACTGCTAGAGATGAATGGGTTTATGCCGAATCAGAAACGGCGCTAGAATCAAAAGTTAGGTACTTCATTGGTATTTATAATCAAGCAGTTGATAACCGAAACACACGGGAAAATCTCGATCGCACTATCAAATGGACGAGGAGATTAAAACGGTATCTAAATCGAGGAATAAGCTATCAATTTAAAACTAACAATATTCGAGACTGTTTGTATAGACCATTTGTGACTAAAAAATTGTATTTTAGTCCAGAGGTAAATGAGATGCAATATCAACTAGGGCAAGTATTTGATCGGAACTGTCAAAATTTGCTGATTGGTTTTACTGCACCTGGTTCGACTAAATCATTCATGACTTTAGCTAGCGATCGCATTCCAGATTATCATCTGATCGGTGATTCGCAATGCCTTCCTTTATATTGCTACGATGAAAATGGCGATCGCGTTGATAATATTACAGATTGGGGACTAGAACAATTTCAAAATTATTATTGTAGAGACGTTACATCTAACATCTCTACAATTACCAAATTGGATATTTTTCACTATACCTATGCCGTTCTACACTATCCGGCTTATCGCGCAAAATATCAGCAGAATTTAAACAGAGACTTTCCTCGCCTACCTTTCTACAATAACTTTTGGCAGTGGGTGAATTGGGGTCAACAGTTGTTGAAATTACATATTCGTTATGAAACTGTAGCACTCTACCCTCTCCAGCGCATCGATCTCCCAACATGCAGCGCTATGAAGGTGAAACTGAAAGCAGATCGCGATCGAGGCAGAATTATTATAGATACGGTGACAACCTTAGAAGGCATTCCTACATCTGCTTGGGAATATATGTTAGGAAACCACTCAGCTTTAGAGTGGGTGTTAGAGCAATATAAAGAGAAGAAACCTAAAGATGCAACTGTAGCTGCCAGATTTCATACTTATCGCTTTGCCAATTATAAAGAGCAAGCGATCGCGTTACTGCAAAGAGTTTGTACTGTCAGTGTCGAGACAATGAGAATTGTAGGGGAAATGAGTAGTTAGTAAAACTATCATTTAGAACATAGATAAGAAGGGACGCACAGCTGTGCGTCCCTTCTTACATTTTGCGTATCAAAAAAGGCGCGATCGCGCAATTCGTATATTTACTGAAGTGATTATAAAATTGTTAAGCCAAAATCAACGCAAGTGGACTTACCATTTTGCGAGATAACAGGCAATGATTGTTCCAGCGCCTCAGCCTAACGTACAAAATTTGCAACAAGAAGCGATCGCTTTATTCAAGGAAATTAGTTTTCTGATGGATAACGCCGCCAGCGCTCTCAGCACTGATAGTTCTAGCGATAAGTACAAAGACTTTCAGCAAGAGGTCTTGAGTGTATCTCACAATGTGGAAAAATTAGAGCTAATGATGGCGATCGTTGCGCCGATGAAGGCTGGTAAGTCTACAATTATCAACGCCATTGCCGGACAGGAAATTCTCCCTAGTCGCAATGCAGCAATGACAACCCTACCAACACAAATTATTTTTAACTCGGATTTGACTCAGCCAACCTTAACCCTGAGTCCCGAAATTATTTCTGTTTATCAACAGACGCTTCAGGCTTTACAAACAAAGATTCAAACTTTGGGAATGCAGCGCATCCAAGACAAGATCGCGCAATATCCTCATTTACAAGATTTGCTGCCCAAAATTCAAGACCCCACAAGTCTACAGTTGCAAGAAATAACCTCTGGACGAGAGGAAATTATTCAGGTATTGATGAGTTTGAACGATATCGTTCGCCTTTGCAATACCATTGACCCATCTACAGACCCCTTGGGAAAGCTTACAGAAGTTCCCTGCATTCAGGTTCCAATGGGGCGATCGCGCCGCCTATCTCCAGCGGATACAGCTAATAATAAGCCAGATCTGTTAGGCAATTTGGTTATTGTCGATACCCCTGGACCCAACGAAGCGGGAGAAAACCTCAAGCTTGCTACAGTAGTCGCCGAACAACTCAAGCAAAGTTCGATGGTATTGATCGTACTAGACTTCACTCAGTTGAAAACAGAAGCCGCCGAACAGGTCAAACGGGACGTACAAAGAGTTATCGATCTACGGGGTAAAGATAACCTGTACATTTTAGTAAACAAAGTCGATCAACGGCGCGAAGGCGACATGACATCAGAACAGCTGCGCCAATTTATTGCAGCTGAATTTGGCATTGGCAATGACGATACAAACCAAGTATTTGAAGTCTCAGCTAGAAGGGCATTTTCTGCCGCTCACTTTACCCACGAACTAGAGCAGCACCCCGAGCTTACTCTGAGTGAGATCCCCGCAGCACGGGTATTAGCTCAAGAAGTCTTCGGGATTGATTGGGAAGAAGAACTAGCAGAAGTTACCTCGGAAGAAATTCGGAAAAAAGCTCAAAAATTATGGAATAAGTCTGGATTTGAGCCATTTTTAGAAAAAGCTGTAAAAGCATTGATGGAACGCGCTGCACCTAAGTGTTTGAAATCTGCCCTTAATCTCGGTCGCAGTCGTTTGGTACAGCTAAGGGATGAAGTCAAGCTCCGCAGTAGTGCCATTTGTCAAGACGCAGAGAAATTGCAGTTAGAGTTATATGCGCTAGAAGCCGATTTGCATCGCCTTGAATTGTGTCGCAGCCGCCTCAAGGATGTCGATTCGATCAAATCTCAACTGCATCAAAATCTCCACGAACTGTTACAAGTGCTGAAAAAAGAAGCAACTGTGAATTTAGAAATTTTCTTTGCCAAAGAAGAGTACCAACGGGCTGACTTAATTAAAAAGATGGACATGAGAGCGCGGGAACTTTTCTTAACTAATATTGGTGACTTTGAACTTTTTCCTAAGTGGGTATCGTCACGCCTTAAATCGCAAGTTGAGTTTAAAACTTCTGGTTTATTTGAATTTGAGAGTCCGGAAGTAGCAGAAGAGTTTGTCGATCAGGCAGTCACTTATGTTAAACAGAGGGCAGATAGTTTATTAAGCAGCGTTCGCGATCGCACGAGTCAAGAAATCGAACAGGCGCGTCAAAGCCTATTAGATCTTCTAGAACAAGAAACAAAGCCAATTATTGAAGGAGCTTGTCAGCGATTAAATGAAGCTTTCAACTTAGATTTATCTCTGCCGACAATGCAGTGGGAGTCTTTTGAGACAATGGGTTTTGTCAGACCTCCAGTTAAAAGGCAAAGTCGATTTGTCGATCGCGGTAATGTGGAAGTATTAAGAAATCAGCGTCAGTGGTGGCATTGGTTGTGGATAGTTCCCGTAGAAGTCAAAGTTCAGATCCGACGACCGCGAGTGATTGAAGATTACTATACTGTATCTTTAAATACGCTAATTGCCAAAGTAAATCAATCGATTGAAGGCAGTATTGATAATATTAATTTGGAAATCGAGAAATATCTAGATAAAGATTTTCAGCAAAGAGTAGATGTATTTTTTGCAAATCTCGATACTTTTCTCCATAATTACAGAGATAATTTGAGCCAAGCTCAAATCGATCAAAAACTATCTCTAGAAGAAAAAGAAAAATTGGTAGAAGAACTGAGTTTTCTTCTACCTGAAGCCACAGCACAAATCCAAACCGCAGAAAGTTATATTGAATATACAGACCAAATGCTGAGCAACTAGTGTAAGAAGAAACGATTAATGTAGAGACGTTATATGTAATGTCTCTATCTGTACGGGCGGGTTTTGGACAAAGACTTGTGGTTACAGCCGTAAATCTGCTTGCGCGCACCCGCCCCTACGACTCACTTATTTTTTAGTAGCACTATTACCCGTTTGTTTTTGTGCCTGTTGCAAATGCTCTTGTACTGTGGGTAAGACTTTAGCAGCAAAAGCTTTTAGATCTGGATCTTGACCTTGTTTCGCCTGCTGGCTGAATAAAGCTTCTTGCTGAGCGTGGGCTTTAACTCCTGCCTCGTTCATATATGCCTTATCAAAAGCGCTGCCAGAAAGCTTCGATAGCTTTGCCCGTACAGCTTCATTTTTTTGACCGATGGTTTTTGGTGGAGTTACACCTTTTTGTTGTGCCAAAGCCATTAGCTCTTGATTAACTTTAGTATGCTCGTCAATCATGTGCTGAGCATAATCTTTTACCTCTTGGCTAGAGGCGCGTTGCAAGGCAAGTTTTCCGAGTTGGACTTCCGCCATTCCCCCTTGGGCTGCTTCAGTAATAAACTGCCGATCTTGAGTACTGAGTTGCTGATTTTGCCCGGTTGTGCTGGGTTGAGTCTGAGTTGAATCGCGATTAGGTTGGTTTATGCTGGGATTCGACTCAGTTGCACCAGGTGTAGAGCGAGTTGCATCAGGAACAGGCTGCGTCGTAGTTCCAGGAGAAGATTGAGTTGGGGATTGACTTGATTGTGCTAAGGTTTTGTATTCTAAAGAGACAAACAACCCGACTGCCACAAGAGCAGCAGTGATAATTTTGCGTTGCATTGCTATTAAACTTCCTTGTTTTGTAATGCTTATGTATTCCTCACACCCTCACTCATGCCGTCAAGTGACTGACAGATCGCGGGTGTTTGTTAAGCGATTGTTAAAGGTGTGGCGATCGCATTTGACTAGTACATCTGCTTCGTCCACACCTATTCTCTATTTGCAATCTCCAGCCGATCTCCAACCTCTACCTGAAGAGTCATTCGTCATTGGTCATTCGTCATTGGTCATTTGTTATATTGACTACAAAAAATCAGCACTCGGTGACTAGTGGCTAGGGACTGGTGACTAGACCGAAACAAGAAACTAGCTACTAGCCACCAGCCACTATCTACTCCCTCACAATCAACAACCAATTTAAGATGTCAGCTACTAAGTCTTGGTTCCAACCCATCGATCGCGTGGCGATCGCCCTGATCTTCGTTCTCAGTCTGCTCATTGGACTGTTGGTGTGGCGCGGGGATATAGTTGCACCCAAAGTGAGAGATTTTAGTTGGCAAGCTAGACAGATTGGTGCTAGCGATCGCTCTTTTAGCCTCACGTTTAGCCGTCCGATGAATACCAATAGCGTCGAGGCAAACTTACAAATCGATCCGCCACTACCAGGTAAAGTTAGTTGGGCAGGACGACGGTTAGCGTATACTTTGCTAGAACCAGCACCCTATGGCGCGACGTATCGCGTGCAGTTACGCTTTGCCAGAGATAAGTTTACGCCTGAAACAGATTTGAGGCGGCTGCTACAACCTTTTGAGGCAACTTTTAGTACCCGCGATCGCGCTTTTGTCTATCTCGGTGTAGAAGGAGAGGAACAAGGCAGGCTCGTCCTTTACAATTTCACCCAGCAAAAGAAAACGATCCTCACGCCGAAAAATCTGGCAGTCGTTGATTATAAGCTTTATCCTCATGGTGACAAAATTCTCTTTTCTGCTAGCGATCGCCAAAATCGCCAAAATCACAATCCCCAAGGGTTACTTTCTGCCCAGATTTATACTGTCACAACTGGAATTTCTACCCCTCAACCAGATCGGACTCACTGGTTTTCTTTCTTGAATCATCAACAAGTCCCGTCTCCAGGCAAAATTGACCTAATTTTAGATAACAAAGACTATCAAAATCTCAAATTTGACTTGTCTCCCGATGGCAACACTATATTGGTGCAGCGTGTCAGCCAGCGTCAATCCGATCGATTTGGTTTTTGGATCGTCCGTCCCAATTCTCCGCCGCAGGAAATGGAAACGGAACCAGGAGGAGACTTTTTAATTACTCCTGATAGTCAAACAGTAGCAGTTGCCCAAGGACAAGGAGTCGCAATTTTACCTTTACAAGCTGATGCAAAAAAACCCTTAGAATTTCTGCCTCAATTTGGTATGGTACTGGATTTTGCCCCCGATGGTACGCAAGGGGCAATGGTGCGATTTAATTCCGATTACACGCGATCGCTATTTTTAGTCACAAACCAAGGCGTACAAAGAGAATTATTACGCACGACTGGTTCTATTCTCAGCGCTCAGTTCGATCCGCGTGCCGGAATTCTCTACTGCTTGCTGACACAGTTGATGCAGGGAAATACTTATGAGGAACAGCCGTATTTAAGCGCGATCAATCTCAAAACCGGAAAACAAACGCCTCTAGTCGTGCTACCCAATCAGAGAGATATTCAGATGAGTTTAGCTCCCGATGGCTTGGGTTTGCTATTCGATCAAGTCGTGACAGCAGCCAATGCTAACCCATCTCCAACTTTACCCCGTACCGAGCAAGGACAGGCGATCGCCACCAGTCATTTATGGCTACTCCCACTTCCTGAAACTATAAATGCCGATCTCACCAACCAATTGCGTCCCGAACAGTTGCCCTTACCTGGCTTTCGTCCCAGATGGATACCTTAACTAGGGGTGAGGAGTAAGGGAGTTAGAGAAAAGGACAAGGGAGACAAGGGAGACAAGGGGGACAAGGGGGATTGTTGGGAATAATAGATTGTGAAGTGGGATAAAAATGTTTGTTTGTGAAGAAAAAGTCTTTTAAGAGCCATGAAGATTTAGCAATATTTGAGTTAGCATTCGATACAGCAATGACAATATACGAACTCACTAAAAAGTTTCCTATTGAAGAGAGATATTCGTTAACTGACCAAATCCGTCGTTCATCACGCTCTGTATGTGCCAATTTAGCAGAGGCTTGGAGAAAACGTAGATATAAGGCTGCTTTTATTGCCAAGTTAAACGATTGTGAGGCGGAAGCTTCTGAAACTCAAGTTTGGATAAAATTTGCCGTCAAATGCGGCTACATAGAAATAAACCAAGCGAGAGAAATTTACAGTACTTACAACAAGGTATTATGCGGTTTAGTAAACATGATTAATAACTCAGCCCAATGGACTATCGGTGAATAAATCCCCCTTGTCTCCCTTGTCCCCCTTGTCTCCCTTGTCTCCCTTGTCTCCCTTCGCCCCCTAATCCCCACTCCCTTCGGTCGTGGGGTCCCCGAGTTCCCCCTTGTCTCCCTTGTCCCCCTTGTCCCCCTTGTCTCTCTTCAGATCAAAGCCTTCAGTAATGCCTGTAATTTCAACCTGACTTCGGCAATTTCTCGATCGGGATTAGAGCCAGCAACAATTCCAGCACCAGCATACAACCTAGCGCGATCGCCATCAATTAAAGCCGAACGAATTCCCACAATAAATTCGCTATCTCCTTGATGATTTACCCAGCCTAAAGGTGCAGCATACAAACCTCTTTCAAACTTTTCGTAGGTGCGAATTTTTTTGCAAGCGAGTTGTCTGCTAACTCCTCCTACTGCTGGAGTTGGATGTAAAGCGGCAACAATTTCTAATGGATGAACATCAATCGGAACTTTAGCTTGAATTGGTGTCCATAAATGTTGAATATTTGCTAGTCGCCGTAACCGAGGCGATAATAATTGTGGAGCAATACCGAGTTCTTGCAAACTTTGCGTAATAAAGTCAATCACAACTCGATGTTCGTGCCTTTCTTTTTCACTCTGCAATAATTGATTGGCTAATACTGTATCTTCCGCCGTTGTTTTTCCTCGCGAAATTGAACCAGCTAAAGCATCGGTAAATAGTTGGCGATCGCGAATGCTAATTAATCGTTCGGGACTTGCGCCGATAAAGTTTTGTCCTTTCCCATTATGAGTAGAAAACACGTAACAATCGGGATGCATTTGTCGCAAGCGGTTGAGACACTTAAATAAGTTAAAGTTTGTATTTGCCTGCACGTCAATTGCATGAGCCAGGACAACTTTACTCAGTTGTTGCTCGTAAATTAATTCCGAACAGTCAATAACTGCTTGTTTAAAGCGATCGATACTACTGACATCAACTTGACTGAATTCTCGTTGAAAATGATTTCCTTCGTTTTCTGGCTGTTCTATTGAGGTAATCTCATGAATCTTACGCCATAATTGTTGAATGAATACATCTATATTTGTATCTGCTTCAATTGACAAGTTAGCAACTAATACGCAGCGATCGCCTTGTCTAGCAATTTGCCAGCGGGGTAGAAATACTGTAGCAACTGGAAAGGGATAATCTGCTGTAGCCTCCGAGAAAAAACTGAAGCTACAAAAGAAATATGGTTTAGCAAAAGTATGGTTAGAAGAATCAAAAATATCTGTTTCTTTTAAACAAGAGCGAATAAACTTTTGAGTCAGATGAAAACGATTTGCACCTGCCAATTGTAACTGTGCTACAGCATCAATAGCAGCGATTGCCTCTCCTTTGCTTTTATTCTCGAAATAGAAATTTAATTGATGGGGTCGAGCTAGTTTTTCTAGTAAAGCCAGCGGATCGATCGAATCGATCTCCAGAGAAATGCTGACGATTTGAGAACAATTTCGATCGCAGTTTTTTTGCGAAGCTACAAGAAACTGGTATAGCTTCTGGCAGTTTAAGTGGTAGTTGGCAGGGCGCGGTAAAAGGAGCATGAATGTTAAAGTAAACTATTTTTGCATCCAAGTTTAGTAAATTTTTTTTAACTGTAAATTTTTTTTAACTTCTGTTCCTAAAGATTATTAAATCGTGATGGGATGGCTACAGGCGATCGGTTTGCATACGAGGAGCGAGGAGCAAGGAGTGTTAGCAAAGCGGGACGAAGTCCAGAGCGAGAGAAAACCGCTAGAACGCAGACAGCATGGGAATGACAGCTACTCTCATGCCGCAAATGCACCGATCCCTATAGTACAAGAAATGGGGACGGTTATCAGTTGTCAGTTATCAGTTATCAGTGACTAGTGGCTAGTGGCTAGTGGCTAGTGATAAGAATTGAGTCTGGTTCCACTAGCCACTCACTATCAACCAACTGCCAACTCCCATTACCCATTACCAACTACCAATTACCAATCACCCTTTAAAATGACAACAAAGCTGATTACATATTCTAATTCTCAACCTAAATCGAAATTGTGGATGGCAGCAATTAAACCACCAATGTACAGCGTTGCCATTATTCCAATTTGGGTAGGAACTGCGGTAGCAGTTGCGCAAACAAAAAATTTGAATGCAGGCGTATTTTCGACTTTTCTCACTGCTGCTATCTGTATTGTAGCTTGGAGTAATATCAGCAATGATGTTTTCGATTCTGAAACGGGAATCGATAAAAATAAAGCTCACTCTTTGGTGAATTTAACTGGAAACAAACGTCTCATTTTCTGGATTGGGAATCTGTTTTTGATTTTGGGTTTATTGGGTATTTTAGCGATCGCCTGGTGGCAACGAGACTTAACTATAATCGGCATTATCCTCGCGTGCTGCGCGATCGGCTACGCTTATCAGGGACCACCTTTTCGCTTAGGATATCACGGGTTAGGGGAAATTCTGTGCTTTGTGGCTTATGGTCCGCTTGCAGTTTCAGCAGCTTACTATAGTCAAACTCAATCTTGGTCAACCACAAACTTAGCTGCTTCAATTATTGTCGGAACTGTCACTAGCTTAATTTTGTTCTGTTCTCATTTTCACCAAATCAAGGACGATCTCGCTGCCGGAAAGCGATCGCCTATTGTCCGTTTGGGTACGGCTTTATCTGCTAATTTATTACCCTGGATTTGTGGCAGTATTTACACCTTAACCAGTTTATTAACAGTTTTAAATATATTTCCAACGTGGACTTTACTAAGTTGGTTAAGCTTACCCTTTGCAATTAAGTTGTGTCGGCACGTTCTACAATATCATGACCAACCAGAAAAAGTAAGCAATTGTAAGTTTATTGCCGTAGGGTTGCATTTTGTCTGCGGATTACTGTTAGGATTGGGATTTATGTTATAGGTGTCAGTTATTAGTGGCTGGTGGCTAGTGGCTGGTGGCTAGAGAAGATTCCCATGACTCAATTCGATTTTCGTCCTTATCGACGACGATTTAAACCACCTCTACAAACAAATCATGGCGTTTGGGACGTGCGAGATGGGATTATAATTCGATTGACTAGCAATTCAAATGTGGGATATGGTGAGATTGCGCCTATTAGTTGGTTTGGCTCGGAAACAGTAGAACAAGCGTTAGATTTTTGTCGCCAGTTACCAAAAGAAATTTCTGAGGAAATTATTTTTTCGATTCCCGATCGCCTTCCCGCTTGTCAGTTTGGATTTGAATCAGCATGGGAAGATATTAATTGTTGTAAGAACGTACAAATCGCTCCTACAACATCCCTTCCCTACAGTGCTTTACTTCCTGCTGGTAAAGCTGCCTTATCAACCTGGCAAAGTTTAGCAAAAGACGGTTATAGCACCTTTAAATGGAAAATTGGAGTTTATCTGATTGCTGAGGAATTGGCTATTTTTCACCACTTAACTGAAGTATTGCCAGAGAGAGTAAAACTGCGATTAGATGCCAATGGGGGACTGAGTTATGATGAGGCAAATTTGTGGCTTTATACCTGCGATCGCGTTATGGCAACGGGAGTAGGTGTAGAAATTGAATATATCGAACAGCCGCTTGCTAGAGAGAATTTGACTGAAATGCAAGAATTGAGTTGCTACTATGCTACCGCGATCGCGCTGGATGAATCTGTAGCTAATCTGACTCAATTAGAAACTTGCTATCAGCAGGGATGGCGAGGAATTTTTACGATTAAACCCAGTATTGCTGGTTCGCCAAGTCGTTTGCGAAAGTTCTGTCAAGAACACAAAATTGATGCGGTATTCTCTTCCGTATTTGAAACTATTGTCGGTAAACAAGCAGCTTTAAAACTAGCAGCAGAACTATCTCTAAATCGTCGCGCAGTTGGATTTGGCGTACATCACTGGTTAGAGGAAAATGAACAAACTTGGCTAGAACAATTATGGCAAGCTTGTTAGAAGCTATAAAAAAATCTGGCGATCGCCATTGGTTAATTGGTGGCGATAGTGGCGAACTTGTCGAACTAGCAGAGCAATTTTATTTAGAAATTATCGAGCAATCTTCTCAGCAGAATTCGCCTAGAATTATTTTAGCTGAAAGCAAACCAATTCGATTTTTAGCTGGATTTATCGCTGCCTGTAGTGTAGATTGTTCCATATTTCTTTGCAATCCCTTTTGGGAAGAAGGAGAATGGCAGCAGGTTTTTGATATTATACAACCAGATATTATTTGGGGAGAAGTCCAAAATCAAAAAATAACAGCGATAATTCCGAATTCCGAATTCCGAATTCCGAATTCATCTATCATGATTCCCACGGGTGGATCGTCGGGTAAAATTCGTTTTGCCATTCATACGTGGGATACCTTAAGTGCCTCCGTTCGAGGCTTTCAAACATACTTTCAAAGTCAGCAGATTAATTCTTTTTGTGTTTTACCCCTATATCATGTTAGTGGCTTAATGCAATTTATGCGATCGCTAACTTCTGGCGGTAAATTAGCAATTTTTCCTTTTAAAACTATAGAATCTGGAGTTATACCCGATCTCGATCCTGAAGATTTTTTTATTTCTTTGGTTCCAACTCAACTTCAGCGTTTATTACAGATTCCCAATTTAGTCGATTGGTTGGCACAATTTCAAACAGTATTATTAGGTGGCGCGCCTGCTTGGCAAGAACTTTTAAATCGAGCCAGAGATTCTAAAGTTAGACTAGCACCTACTTATGGAATGACAGAAACGGCATCACAAATTGCTACCCTCAAGCCAGAAGATTTTCTTCAAGGATATAACAGTTGCGGTCGAGTTTTACCTCACGCGCAAATTAGAATTATTAATTCTAAACATGAAATCTTAAATTCCAATGAAGTTGGTACGATTTGCATTCAAGCTAAGTCTTTAGCTTTAGGCTACTATCCAGATTTGTTAGAACAAGTAGAGATTCAGGTAGACGATCTAGGTTATATAGACGATCGCGGCTATTTAAATATTGTCGGTCGCAACAGTCATAAGATTATTACAGGAGGCGAAAACGTATATCCTTGTGAAGTTGAAGCTGCGATTAGAGCAACTCAATTAGTTGATGATATTGTTGTAATTGGACTTTGCGATCGCGTTTGGGGAGAAGTCGTCACGGCAATTTACGTTCCTAAATCTCAGTCGGTTTCTGCAAGAGAAATTAAAGCCGCGATCGCCAATAGTTTATCTAAGTTTAAAATACCTAAATATTGGATTAGCGCTCAAAAGCTACCTCGTAACGCGCAAGGCAAACTCAACCGAGAACAATTACAAGCGATCGCGATTTTGACTCAAGAAAATCGCGATCGAGATTTGTCTAATCTACCCACTGTTGAAACCACTGGACGATCTCGCTAGGTAATTGTTGTCTGGTTCTGCTTTCAGGATCGATACAAACGTGTTCTGTCAAGACTTTGGCAACTTCGCGATCGCCTGCGTCAACCATTTTATACGTTACCTCAAAATAATCATCGCCCATATATTTTGGCGTGAGTTCGACTAAGATTTTATCGCCACAAAACATCGGACGGAAAAAATCTGCACTAGCATGAACGATGGGAATAGCAACCGAAGATTTACTGAAAAACGCTTGGATGTTAATTCCTGATGCTGCTAAAGACTCTTCGTAAGCTTCATGGCATATAGATAGAACGCTGGCAAAGTAGACAACCCCAGCTGCATCAGTATCCTGAAAGCGAATAGTACGAGTATATGTAAATGTCATTTATCGAGGAGTATGTTCACATCTATTTATCTCCGATAGTGCCAGAATTAGCTACCAATTTTTCTTTTTTTCTTAATTTTTAACGCCAATCCAGAGTGAACAGGCATTAAATATTCTCCAATCTGCATAAAAAGAGGGCTTTATTTCCTCTTTAAAAAGGGGGTTAGGGGGATCGAGAGTACTAGATCACAATCTTCTCTCTACCACCAACATTCGCCGATAAGATAACCATCCTCCCAGTACCATCAATCCCGTGAAGCCAACTAAAAACCAGAAATTCTCGCTAATTTCAGCCATCTCACTTCCGTTAGCAGAAACTTTTAAAAAAGCTGTATTCATGTGATAAATCGGGTTGAACTTGGCAATTTGTTGTAAATGTTTCGGAAACAAAAAAGCAGGGATAAAAGCACCGCCTAACATCAACAACGGCACGCCAAAAGCCGCGATTAAAGCATTTACATCTTCCGTACGACGGGCTAATTGCGTGCCTAAAATAAAACCTAAACCTACGTATGCAGCTATACTCAGTAAAATAATTAAGCAGCCCAAAATCAAGGAGCCATTGAAACTAGCATTAAAAAATAATGAAGAAATCGTATAAATTAGTACAGCTTGTCCTATGCCAATACAACTGTGAGCGAGAAAAATTCCTAAAAAGTAGGAAGTGCCACTTAGAGGAGAAATGAATAGACGCTTGAGAGTTTGTTGTTCTCGTTCGGAAACGATAGTAGCAACCGTACCACCCAAACAACTGAAAAACAACGCTGCTCCTACTAACGTTAAGGGTGCAGCAATATTAAAAGCTTGGTCTATTGACAGCTTGGCTCGTTCTGCCAAAATAAATCCGTTAAGTAACAATACAGAAACGGGAAAAATACTCCAAAAAATTAAGCTGCGACGGCGACGCAGTAGTTCAATTAAGATTCGTTGTGCGACAGCCAGCGTTTCTCGCCAATATTTCATCGTGATGGGAGTGAGGAGTTAACTTGAATCCATTATCAAACGACGTGCTTTCACAGCCAATTTCTCGACGCACTTTATTTAAGCTATGTGGGATTGGTGCTGTCGGGGGAGTTGTGGGATACACTCGGTTTTCAAAACCACAGCCTACGGTACACCAACCAGATAGATTAGATCTACCGCGATCGCTAACTCAATCGAAAAGCGTAGTTGTTGTCGGTGGAGGATTAGCTGGATTAGCTTGCGCCTACGAACTGAGTCAGCGCGGATTTGCCGTGACGCTATTAGAGCGATCGCCACAACTGGGTGGTAAGATTGCCAGCTGGCAGGTCGAAGCAGCAGGGGAAACTTTTATGATGGAACACGGCTTCCACGGTTTCTTTCCTCAATACTACAACCTCAAAAGTATCGTGGCAGAACTGGAAATTCAGGACAATTTTCGGTCTTTAAATTCCTACGCCGTCCTTTATCGGGGTGAGAAGTACCAGCCAGAAGTCTTCCGTCCCAGTCACTCAGCTTTTCCGTGGAATATCGTTGATTTAGCGATCGCCTCTCCTAATCGGCTCAAATGGGGTATTAACCTGACAAAATGGGAACACTGGCAGGTGTTTCGGGCAATTACCGGATTTCAAACCCAAAAAACCTTTCAACGCCTAGATCATCTTTCCGTAGCCGAGTGGGTAGAACGGAGTTTTCCGCACGGATTATACGATTTATACTTTTTACCCTTCGCCAAATCAAGCTTGAATGCCCCAGATTTGATGAGTGTGGGAGAATTAATGCAATTTTTCCACTTTTACTTTTTTGGCAATCCCGAAGGACTGGCTTTTAACGGTACGCGCTACGACATGGGTACGAGTTTAGTCCAACCAATTGCGAGTGCGATCGCGCGAAATGGTGGCAAGATTGTCACGGGTGCTAACGTCACCGCAATTCAAACTCAAAATGGCAAGATTTCATCCCTCAGCTATTCTCAAGGAGAAGGGGAGGATGCGCCGTTTTGGGTAACGGGAGTTGGAGACAAGGGGGACAAGGGGGACAAGGGGGACAAGGGAGAAATTTCATATTACGGTGCAGCCGATCGCATGTATGCTGTTTCTCCTGAAAATAAAGCAGCAATCTCTCTTACCTGTACCCATCAAGGCTGTACGGTACAACTCGCAGAAGACGGCAAATTTCACTGTCCCTGTCATGGTGCAGTATACGATCGCCAAGGGAAAGTATTGAAAGGACCAGCACAAAGAGATTTACCCCGCTTTCAAGTTGTCAAACAGCAAGAAGATCGATTGCAACTAGTCGGGAGTCGGGAGTCATTGAACAACCAACTACCAACTACCAACTACCAATTACCAATTACCAACTACCAATTACCAATTCAAGCCGATTACTACATCTTCGCCACCGACGTACCAGGAGTACAACAATTATTTACCTTAGTCGCGGGAGAAGTTAGCCAGCAAGTGCGATCGCAAGTCGAAAAGTTGTCTATAGCCGATCCTTTCGCTGTCTGTCGCTTCTGGTTCGATCGCGATTTTGATTGGCAACACAGCAATTTTACCTCTTTATCTGGCTATCAACTCACCGACAGCATTACGCTTTATCACCGCATTCAGGAACCATATATTGATTGGGCAAATAAAACGGGTGGTAGCGTCGTGGAGTTACACGCCTATTGTTACAAAGAAAAAGAGTTTCCCAATCAGCAAGCTTTATTGACAACATTCGAGCAAGAATTATATGAAATTGTACCGCAGTTACAGCAAGCAAAAATGTTGCATCGGGAATTAGTCAATCAAAAGAATTTCTCTGGTTATCCACCAAATAGCTATAGCGATCGACCGGAGACAAGTACGGAGATTCCTAATTTAATATTTGCAGGTGATTGGGTCAAAATGCCATTTCCTTGCGGATTAATGGAAAGGGCTGTAAGTAGTGGATTGCTAGCAGCAAATGAGATTTTACACCGCGAAGGATTGCAAAGGCGATCGCTTTTCTCCGTTAATCCAGAGGGAATGTTGAAGATTTAATTACAGCAGGGTGTGTTCTTTAACGCACCCTACCAATTCCAAAATTATTAGTTCAAAAATATATAAAGCTATGCAAAACCCCTCGCTAACCTCACAACAGCGTGATATTCGGCAAACTGGAATTAATCCGAATCATTGGTATGCAGTCGCCCGTAGTCGTGAAGTTACAACTAACCCTATAGCCGTCACTCTTTGGCATCAAGCGATCGCAATTTATCGTGGCAACGATGGGAAAGTATATGCATTAGAAGATCGATGTCCGCACCGTCAAGTTAAACTCAGTCACGGACGAGTTGTTGATAACAATTTAGAATGCGCTTATCACGGCTGGCGCATTGCTGGAAATGGTGAATGCGTTGACGTTCCTTATTTAGCAACAAATCAAAAACTACCGAATTGCAAAATTCGCCATTATCCAATTCGAGAACAAGATGGTTTTGTTTGGTTATTTCCTGGCGATCGCAATCTAGCTACGCAACTTCAACCTCTAGGCTTACCAGAGTGGGATCATCTCAACTATATTGCCACTGTTTCAATTATTGAATGTGCCGCTCATTATTCTTACTTAATTGAGAATTTGATGGATATGTATCACGGACATTTACATCAAAGCTGGCAAGCTTGGGCAGATCCAATATTGCAAGATATCTATGAAGATGAAGGACGAGTTGACGCGCATTATCAAGCACAAAGCTATTATAAAATTGATAAAATTTGGTCGATCTCGCAATTATTTTTTCCTGCCTTACGTCGCCTTCATTCCGAACCATTAGACGTGAGCTATATTTACCCCAATTGGACATCAACATTAGGCAATGATTTTAAAATTTATTGTTTATTTTGTCCAATTAACGAATTAAAAACCCGCGCTTATTTAATTCATTTTACTTCTCTCAATGCCTTCTGGCGCTTGCATAAATTACCCGTAGCTTTTAGGAAGTTCGTTAAAAACAGTTTATTCGGCTCGGCGCAAAAATTATTAGATGGATTAGTACTACAAGATGTACAGATGATTGAAGAAGAACAGCAAGCCTATCTCGCCCATCCAGAACAAAAAAATCACGAACTAAACCGTGCTTTAGCGAGCGTTCAAAAATTAATTAAAATTCAAGCAAATCCCTCATAGCCCCCCTTTTTAAGGGGGGTTGGGGGGATCTTCCGAGACACGGCTGAGTGAAAAGATTTAAGCTGGCGACAGCCCCTTTTCCGCTAACCAGGTGCGATTAAATAACCGCGATTGATAGCGCGTACCGCTATCGCACAGAATTGTCACAATTGTATGACCTGGACCTAATTGCTTGGCTAGTGCGATCGCCGCACCAACATTAATTCCTGTAGAACCGCCGAGAAATAATCCCTCTTCTTGCAGCAGACGGTAGACAATTTTTACTGCTACATCGTCAGTTACGCGAATTGCATCGTCAATCGGTGCGCCTTCCATATTCGCAGTTACGCGACTGTTGCCGATACCTTCTGTAATGGAGTTGCCTTCACTTGTGGTTTCACCTGTTTTGATATAACTGTAAAGCGCACTACCCATCGGATCGGCTAAGACTGTCTTGATGGCAGGATTTTTTTCCTTCAGATACATTGCTACCCCTGCTAGCGTACCTCCCGTACCTGTAGACGTTACCCACACATCAACTTTGCCGTCTGTTTGTTCCCAGATTTCTTTACCTGTAGTTTCGTAATGCGCCCTTCTATTGGCTAAATTATCAAACTGGTTTGCCCAAATTGCATTTTCCATCTCCTCGGCAATTCTACCGGAGAGTCTGACATAATTATTCGGGTCTTTGTATGGTACGGCAGGAACAGGACGCACCTCAGCCCCCAACAGCCTCAACGCATCCATTTTTTCTTGCGACTGGGTATCGGGAATCACAATTAAGCTTTTGTAGCCCTTAGCATTACAAATATGGGCAAGTCCGATGCCAGTATTTCCCGCTGTCCCTTCCACGACCGTACCCCCAGGCTTGAGAATGCCTTTTTCTTCCGCATCCTTAATAATATAAAGTGCGGCGCGGTCTTTTACCGAACCCCCAGGATTGAGAAATTCTGCCTTACCAAGAATTTCGCATCCAGTCTCTTCACTGAAGCGGTTGAGCCGGATCAGGGGTGTATTGCCTACAGTACCGACAAACCCGTTTTTGATATCCATTCCTAAACTACCGTTAATTATCTTCTATCAAAATTCTGACTTATTGCGGTAGGTAGTAGAGCGTGTTGTCGCGATCTGCAAGCGGCAAACGCAAGTGCGATCGCAGATAAAAACATAAAGGAGTTAGCCGTAGGGTGTCGAGCAGAGTAAAATCATTGTAGCTAACCTATTTGGATCGCCAAGCCACATTGATTGATGGCAAAAGAACGCGGTGAACGGATCGCTCATGTATGACGAAGACGACCTTAGCATATTAGATGAAGCCGTACAGCTAGATAGTCCCCTAGATCATCTAGGTGCTTTAACTGCTGATTCTGAGACTGCAAAACCTAACCCAGATGAAATGCTTGCCCTGCTAGAAAATCCTCAAACTCAGCAGAGGATGCTAGCAGCGCGAGCTTTCTGTGAAATTGAAGATGAGCGGGCAACGCCCCATTTAATTCGCTTACTCACAGATGCTTGTCCTTTAGTCAGAGTCAGCGCTGCCTATGCGATCGGACGCAACCCCAGCCCAGAAGCGGTAGAGGCACTGATTCAACAATTAAATCGAGACTGGAACGGTTACGTGCGTAAGGGAGTTGTCTGGGCATTAGGCAACTGCCGCGATCGCCGTTCCCTCAAACCTTTAGCAGAAGCTTTGAGAACCGACATTTCCGCCGTGCGGCTGTGGGCTGCTAGCGCTTTAGCACAAATGGCAGAAATCGGTTATGAAGCAGTAGTCGGAGCCATGCCACCCCTGATTGAAGCTTTGGTGCAAGACCCCGTAGCAGCAGTCAGGAGCAATTGCGCTTGGTCGGTAGGTCAATTATGTCGCGAACTCCCTTCTAACGTCGTCTATGCTACGGCAGTCGATGCCTTAATCCAAGCTTTTGCTGAAGATGAAGATTTAGGCGTAAAAGAAGATGCTAGAGCCGCCATTCTCGGTGTCGGCGATCCGCGAGGACTGCAATTGATCGAGACATTGGAACAGGAAGGATGGTTTTAATGAATTCGGAATTCGGAATTCGGAATTCGGAATTCGGAATTAATACGTGAATTTTGAATTGCTCCCTGCTCACTTAGAAGCATAACAATCGCGACCGGAGGCGATCAGACTTTTGGCAGCATCGCGATTGAGTGGTTTGGAGAATAAGTAGCCCTGAGCAAAGTGTTCTTGCCCAGATGTAGGTTGGAGGGAACAGAGTTGAGCGAGTTGAGATGCGGTTTCTACTCCTTCGGCGACGACATCAATTTTCAAGCTATCGGCTAGGGAAACGATCGCCCGAATAATTTCTAATCGCTCTGAGCTAGTATCTATATCTTGAATGAAGGAGCGATCGATTTTCAAAAAATTGATCGGAAAGCGACTTAAATACGATAAAGAAGAATAACCAGTGCCAAAGTCATCGATGGAAACTTGAATGCCCAACTCTTGTAACTGGATCAATTTGGCTTTAGCAGATGCTAAATCTTCGACAATCGTGCTTTCGGTAATTTCGAGCTTTAAACAATGCGGATCAAAACTAGTTTCTACTAGAATTTGGCGAATTTTATCCACTAAATCGACTTGGGCAAATTGCTTACCAGAAACATTGACACTGACTGATAGCGGTGGATCGGAAGGAAATTCTTCGTGCCAAGCACGCATCTGAGTGCAGGCTTCTTGTAACACCCATATGCCTAATGGCAAAATCAGTCCTGTTTCTTCCGCAACACCGATAAATTCTATGGGCGGAATCAAGCCGTTGTCGGGATGCTGCCAGCGGACTAAGGCTTCAAATCCGGTAATTTGGTTGTTATGTAGTGCGACGATTGGCTGGTAGTGGAGTTGAAATTCTTGGTTGATAATTGCCTTGCGCAAGTCTGTTTCTAGGTGCAACATGGCGACAGCACGATCGCGCATAGTGATGTCAAATACCTCATAACACCCACGTCCCCGTTCTTTTGCCCGATACATGGCTATATCTGCATCTCGTAGCAAGTCTTCAGCACAGTCGTAGTCAGCCGTCTCGATTAACACGCCGATACTTGCATTAGCGTAGATTTCTTGTCCGTTGAGGTGGAACGGTAGCTTAAATTCTTGCTGTATCCGTTCGACGAGGTGAATAATGTCACCTTTGTCGTCCACATCTTCAATCAGCATGGCAAACTCATCTCCGCCTAATCGTGCCAATGTATCGCTGCTGCGGATACATGCTTTGAGTCTTTGGGCAATACCCATCAATAGCCGATCGCCTACCAAATGTCCCAGGCTATCGTTAATCGTTTTAAACCGATCGAGATCGACGAATAGCACTGCAAAGGAGAAAATGTTGTGACGTTTCGCCAATTGCAAGACGTGTTCTAAGCGCTCTTGAAATAAAATTCTGTTGGGTAAGCCCGTGAGTCGATCGTGTAAGGCATCATGACTTAACTGAGCTTCGGCACGATGGCGATCGGTAATATCAGTTTGAGAACCAGCGATGCGGTAAGCTTGTCCTTCCTCGTTCCTGACTGCCAAACCGCGACTTAGTACCCAGCGATACGTTCCATCTTTATGTAAAATCCGGTGTTCCCGTTCAAAATGGCTAGTCGTACCATCTAAATGCCGAGATAACTCAAGTTGAAATTGCGCTTTGTCATCGGGATGAATCCGATCGCGCCACTCATCTAAGGTACTAGCAATTTCATCATCTGCGTAGCCTAGCATGGCTTTCCAGCGCTGAGAAAAGTAAATTTCATGATTTTCGAGGTTCCAGTCCCACAGTCCTTCATTTGCCCCTTGCATGACCAAATCGTATCGTTCTGAGGCTTTGAGAAATAGGCTTTCTGCTTGTTGGCGCACCGCATCAATTGCTGCAACTTGCGGTAACGTCGTCCAACAGGCGATCGCCACGCTGACAAAAGCTAACGATATTAATAAAAGTAGAAAAATTACACTGCTATTGGCAATATATTTAATACCTAAGAATGGTCGAAAACACCAACCAACTGCCGTAGCACCACAGACTAATAAAACTAAAATACTGAACTGAAGTAAGGCAAAATCTCGTAACGGGCGATCGCTTTTTATCCGATAGCGCTCGATCCACCATTGAGAACGAAAAAACGTCCAAGGAATGTAATTTATTACCTTATTCGCAGCCAAGATGACTAGGAAAAATAGCAGACCAACGATCGCATTTTGCCAATTCCAAGTTCGATCGCCAAAAATTGTTACGGCTGCTTCCACTAGACAAAAGACTGGCAGCCACCACACCCAGCGAACTGCCGATTGCTCGGAATTCGCTCGCCATCCGAGATGAAATCTCATAATCGACATCAGATATCCTGTAGGCATAATGGTGGTAGCAACTCTCAATGGTTCGTCAACTCTGCTGTGGTGATGGTCAATCGTTGGTCATTTGCGATCGATCTGAGAGTGGAGCGTTACGTGAAATCTACTTACTATTCACTCTCTTTAATCATTTGTGAAATAATGATAATGCTTAATGTTTTTTCAATCCTTGCACGAGCAATGTTAGAACTCAATATAGTTCCTATTTTTTCTATCTCTTAAAAAAATAGTGCGCCAGTGCTGGCTAGAATTACTTAAATAGTTATCTCGAAAAAGAGCAGCGTTCAATAGATTTCTCTGGTGCAAGACTTTACTTCAGTTATATGTGGACTAGAGAGCGACCGACTTAAGATTCATATATTTATAAAACGGGGATGAATAAAATCTTTTAAAATAGCAATAAAACTCGGAGCGAATTTATAATAACTTTATCCCTAATACTGGTTGTACAGAAAATTGAATATATATGGCATGAGTGAAACTACAGTTTTTTAGTCGTGCTGCAATCTACTCCAATCAAGAAAATTGCAGTAATTCTGCCGACTTATATTGTTCGCATGAAGAAATAGCTGGCTATAGACGAGAATATACGGATATATTTTGTAATTTTCTCATGGAGAGATTCTAGATCTACCGCAATCTTACTTAGGTGTAGGAGTGGGCAATTGCGTAATTATTAAAAATATTAAGAATATTAGAATAAATCTTAAAATGATTGCGTTTTTGTCAGCATATTGAAGAATTGTCAGGTACATATCTATGCATCCTGACAATCACATTATGAGAACATATCGTGTATCGTGGCGATCGCCTACCTACTTTGTTACCGATACTTTGGTGGCGATCGCTTCTGGAACATCTTCCGTACTATGAGAACCTGTTGGTTCTTTAAGGAAAAAAGCACACAAACTAGTCACGATTAAACCCACCACTCCTAACATCTGGAAGAAAATGCGATCGCCTGTTGGATCGTTAGGCAAGAGACTATAAATCGAGAGAAAAGCAACTGCACCAACGTTACCATAAGCTCCCACGTTGCCAGCAATTTGTCCGGTGACGCGACGCTTTATTAAAGGTACGATTGCATAAGTCGCACCTTCTGCTGCCATAACAAAGAACGAAGCGAGTGCTGTCATAACTGCTACTACTGGTAACGGGACATTTCCGCCTAAACTGCTAAAGATCAGATAGCCAATTCCCATCCCAGCCAGCGTGACAACGAGCGTCCACTTACGACTGTTCACTTTATCAGAAATCAATCCCCCACCAGGGCGGGCAAATAGATTCATAAATGCATATATTCCGGCAACCGCCCCTGCTATGGTTGCATTTAAGCCAAAGCCGCGTTGAAAAAATGTCGGCAACATGGAAACGACAGCTAATTCCGAACCAAAACAAGCAACGTAAGCTAACTCTAAACTGGCAACTTGTGAAAATTGATAGCGATCTTCTGGGGGATAGCGTTTTTCACCCTGCATCAACTGCTTATTTGCTTGCCAAATATTGTAAGACTGAAATAAATACAGGCACAGAAGTAGAAACCAAATGACATACATTGTTGTGGCGTTGAAAAATTTAACTTGATTTAAACGCCAAGCAAGTACGCCCAAAATGCCGACTAAAGGCACGTTCATTAGTAATAAAAACCAGAAGTCTTTCTTGGTAGTGACTTCCATTCCCGCACTACTAGCGGGACGTTCGTAAACTTTACCTGGTGGTGTATCTTGGACGTTAAAAAAATAGATGATGCCAAAGATTGCTGCAATAATTCCCGTGGAAGCGATCGCCAAACGCCAATTAATTTGTCCTCCGGCAAGGAAAGCTGTTGCTGCGGCAATGGAAGGTAAAGTGAAGGCAGCACCCGCAGAACCAAAGTTCCCCCAGCCACCATAAATTCCTTCTGCCAAGCCAATTTCTTTGGGAGGAAACCACTCAGCTACCATGCGAATCCCAATGACAAATCCACAGCCGACAATACTCAAAGCTAAGCGGCTGTAAACCAATTGGCTGAAATTTTGGGCAAAGGCAAATGCTAAACACGGAATTGCTGCATATACTAACAAACAAGAATAGGTGATTCGAGGTCCAAATCGATCTAATATCATCCCTACAATAATTCGTGCTGGTACTGTTAAAGCGACGTTACAAAGGGCGATCGTTCTCAATTGGGCTTCGCTTAAACCGAGTTCTGCTTTGACTGTTGGCGCGAAAGGGGCAAAGTTAAACCAGACGACAAACGTGAGAAAAAATGCCAGCCATGTTAAATGTAGAATGCGATAGCGTCCGCTGAATGACCATATACCAGCCATCTCAAATTCTCCCGTAACAACAGTTATCAGTTATCAGTTATCAGTCATCAGTCATCAGTTATCAGAAACCAATAACTAATCGATCGCTACTTATTAAGGCGGGATTGTGTTTTGAATTTAGTTGTTTGTGTCTGACATCATTACTATTTTCAGATTTTTCAAATTGTTGACTTGTTCTAAGTTATAAAAGCTTTAACACGTTATTAGTATAAATTACTACGGTTTGCTAATATTTATTGACGCAAGTATTCGATTTTTGCAATTGCTACTACATTGGTACATCACTGATTTTTTATTGTTATTATTTCTTGATATAGAAACTTGGGTTTCGTTGATGACTTTTAATTTTTAAACGTTCATTTATTGTAAGCAATCCAGAATTTTTATCCAACTTCGATGCTTGAAGTCTTTTTGTGACAAGGTTTTTGGCAGTTTGACAAGCTTATTTCTTATTCAATTGGGCATATTTTAATTTAGATATAGCTACCAAGAAGCTTTGAATAATTATTTTTTAGATATGAATCTATTCCTGATTGCGTAGTTATCAATATCTCTTTTGATAGGTGAATTTAAATAGAAAGCTACTCTGATCTACGGTCATCACAATATACTCGAACACTTAAAGGCAGCGATCGCAACTATCCGGTGTAAGCAGACAGAAGGTAGAAGAAAGGGCTGAGGTTCTCAGAGGAAAATCCGCCGATCTTGTAAATTTTTCTAAAATAAATCAAATTTTGTATTTTTAGATACAGAAAATAACTGTAATATTTAAGTGAAAACAAACTTTTTTATGAATTTGGTGTTTAACAATGCAGACAAAAAGCAGATTAAGTCGGGAAGAAAGACTGAATCGCATAGCTATAGCTCAAGAGTGGATGGTAGAACTGCCTCATCCTCATCCAGTTAGGCTAGTGCTGCTAGTGGTTTTATGTTCTTTTGCGGTAGGGCTGCTACCAATTGTCTATACTCTATCTACAGGAAAAGCGATCGTTACCAATCCGGCGAACGCATCTGGAGAAGCAGGAGTGTGGGGTGTTTTGGGAGAGAAACAATAGTTCCTAAATTAGGAAGTACATAGTCTTGACAAACGAAAATCAAAAATAAAAAGTACCCGCTCTCAGGTACTTTTTATAGATGTCAACTAGGCTATTGATGCAAATTGTTTACCTAGTTCGGTATGTCAAAAACTACTATGCAGTTCTGATTAAGTATAGTTTCCGTTAGTACGAGGTTTACGCGCACCAGCCGCAGCACCAATCAGGGATGCAATTAAACCTAGCAAGGAACCAAACACAAACCACCACAAGCCTCTTGCAGTTGCATCAGCAGCTTCTTTTGCTTGTTCGGCAGTTAGATTCCCACCTTGTGGTAAGTTGACTCCTTGTTGCACCTGGTTGCTAATTACTCCAGCAGCATTTGCAGCCGCATTGGTAGCAAGACCGAAAGCACCAGTAACTCCACTTGCCAACAACCAAGAGCTAAGCGCGAGAGTTGTTGCCCAGAGAATTGCACCATTAAGTAGTGCTGTAGAGCGATTCATCGGTCCACAAGCGCGGGCTGTAAACCAACCGCCTGTGAGCAGAGAAATTAACAAACCGATAGCCGACCAGATACCAACATTTCCTGCAACGTTAGGGGCGTTGGTTCTAGGCGCGCCCGAACCAGCTACCGTGTCTGCTCCAATTGCACCAAATAATGCGCTTAAGATCAATTGAGTTGCTAATGTGACAACTAATCCTGATAGAATTGGACCCCAGCGAACGCGATCGTGATAATCTGTGACCCTAGCTGTAACCGCTGGTTCGGTCATGACTTCATTTACTGGTCGATTGACATATGACATAGCTATTAACTCCTTTGTTTTTTTGTACTTTTGTAAGATTTTTTTTAGCTAATTCACCCTGAGCTTAATTTAGATTAAATTAGCAAATTACCTATCTATCAGTAGAAATAGTTGAGGTATCTATCTTTAGAAGTAAAAACAAGTTATAAACTTTGAAAAAAGAGAACTTTTGATAATTGTTGAAACTGTCACTAGCTTTACTAGATTTTCTGAGCTAACAAGCAAGAAGAATTAATACTGTTTTTCTAGATACGTGCTTGCCTAATTTCTCTATAGCTGCTGTCGTCAAAGAAAGGATTGAAGGGAACGCCAGCGCTACGAAAACACATCTTAGCGTATAGCTCCAATAGTTTTCCGGCTGATAGAGAAATTAGCAGTAGTGACTCAATGTACTGGAGAGTTATGCTAGCCGATCTATGTATATAGAAATACTTTTTGACTTAGTGTGGGTCATTTCTTTTGTAACGAAGCTTAAAGTATTTGTCAATTTTGCAAAAAAGGTGTGCTAATTAGATAGAGCAAAATTCATAGCTGGCAACAGTAAAGATTTCAGTAAGCCAAAAGCTGTAGGGGTAAGGTTACCCAAAATCTCCCTTGGAGACAGAACTCTTTAAAGAACCTGCCCGTACAAAAGTCAAAATGTCTACTCGTAAAAGCAACAGCTATTTTAGCTGTTACAATGTGCTGGCTGAAAATCCGATCGCTGACAAACCTAGCAAAATTGACTGAATACCCTAGTAGATTAACCGTGTCAAAACTAACTTTATTCGGAATTAATTTATTGTTACTAGCTGGATTGACTGCCATTGCTCCAGCGCCGACTACGGCAAAAACAACCATCGCCCAAAAAAGCCCAAAAGCTGCCCTTCCCAGCAGCCCTGTCAAAAAACGCAAACTGCTGGAGAAGTTGTTGCAAGAAGGGCAAAGATTGATGGATACAGGCAAACTACCAGCCGCGATCGCTAAATATCAACAAGCGGCTAAAATATCTCCCAAAAATGCTCGCATCTACTCTACTATGGGTTACATTCAAGCATTACAAAAAAACTATTCTGCTGCTGTTGTCTCCTATCGTCGCGCGATCGCGGTTGCTCCCAATCATGCCGATTTTCATTATGCTTTAGGCTATTGTTTAGGGCAATTGCGGGATAATGCTGGAGCCGCAGCTGCTTACCGTCGCACGATCGAACTCGATCGCAATAACTTAAATGCCTATTTAGGATTAGGTGTGATTTCCTTCCGTCTGCGAGACTACGACGGTGCAGCCGAAGCATATCAACAAGTTTTAAACCGTGACTCTAATAATGCCTATGCGAACGAGTTAATGGGTTTGCTACTGCTAGAACAAGGAGAATATGATGCAGCGGGCGCTGCACTGCAAAAAGCAGTAACGCAAGCACCTAATAACCCAAAACTGCTGCAAGCTCTTGCCAAGGTCTGGATTGCTCAAGGCAATACACCAGCAGCGCTCATGACTTTCAGACAGATTGCTCACCTTGAACCTCAAGACGCTAGAGTCTATTTGCAGATTGGCGATTTACTCAAGCAGCAAAACGACTTGAATGGCGCTCTTGCAGCCTACCGACAAGCCTTGTCGATCAAACCAAATTTACCAGTAGCGCAAAAGGCAATTCGAGAAATCCTCATGACTTTACCAGCTAGCAATCGTGGTACGGAGCCGCAGCTTTGACTGAAAGTCAAAATTCAAAAGCCAAAAGTCAAAATTTAGGAGCCAGGAGTCACTACTCCCTCCTTCTCGTCTAATCCAGCCTACGTCCTGTGAGTTCGACGAAGATATCTTCGAGGTTAGAAGATCGCGCCATCATTCCAGTTTTGTTTGGTTGTTGGTTAATAAAGGTGTTGGCATCTTCTAAGGTGGGGAAGAATAGATATTCCCAGCGTTCTTCGACTTGCTTCATCACTAACCCTTCACCATACTGCGATCGCAGTTGTGATAAAGTTCCCAAGGAAATCAGCTTGCCACCGTCCATAATTCCAATGCGGTTACACAAATATTCGACTTCCTCCATGTAGTGTGTGGTTAGCAGTATCGTCATTCCCTGCTTGTTGAGATCGAGAATAATTTCCCATAAGCGCCGCCTAGTTTGAGGGTCTAGTCCTACGGTTGGTTCATCTAAAAATAAAATCTGTGGTTGGTGTAACAAAGCTCTGGCAATCTGCAAGCGCCGCTTCATTCCTCCTGAGAGAGTTTTGACTAAACTATCGCGACGGTCTGCTAACTCTACATATTTCAGCCATTGACCGATCCGCTGCTGGCGCTGAGGATTGGGAATGTGATGCAATCGTCCGTGTAGTTCCATATTCTCCCAAACCGAGAGATCGTTATCGACGCTGGTTTGCTGCAAGACTACGCCAATGTACTGCTTCACCAGTATGGATTGACGCAAGAGATCGAATCCTGCTACTTCAACTTGACCCTGGGTTGGTTTGGTCAGCGTTGTTAACATCCGAATCGTAGTTGACTTACCAGCACCATTGGGTCCGAGTAAACCAAAAATCTCCCCTGGTTGGATAGTAAAAGAAAGGTCGTTGACAACTGAAATGTTGTTGTATGACTTGTAAACGTTTTGCAGCGAGACAGCAGCAGACATGAATTGTTGCAATAAGTTAAGTTAATCCTCTCCTAAGTTAACAGTTAGCAGTGGAAAGGGAGCAGGGAGCGCACGAGCAGTGACCAGTGACCAGTGACCAATTACCCATTACCCATTACCCATTACCCATTATCACTCTTGTCTAGTTTTATGAACTTGAGTAATATTTTGTTTACCTTATTTGATATAGATAAATACTAAAGATTCACAATTTACCATAATTAAAAAACTATGGATACCATCAAGCTGTTTGGTATGCCTGCACAAAGGGGTAGATGGCTGCTGATCCCTCTAGGAATTGTCGTACTGCTCTGCCTGGGTACGGTCTATTCTTGGAGTATTTTCAGAAAACCTTTAGAAAAGTTGCTCAATATTGGTGCAACAGAAAGTTTGTTGCCGTTTACCGTGCTTTTAGTCGTTTTTGCACTGTTAATGCCGATCGCAGGCTTTCTAATCGATCGCTTTGGTTCTCGTGTTGTCACGGCTGTTGGTGGTGTAGTGATGGGAGTTGGTTATATTCTCACTAGCTTTGCTACCAACGAGCCAATGCTTGTCTTTGCCTACGGGTTAGTGGCTGGTGCGGGAATTGGAATTGCCTATGGAGTCCCGTTAGCTGTCTCGGCTAAGTGGTTTCCCGATAAAAAAGGAATAGCTGTAGGCTTGACGGTGATTGGGTTTGGACTATCGCCGTTAATTACCGCACCTTTAGCTAAGAATTTAATCGATGCTTACGGGGTGCGGCAAACTTTTACGATTTTAGGCATTGCCTTTAGTGTTATTGTGGTCGCGATCGCCACGCAATTAAAAATGCCTCCTTCACAATGGCAACCTACAGTAGGGAATGTAGCATCGGCAAGAGTCACTTCAGTTAGAGTAACTACTGAGAAAATCTGGCAGACTCAAAGCTTTTACGGACTGTGGACTTGCTACACGATTGGAACATTTGTAGGACTATCGGCAATTGGTATTTCCAGTCCTGTAGCACAAGAAATGATCGAACTCGACTCCACAACCGCAGCGATGACTGTCTCGCTATTTGCCATCTTTAACGGACTAGGACGACCGTTATTTGGCTGGGTAACAGATCGGTTCAGTCCTAAAATAGCGGCGATCGCCTCTTACGTGCTAATTCTAATCGCTTCGATCTTGATGTTGAATGCTCGTACTGGCGCTACATTGACATACATAGCGGCTTTTGCTTTATTTTGGCTATCTTTAGGTGGATGGCTGGCGATCGCGCCAACCGCAACTTTAACTCTATTTAGAGCCGAAAACTACGCCAAAAATTACGGGATTATCTTTACTGCCTACGGTGTTGGAGCATTTTTCGGTACGATCGTTGCTGGCAGAATTCGAGATATTTTCGGCAGCTATACTTACGCCTTTTATCCAATGGCAGGTTTAGCGATTGCGGGGACGATTGTTGCTGTATTTTTCTTGAAGCGTCTGCCTGCTATGTCTGAAATTTTAGAAGAACCTGTTGCTAGAAGCTAGTGCTATTCAAAGGGAGCAGAGAGTAGGGAGTAGGGAAAGAGAAGAGAGTGATGCATGGTGAGAATTCGGAATTCGGAATTCGGAATTCGGAATTAATTGCGAATGCGCGACTTGTCTTGCTCCCTGTTCGTAACTTGTGAGTTTATTGAGAAAATTGGGCAAAATTCTGAATAGAAAGACTAGTGCGGCAACAGGACTTCAGCAGTTGCAAAAAGACTGCGATCTCATCTTGCAAGCATTATTCGCTTCTGCCTTCTGTCTTCTGCTTTTTTGCACTAGTTTCATATATGCTCGAAAATTCTTCACAACCAATGAATAAAGGGACAATTATTTGTGTTGATGACGAACGCAACATACTACTTAGCCTGCACGATAGCTTGAGTCAAATCGCTACCGGATATGCGATCGAGCTAGCAGAAAGCGGAGTAGCAGCCTTGAGCATAATTACTGAACTTAGCCAAAATCAAATTGAAGTCCCTCTGATTATCTGCGATCGCGCTATGCCTGAAATGGATGGAGCAACTCTGCTAACCCAGCTGCATCAACAATTCCCTAAAACACCCAAAATTCTCATCGCTGAACTAGCTGAAATCAGTCATGCCATCCAAGCGAGCGATCGCACCCATCTTTACCGCTACATTACCAAACCTTGGGACGAGACAGACTTCAGTTTAACCGTGCGCGAAGCACTACGGAGTTACGAGCAAGCTAAACAAATAGCAGCACAAAACCAGACATTGAAACAAATGCATCTGGAACTCCAGCGCGAGATCGCCAATCGCCGCCGTGCTGAAGCCCTTTTAGTCTATGATGCCCTTCACGATACGTTGACAGGGTTACCTAACCGCACGCTATTAGTGGAACGGATCGAACAAGCAATTAGAACGGTACGATACGACTCAACATATCAATTTGCCGTATTGTTTATCGATCTCGATCGCTTCAAAATTATCAACGATAGTTTGGGACATACAATAGGCGATGAGCTGCTAGTTGCAATTTCAACTCGCTTTCGCCAATGCCTGCGCAACACTGATATCATCGCTCGGCTGGGAGGCGATGAGTTCGCTGTCTTACTCGAAGAAATTCAAGATACTAGCGACGCGATCCAAATAGCACAGCGCTTGTTAGAAAGCCTATGTACGCCATTCAATTTAAAAGGTCATACCGTTGCTGCCAGTGCCAGCATTGGCGTTGTTGTGGGTTCTAGTTCCACTGCCTATGACAGTGCTGCCGATTTGCTGCGAGATGCCGATCTAACCATGTACCATGCAAAGAAAACAGGCAGAGCTGGCTATGCCTTGTTCGATCGCCAACTACACGTTCAGACCCTCAAATTACTAAAAATTCAGAGCGACTTGCATCAAGCTTTAGAGCGGCAAGAATTTATTTTGTGTTATCAACCAATTGTTGCTCTAAGTACGGGCAAACTCATAGGTTTTGAAGCCTTAGTACGCTGGCATCATCCCCAACAAGGTTTGATCTCGCCTGGTGATTTTATTCCCGTTGCCGAAGAAACAGGATTCATTATCTTTCTGGGAGAGTGGGTATTGCGAGAAGCCTGTCGCCAGATGCACCAGTGGCAGTTACAATTTCCTCTGCATTCACCATTAACTATTAGCGTCAATATTTCTGGCAAACAGTTTTCTCAAGTCAATTTCGTGCAGCAGATCGAACAAATTCTTCTAGAAACTGGGTTTGATGCCCATTTGCTCAAACTAGAGATTACCGAAAGCGTACTCATGGAAAATGCCCAGTCTTCAACGAGTATGCTTAGCCAATTACAAGCTTTGGGTATTCGGTTATCTATTGATGACTTCGGCACGGGGTACTCGTCTTTAAGTTATTTACATCGCCTACGCCTCGATACCTTAAAAATCGATCGCTCCTTCGTGCGCGATGTCGATCGCAGTGTCGAACAAATTGAAATTATCCGTACCATCATTGCCCTAGCTTGGAACTTGGGTATGGATGTCGTTGCCGAAGGCATAGAGACAAAAAAACAACTCTTCCAACTGCGATCGCTCAAATGCGAATACGGACAAGGTTATCTATTTGCTAAACCTTTAGATCGAGCCGCGATTGAAACTCTACTCGCTCAAGATCTGCCACTGCAATACTTAAGTTAGTAGTGTAGAGACGTTGCATGTAACGTCTCTACAAGTTTGAATTTTGAATTTTGAATTTTGAATTTTCTCCTACCTCTCCAACGTTTTGCTTGTATTTTTGCAAAATAGAATTGCTGTATTTAGCAACAGAAGGATAGCGATGTAATTTGCCGTCTGTTCCTCTATACCACTGAACTGCTTTAGATTTATATAAGTCAGGACTACCGCTATACCAGTGGCTTGCTACTCTTAATACTGCTATCTCTTCATCACCTTGACTTGTAACTAAAGCGTCGTGCCAATATTGCTCTAATTTGTAATGAATAATTTGCTTTTGAACTGTGGGATTGCTGAGAAATTCATCAACAGATATGCTATGACCGAGTGCTTCCTTACTCCAAGCACCAATATTTGCAGGCATAATTTGAGCTAGTCCCAAAGCTTGAGAATGGGGATTCAGCGATTGATGATTATTCGTACTTTCTTGATTAATAATGGCATGGCTGAGCGCATCTACTGGAGAAACCAAAATTGGTGCTGGTTGAGATCGAAAAGTACTTGCTTGAGAAAACTGAGTTTGCAGCGATAGCAGCCATTTTGATAACAACAAACTGAGAACAACTGTAGGGATTAAAATAACTAACTTGTGCCAGCGATCGCGCCTTAGTCGTCGCTGGCGGCGGCGAGATGGATGTATCCGCGTCTGTTGGGTGGATGGTCGATCTACAAGCGTCTGCTTACGTCTAGTAGGTTTAGAATGTATTGTTCGCTGTCTTTCCGGCTCGATTTGCTGCTGAGTAGCTAGCTCTAAAATAATTTTTTGATGCCTCATTACGCGATCGAAGTCATATATCGTCACGAAAAAGGAATTATAGAGGACAAAAAACTTTTTTCTTCGTTTTACAGGTTCTCTTTAGCTTTTGTGCAGCTATTTACAGGGGTAGTTGTCAGCAACTCGCGATTGAATGACGCTACGATCGGCAAAGATACTAATACGTCTCTATCCAATCGATAAATTTCGACTTGAGTGAAAAATATCAGTTTTTAAAATCGGTGAATTGCCGTTGAAAATTAGCCTCATTTTATGATATTGTTTTCTTTATAGTGGAGATATAATTAAAATTTTATTTCAAGGTATACTTTTATATTTTTATAATTAAGTCAACCATTCGGTTGTTAACTATTATCACAAGCGATCGCAACTTTTCTATTAAAAAATAGACAAAAAATTAGGTGGGCAATGCCCACCCTACAAAATTTAAACCATTTCTGACTGCGCCGTAACTGACGGCTCGATTTGAGGTTGGAATTGGAAGAGAGAATATACCACATTTCGACGAATGTTGGTCATCATATCCAAGAACATCTCAAACCCTTCTGTCTTGTATTCAATCAGCGGGTCTTTTTGTCCGTAACCGCGTAAGCCTACAGATTCTCGCAGTCCATCCATTTGTTGTAGATGTTCTCGCCACAGGCTATCGATTTGCTGCAAGATAAAGAAGCGTTCGGCTTGGCGCATCAATCCTGGGCGAATTTGCTCGATTTCGGCTTCTTTGATGTCGTAGGCGATTCTGACTTGTTCGTGAAGGAAGGCTTTAATGTCGCTGACCGTCAAATCTTCCATTTGCTCAGGTTCTAAGTCTGCCAGCAAGTAGACAAACTCCTTCACCTTGCTCACCAATTTTGGTATATCCCAATCTTCCGAAGGCAAGTCAGGATTGATGTAGTAATCGACAATTTCGTTCATTGTCTGCTCGCCGTACTTGAGTACCTGCTCTTTTAAGTCTTGACCTTCGAGGACGCGACGACGTTCGGCGTAAATTGCCCGCCGCTGCTTGTTCATTACCTCGTCATACTCAAATACCTGTTTGCGGATGTCGTAGTAGTAGGTTTCTACTTTGCGCTGCGCCCCTTCTAAGCTGCGCGTGAGCAATCCCGATTCGATGGGCATATCTTCTTCGACATTGAAGGCTTGCATCAACCCAGCAACGCGATCGCCACCAAAAATCCGCAATAAGTTATCCTCTAAACTGAGGAAGAACCGTGTCGAGCCAGGGTCGCCTTGCCGTCCGGCACGTCCCCGCAACTGGTTGTCAATCCGGCGCGATTCGTGGCGTTCCGTCCCAATGACGTGCAGTCCACCTAACCCTACCACTTCATCGTGTTCTTTAGTGGTGAATTGTTCGTATTCGTGCTTGATCTGGTTGTAAACTTCCCGCAAGCGTTGAATTACCACATCATCTGTAGGGGCTTTTTCCGAAGCAACGGCGACTTTATCTTCGGCTTCGAGTTCCGATAAACTTCTTTCCCCATACTCTTGCGCCGCAACTTCTACGGCTGCTTTGAGCATTTGCTCGGTTTCTCGCGATAACTCGACGGGATAAATTTGGGGCGATGCTTTCCAGGTCTTGACCTTCTTTCCAGGGACAAAACCCTGACCGCTGCTACTACCTGTAGGTAAACCAGCCGCCCGTTGTACGGCAAATACGTCTTCATCCTCTGGCATCACGATCCGCGGCATGAAGTATTCCCGCAGTTTCAGGCGTGCCATATAATCGGCATTACCACCCAAGATGATATCCGTACCTCGTCCTGCCATGTTGGTAGCAATCGTAACAGCCCCTTTTCTACCTGCTTGGGCGATAATTTCCGATTCCCGTTCGACGTTCTCCGGTCTAGCATTGAGTAGGTTATATGGGATTTCTAACTGGTTGAGCAGCCGACTGAGAACTTCAGAGTTTTCCACGCTAGTCGTACCGACTAGGACAGGGCGACCTTTTTCGTGCATCTCAGCACATTCTTGAGCGATCGCCCGCCACTTACCTGCTTCATTCTTGTAAACTACATCAGATAAGTCTCGGCGTTTTGTCGTTCTATTGGTAGGAATACTTGCAACTTCGAGTTTGTAAATCTTCTCAAACTCTGCCTGTTCTGTTTTTGCCGTCCCTGTCATCCCCGACAGTTTTGGATAGAGCAAAAATAGGTTTTGGTAGGTAATCGTGGCTAAAGTTTGAGTTTCCGGTTGAATTTCTACCCTTTCCTTGGCTTCAATGGCTTGGTGCAATCCGTCACTCCAGCGTCTGCCTGGTAGCACCCGTCCGGTAAACTCGTCTACGATGACTATCTCATCTTCGCGAACGATGTAGTTTACATCCCCGAGGAATAATTCTTTAGCTTTGAGGGCGTTAAAAACGAAATGCGCCCAAGGGTCATCGGGGTTGAATAAATCCGTCACTCCCAACAATTCTTCGGCAGCAGCAAAACCCTCATCTGTTAGTAGCACGTTCCGCGCTTTTTCATCAACTTCGTAATGCTCGTCTTTTTGCAAGGCAGCGGCAATTTGAGAGGCACGGATATATTTTTCTGTCGGTTTTTCTACTTGTCCAGAGATAATTAAAGGCGTGCGTGCTTCATCAATTAAGATTGAGTCTACTTCGTCAATGACGCAGAAGTTGAAGGGACGCTGCACGACATCATCCATGTGGGTAGCCATGTTGTCGCGCAGGTAGTCAAAACCCACCTCGCTATTGGTGACATAGGTAATATCGCAAGCATAGTTGCGCTTGCGCTCGTCTGGGGTCATGCTTTGTTGAATCAGTCCGACGCTCAACCCCAAGAAACGATGCACTTGACCCATCCATTCAGCGTCCCGCTTTGCCAGGTAATCGTTGACGGTGACTACGTGCGCTCCTTTCCCTGTCAATGCATTGAGGTAAGATGGCAGGGTTGCCACTAAGGTCTTACCCTCACCCGTTTTCATCTCGGCAATTTGACCTTGGTGGAGGATAATACCACCTAGTAACTGCACGTCAAAGTGCCGCATTCCCAATACTCTGCGTCCCGCCTCGCGCACGACAGCAAATGCTTCTGGCAGAATGTCATCCAAGCTTTCACCTTTTTCGAGGCGCTGTTTAAACTCTGCTGTCTTACCAATTAGTTGCTCGTCAGGGAGAGCTTTAATGTCTTCTTCTAATAAATTAATTTCTGTGACGTAAGGCTGATATTTTTTGAGCTTACGAGCGTTGGGATCGCCCAGCAAGGTTTTTAGCATGGTAGGTCAGGAGAACTTAAGGATTTCTAGGAAGTTTAATTTGTGAGTTTTGATTTTGCCATCAGCTCATACTGGTGGGACGCTAGAACTCAAATACTAGCCTTTTGGATGGACAAAATTGGTCAATTGTACAGTGTTTCGGCTATCGGTCTTGATATAAACTTTATAGATCGTATCATTTTACCCTAATTCTATAATGGTGCGGATAGGCGATCGCTTTTGGTCGGGAGTCGGGAGTGGTTCGAGTATGGGAGTTGGGGATAAGGAGGACGAGGAGGACAAGGGAGAATAACTACAAATGACCGATGACCAATGAGCAATGACAATTATGGGGAATTCTCCCATTCTGATGTAAGGCTACGGAAGTTGAAGGCGTTGGCGTTGGGATGACAGGTGACGCAACTGCTGAGTTGAGTTGGTTTTGGTAATTTGACTTTGGGATGCAAAGCTTTGAAATAACGCGAGTTGGCAATGCGGTATGGTATTTCTTCGTCTTGGTTGAGGGGACGGGAAGCAAATCTGAGATAATTCCACACTAGAATGCGGGGTGGATCGACTAAGGGTTTGATTTGTACGCCGTAGTGCTGGGTATCTTGTAGCAGCCGCTGCCAAGTTTGCACGGGTAAGACGGCTGGTGGAACGGCGATGTGGCAAGTCGCGCAGTTTTCCAAGTAGAGTTCTTGTCCTAGTTGATAGCGTTGGGGAACTGCATCAATGGTGTTAGCTGGTTGGGCGTGCGTTGCCATTGCTAAAACCCAAGCAGCAGCAATACTCCAAGCTAAAATTAACAGAAAGAGGATCGCAGGCGATCGCTTGCTTTTTGGGCGATGTGGTTTCGATTTGAGGGCAGGTAACATAGTTGTCATTAGTCATTAGTCATTAGTCATTTGTAAGCAAGTTGGTGACTGATGGCAGTCAAATTTAGAAAATTTTACACTTTGGGTTATTAGTCATTAGTCATTTGTCAGCGAACAACTACCAACTACCAACTACCAATTACCAATTACCAATTACTAATTACCATGAATTATTCTCCTAGCAAATGCGATCGCATTCTACTCAAGTTTAATGACAGCTTCAAAAAAAGTCGAACAGATCTTTCAGCAGTACTCCTTTTTCCCAAACATCATTTGTGGGTTGGTTCGGATGAAACATCGACTATCGAACGTCTAACTTTTGTAGAGCAGCAAAACTGCTTTGCCGAACATCACACATTTCACGTTCAAGATTTTATTGAGCTACCAAAACCGGAAGACGAGGAAATTGATATTGAAGGATTAGCTTATCACGATTACTATCTCTGGTTTATTGGTTCTCATAGTTGGAAGCGCAAAAAGCCAAAACCAGAACATACTGATGTGGAGAATATTGAACGATTAGCTAAGATAAAAACGGAAGAAAATCGTTATATTATTGGACGTATTCCCTTAGTTGATGGCACTTTGCGGCAGTCTTGTCCTCATCCTGAAGCTCCAGATGTCACCTTGACTGCGGCAAAAGTTAAACTAACAGAGGGGGGTAATATGCTTACTGAAGCTTTAGCAACAGATCCCCATCTTGGCGATTTTGTCAAGACTAATATTCCCGGTAAAGATAATGGTTTTGACGTAGAAGGAATAGCAATCTATCAACAAAAAGTTTTTCTTGGTTTACGGGGTCCAGTATTGCGGGGCTGGGCAGCGATCTTAGAGTTAGAGTTAGAAATAGATGATCGAGAAGACACTTTAAAGCTAAAGCCAATTGGAGCAGAACAAAATCTTTATAAAAAGCATTTTGTTTATTTGAATGGCTTAGGTATTCGAGATCTACACGTAGATGAAAAAGATTTTTTAATCTTAGCGGGACCGACAATGGATTTAGATGGTCCAGTCCGAGTTTATCGCTGGCACAATGGTGTAAATATAGCTGAAAATACGCTATCTTACCCAGAGGTTATGTTAGAAATCCCTTTCGGTATTGGAGACGACCACGCAGAAGGAATGATTACGTTTAATGAATATACTCAAACTCCGTCGCTTTTGGTGATTTACGACGCACCCGCCGCAGCAAGATTGGAGGGTGAAGGTGGCGTGTGGGCAGATGTATTCAGTTATCAGTAGAGAGTGACTAGTGACTAGTGCTAGTGACTAGAAAAGAGTAGTTAGCAATAACTTACGACTTACGACTTATTAAAGGTTTGTTGAGATGGCTTGCGTTGGACAGGTAGGAATGCACTGTTCGCAGACAATACAGCGCGATCGCGTGAATGTCAGTTCAAATGTGGCAGAATTAAGGGTTAAGGCTTCGGTGGGACAAACTCCGGTACACAAACCGCAGTCTACGCAAAGTTCGCGATCGATGGTAATTTCAGCCATTGCCGAAGAGACGTTGATGTTTTGCGATCGCATCCAATCAACCGCCGCATCGAGTTGATCGATATCTCCTGACAATTCTACAACTAACGTACCAACTTGATTAGGGGCAACTTGAGCGCGGATAATATTAGCAGCAACGTTAAAATCTTTTGCCAGTCTGTATGTCACTGGTACTTGTATGGCACGACGAGGGAAGGTCAGGGTAACTCTTTTTTTCATTAGGGAGCAGGGAGTTGGGAGCAGGGAGTAGTTATGTCCTACTTCCGAATTTTCCTATCTTCTCTAATTTGTAACAAAAACCTTTGATGACCGTTCGATTAAAATGAAAACTGTTGCTTGATTAAGTTTTGATAAAAGCTTTATGAGTTTGAATACTCCAGATCCTCCAATTGAGCCTACTGAGTTGACGGTAGGAAAACGGGTTAGAAATTTAATTGTAGTTTTAGTTGCGATCGCTCTGAGTGTCGCCTTATTCCTTGGCTTACGGACTCAAACGGGTGCAGTGACGCTAGCAACATTAAGCGATCGCTCGACACCGCTAGAAGTGGCTTTGAGCAACAGCAAGCCAACGCTGATGGAGTTTTATGCTGACTGGTGTACGGTATGTCAGAAAATGGTTCCAGATATTGCTCAGCTAGAACAAGAGTACGCCGGCAAGGTAAACTTTGTCATGCTGAATGTGGATAACAGCAAGTGGTTGCCAGAGATTCTGAAATATCGAGTTGACGGGATTCCCCATTTCGTGTATCTAGGTAAACAAGGAGAGGCGATCGCGCAGGCGATCGGAGAACAACCGCGCAGTATTATGGCAAGTAACTTAGAAGCTTTATTAAATGATGCGCCCTTGCCTTATACTTCCGCTAGCGGTCAAGTCTCCAAATACGAAGCAAATGTTACTCCATCCTCTGAAACTGACGATCCACGTTTACATAGCTCCCAGGTGGTGAAGTGATCGATGGTAGTTGGTAGTTGGTAATTGGTAGTTGGCTAAACTGTTAAGCTGTCACGCATTTAACTTGTACTATCAGTAAGATCGAAACGCTTACCACTACCAACTTCAGACATTTTGACTTTTAACTTTTGACTTTTGACTTACTTATTTGGGATTGTACGGCGAGTATTGTGCAAATTCCCAGCATAGATTAGTCGCATGTGTTGTTTCTAACACCCAATCGATGTGGACTTCTACTAAGCGTTCTGCACCGATAAATTGTGCTATGCGATTTGTATCCCAGATAATATTGGCTGTGCCAGTTAGTTGTAAGGTATGTCCGTAGACAAAATCAAGGAACAGTAAGCCGATTTGAGCATACTGGGCAATGTTACCAAGAGTGTTGAACATATTATTGCCCGTATAATCGGGAAATACCAATTCAGTCGCGTTCAACACTTGTACGAAACCTGGATATCCTCCCCGATGAGATGCATCAGCACCACTTTGGGGGTGGAAGCTAGCGATGAAAAATGTGTCTGCTTGAGTAATCCATTGCTGTTGTGCCGGAGTCAAGGCTGTATAACTATAAACTTCGGGTATCGCTGTTTGGCGATCGCTTTCAGCAACTAAATCTCTGGTTTGAATATATTTAGGACAGTTGAAATAGACTTGCTGAGTCTGCACGTCAATACGTCCATTTTGCTTCAGTTCTGCTTTGCCGTTAATCCGTAAGCGCCGCCGAGTCGCTAAATCGATAACAAGAATACCGATATCGTCATGTATTGACAGGTTTTTTAGTAACGGATCGCTAGAATTAGCTGTTGTTTGAACCTGAACGAGTTGTTCTGCTACTACTTGTACAAAACCAGGTTTTCCTGTTAGCAGCGATGCCCAAACTTTACCATGTTTGTCAATCGTACTCGCGATCGCCAATCTTTGCGTGCGTAGAAAGTCGCGTGCAGTTGGATTAATACTCGCACCAATAATTTTAGTTAAATGTGCTGCTTCTGTCTGCACTCCCGCTTGTGCTTGAACTGTTAGTTCCCCTGCATGATAAGTTGATATGTTACGCATTTAGTTTACAAAATGTCTGAAACCAAAACACTCTGCATAATGAGTGTCACAATTTTGACTTTTAACTTTTGATTTTTGACTTACAGTCCTGGCATACTGACGTAACCTGGTAACCGCTTGATGCGATCGCACCAAGCGATAACGTGAGGATAGTTATCTAAAGCAACTTTTGCGTCTGCGGCTAGTCCGACATAGGGGAAGCAGGCAAGATCGGCTATTGTAGGATGGCTGCTTTCTAACCACTGGTTATTCGTTAAATGGCGATCGAGAATTTGCAATACTTGATAAGCTTTCTGTTGAGTTAAATCTATATCGAGTTGCCCTTTAAAGATAAAATATCTCCTCGCCGCCGCCAGACTATTGGCAATCTCATTCGCGGCAAAAGACAACCACTGCATAATTTTTGCGATCGCTTCAAGCTCTAGAGGTAACCAATCTTCGCCGCCGTAGCGTCGGGCTAGGTACACTAAAATAGCCTGGGAATCTCGTAATATTACATCACCATCCACAAAAACTGGTACTTGTCCGCAAGGGTTGAGTTGCAGAAATCGTTCGGTTTTGTGTTCTCCTGCCTTTAAGTTGACGGGTACTGACTCATAATCTAAGTTCAATATCGACAGCAACAGCCTGACTTTATGGCAATTACCAGATAGTACAAAGTCATATAGCTGAATCATTAGTTCCTCTATGTGGAGCGTCAATTTTTTTGTACCGATCGTTCGGTGTAAATTTACTATACCGATCGTTCAGTACAATGTCAATTAGAATCAAAAATTTTAATCTTTGTAAATGTCCAAAGCAGAAGCGATCGCCCAAATCTTAAAAGTCTTTCGCCAGTATGGTTATGAAGGAACAACCCTATCGCGATTGTCCAAAGCGACGGGTTTGGGTAAAGCCAGTCTCTACCACTACTTTCCCAATGGCAAAGAAGAGATGGCACAAGCCGTACTTAACTTTGTTGATGAATGGATGAAAGCGAATATTTTTGTTCCCTTAAAAGGTGCGGGTACGCCTCGCGATCGCCTAGAGAAAATGAGCGAGAATGTAGATCGGTTGTATTGCGGCGGCGAACAAACTTGTATATTAGCCGTGCTGTCTTTGGGAGAAGCCAAGGATTTATTTAACATTCAAATTCAGCAAGCACTTAAGAGCTGGATCGATACTTTAGCTGAAGTTCTAGTAGAAGCAAGGATCGAGCCAACACTTGCCCGCCAAAAAGCAGAAGACGCTATTATTCAAATTCAAGGCTCTCTCGTCTTAGCTAGAAGCATGGACGACACTGCACCCTTTCAAAGAGTACTGAAGCGGTTGCCAGAAATGTTATTGGAAAATGGTAATGGGTAGTTGGTAGTTGGTAGTTGGTAGTTGAGCGATAACTGGTCACTGGTCACTGGTCACTGCAATAAAGGCAACTTGAGCCGCAGCTTGTTCGGCATCTTTTTTTGAGCGTCCCGTCCCTTGACCTAGTAAACGCCCTTGCAACCAAACTTCAGCACTAAAACGCTCGAAAGCTCCGTGAGGCTGTAGAGATTCTCGGACGCGATATTCTGGCAAAATCTTAAATTGTGCTTGAGTCCACTCTTGCAGGGCTGCTTTGTAGTTGTGTCTTGCTGGATCGGTGCGAATTTCTGCTGCTAGTTGCTTAAAATGCGGATCGAGCCAAGGACGCACGAGTTCTTGGGTGCGGGTGCTGAGATAAAGAGCGCCGAGAACAGCTTCAAAAGCATCTGCTAGGCGCGATTCTCGTCCGGCTCTATCGGTAGAAGCACTGTTAGAAACAAGCAGATAGAGTTCCAAGCCGTATTCTGTGGCTAGTTGCGCCAAAATGCGATCGCTGACCAAAACTGACCGAATTGCGGCAAATTCTCCCACTGGACATTCGGGGTAAGTTTCCCATAAGACTTCGGCTGCTACGAGTCTCACAACTGCATCTCCGACAAATTCTAATTGTTCGTAGTTTGCTTGAGCTGAGACAGTAGGATGGGTTAATGCTAAATCTAGCAATTGCCAATTGATTTGAGCTGAGGTCGAGATTCCCAGTTTATTGACTAAGCTTTGTAATTGCTTTTGCCGACGCGGATAGAATAAGGTCATTGGTCATTGGTCATTGGTCATTGGTCATTGGTCGTTGGTCATTGGTCAATAATAAATAATAGACGATCGCTCGCCTGCTATATCTTCTATCTTGTCGCGATCGCGCTCAGGGAGACATGTGCGAAAGTCATCCTTAAGACACAGAGAAAATTTAACTACTGTGGTCTAATTACTACGGTCAGCTTCCCAATAGCTAGATACAACTATCAGTTTTGCCTTTTGACTTTTAACTTTTGACTTTTGAGGAGCGATTGCTATGTCCGTACTAGAAGGTACTTGGCAACACGAATACATTATCAGTAACGGGCTGAGGCTGCACTACGTCACCCAAGGTGAAGGTCCGTTGATGTTGATGTTACACGGCTTTCCTGAGTTTTGGTACTCTTGGCGACATCAAATCCCTGAGTTTGCCAAGGATTACAAAGTCGTAGCATTAGACTTGCGGGGATATAACGACAGCGACAAACCAAAAGCGCAATCAGCTTATGTCATGGCTGAGTTTATCAAAGATATTGAGGGTGTCATTAAGGGACTGGGATACGACAAGTGTATTTTAGTCGGACACGACTGGGGAGGAGCGATCGCGTGGAGTTTTGCCTACGCTCACCCAGAAATGGTAGAACGGCTGATCGTACTAAATATACCCCATCCTGCCAAATTTGCTGAGGGTTTCCGCACGCCGCAACAATTGCTGAAGAGTTCTTATATGTTTCTATTCCAGCTTCCTGTCTTACCAGAAATGCTGCTTCAAGCGGGAGATTACCAAGCAATTGAAAATGGCTTGAAAGGTATGGCTGTGAATAAGAGCGCTTTTACTCCCGCAGATATTGAGGCTTACAAAGATGCAGCAGCTAAGCGTGGAGCGCTAACAGCAGCCCTCAATTATTATCGCAATATGTTGCAACAAGGTATGACTAACCCAAATTGGGGTGTACTCAACGTACCAACATTGATGATTTGGGGTGAAAAAGATACAGCCTTGGGTAGGGAATTGAGTTATGGTACTGCTACTTACGTAAATCCATTCCAAGTTAGATACATTCCAGATGCTAGCCACTGGGTACAACAGGAAAAACCCGAATTAGTCAATGAGTATATGCGGGAGTTTTTGAGTAGTTAGTGAGTGGCTAGTGGTTGGTGACTAGTAACTAGACTCTTTTCTAGCCACTAGCCACCAGTTACTAGGAACTGATACCTGATTGACATTTTAGTAATAAAAATTCATACTAAGGTAAAAATACTCAAAGAACTTTCATCAAAAGCAGGGTTCAGTCATGATAGATGGCTATTACGCTTTTGTACTGCGACGACTGGCTACAGTTCTGGCTGTAGTGATGTTGACTTTAAGCTCGATCGCCGCACTGACAGGAATTTTACTGGCATTTTACTACGAACCAACAGCAGGGGGAGCGTACAATTCTCTGAGGGCGATCGCAACTCAGCTCCCTAACGGTTGGTTAATCCGACGGATTCACTCTCTTGCTGGTAATGGCTTAATCGGTGTCTCCTTAGTTGAAATCGTTGTCATGTTTTTAGGAGAAAGATTTCGCCCAAGCTGGATAACTGCCTGGATTAGCGGTATTTTACTAACACTTACTGCGATCGGCTTAAGCTGGACGGCAATATTACTTGATTGGACGCAAATTGGTTACTGGCGATTCACAATTGAGTTAGGTACGATTGAAGCGCTTCCAGCGATTGGTTCTCAGCTTCGTAATATTCTTACGGGTGGCGGCGCGGTAAATACTGTCACAGTTCAGCACCTGTTTACCATCCACAGTTACCTGCTTTCCGGTGGCGCGATCGTTCTATCTATTATTCATTTGACAGGTTTATTGCTACAGGAAAAAGAGGTGAAGCAGATCGAATCGGCAAATTAGATACCTTTAATGTAGAGACGTTACATGTAACGTCTCTACCCACACAAAGTCTCAGCGTGGTGGCGAATATGATCCCCCACAAAGGTAGAAATAAAGTAATAACTGTGGTCGTAACCTTCTTGCAAACGCAGGGTTAAAGGTTGTTTAACCTGATGACAAGCTCGTTCAAATATTTCTGGCATCAACTGTTGACTTAAAAACTTATCTGCTGTACCTTGGTCGATGAGAATTGGGGAAGTGTATTTGTTAGTGATTATTAGTTCACTTGCATCATAATTTCGCCAAGTTTCCCGCTCGGTTCCCAAATAATTTGTAAAAGCCTTTTGTCCCCAAGCACACTGCATTGGCGCAGCAATTGGTGCAAAAGCAGAAACAGATTTGAATAGTTCGGGGTTACGTAAAGCACAAACTAACGCCCCGTGTCCGCCCATAGAATGACCAAAGATTCCTTGTCGTTCGACTTGGACGGGAAAATGTGAAGCAATTAACGTGGGTAATTCTTTCACTACATAACTATACATTTGATAGTGCGATCGCCACGGTTCCTCTGTCGCATCCACGTAAAAACCCGCACCCGTACCAAAATCCCAATCCTTATCTTCTCCTACGATTCCCGTATTGCGGGGACTCGTATCGGGAGCTACTATGATTAATCCGTACTCGGCAGCATACCTTTGCGCTCCGGCTTTGGTGATAAAATTTTCTTCGGTGCAGGTTAAGCCAGAGAGAAAATAGAGGACGGGAACGGCTTGCGATCGCGCTTGAGGAGGTTGATAAACTGCAAATCGCATTTCGATATTGCAAGTTTGAGAATGATGGCTGTAAAAACCTTGCGTACCGTCAAAGCATTTATATTCTGAAATTAAATTAATTTCGGTCATGAATTTTCCTGTATGGGCATTGCCCACTCTACTAACAATCGCTCGCTTCCAGCAATATATCTCTAAGAATTTGCAGGGCAACTTGAATTTGAGCGCTGTCAATAACTAATGGCGGACAAAAACGAATTGCTGCTTTGCCACAACCTAAGAGCAACAAACCCTTTAAAAAGGCAAAATCGATAATGCGATCGCGCCGCTCTGAATCTAACTTACCATCCGCATCCAAGACATCAAATGCTACCATCAATCCTTTACCGCGTGGAGGGGAGATCCAAGAAAATTGCTGTGACAGCTCCGTAAGCCCGGACATCAATAAGTTGCCCATGTTTTGAGCATTTTCAATCAAACCACCTTCCAACAACCGTAAGGTTACGTTAGCCGCCGCACAAGCCACGGGATTACCTCCAAATGTCGTAGCGTGAGAGCCAGGTTGCCAAGTCATCAGGTGCGATCGCGCTAAAATTGCCCCCAAAGGTAGACCGCTAGCAATGCCTTTTGCCAAAGTAATAATATCCGGCACTACACCCCAATGCTCGATCGCGAATAAGCGCCCAGTCCGACCCATTCCCGCTTGCACTTCATCGACAATCATCAAAATACCGTGGCGATCGCAAATCTGCCGAATTCGTTTTAAAAAACCATCTTCCGGTACGATATAGCCGCCTTCCCCTTGAATTGGTTCGACGAAAATTGCTGCAATATCTTCTGGAGGCAGAACGGTAGGAAAAAGCTTTGATTCTAGATAGTCTAACGCTGCATGAGTACCATAGGGAATGTGAGTCACTCCTGGTAATAGAGGACCGAAGTGCTGTCGTTGCACGGCTTTAGAACCCGTCAGCGACATTGCCCCGTAGGTACGCCCGTGGAATGCACCCAAGAAAGCAACAACTTGAGAACGTCTGGTATAGTAACGAGCAAGTTTCAGCGCCCCCTCATTAGACTCAGCCCCAGAATTGCTAAAAAAGACTTTTGCCGGAATCAGAAAGGGGGCGCGAGTTGCTAAATTTTCCGCCAACTCCACCATCGACTCGTAGTAAAAATCAGTTCCCGACATATGGAGCAAATTGGCAGCTTGTGCTTGAACTGCTGCGACAACTTCAGGATGAGCGTGTCCAGTCGATGCTACGGCAATACCGGCGGTTAGATCTAAAAATACGTTACCATCGACATCTTCCACCATGCAGCCCTCACCACGGGCAACCACAAGCGGATAGCCACGGGTATAGGAAGGTGACGTGACAGCGCGATCGCGTTCTACCAATACTTGAGCGCGGGGACCAGGTAAGGAAGTCACTAAGTGAGGCACAAGCGGCAGAGGGCGTTTAGTTGGGATACTTAGCATGGGTAAGGACAAGGGGGACAAGGGGGACAAGGGGACAAGGGGGACAAGGGGGACAAGGGGGAACTCGGGGACCCCACGACCGAAGGGAGTGGGGATTAGGGGACAAGGGGGACAAGGGGGACAAGGGGGAATAACTACCAACTACCAACTACCAACTACCAACTACCACTTTTCACTGATAACTGATAACTGGTCACCGATCGCTGATTCTGTCTTCTTTTTGACAAAAGATACACCATAAGCCCGATACCTCTACGATGACTTCTAAATTAATAATTATGAATTCTGAGTTCTCAATTTTGCCATGCTTGCCTTAGTTGTTGCCGTACTGATCGTCATTTCTGGTTCTGCCCTCTGTTCTAGCGTAGAAGCCGCTTTATTTTCTGTCTCTACGCTTAAAGCCAGACAGCTAGCACAGTCAAAAAATCCTGCCGCAGTCGCACTACTAGCAATTCGCGATCGCATGAATCGCCCGATCGCGACAATCGTGGTTCTAAATAATATTTTTAATATTGTTGGTAGTATTGCGATCGCCCGCATTGCCGAGACAGTTTTAGGTAACACTTTATTGGGGGTTTTTTCTGGACTTTTGACTTTTCTCATCATCATTTTTGGTGAAATCATTCCCAAAACTTTAGGTGAACGATATTCTCAAAGATTAGCGCTCCTTGCTGCTCTACCTGTGACTGCACTGACTTTTATTTTCACTCCCTTAGTTTGGATTATGGAGAAAGTCACAGCACCTTTTACCCGCAAAGAAAAACTGCCGACTACAAATGAATCGGAAATCATGCTACTAGCCAAGATTGGCTATCAAGAGGGAATTATTGAAGATGATGAAGCCGAAATGATTCAGAGAGTGTTTATGCTAAACGACCTCACGGCTGCCGATTTAATGACTCCTAGAACAGCTTTAACTTACTTACGAGGTGATTTGACTCTAGCTGCAAGCCGAGTGGACATAATTAATTCTCAGCACACGCGAATTATTGTTATAGAAGATTCATTAGATCGAGTTATTGGAGTTACTTTAAAAGACGAACTTCTGACCGCAATGGTAGAAGGAAAGCGCGAGCGTAAAATTGCTGAATTCACCCGTAAAGTTCGATTTGTGCCAGAAACGATTCATGCCGATCGCTTGTTGAGAGCATTTCAAAAAAGCCGCAATCACCTCGTCGTCGTCGTCGATGAATATGGCACGGTTTCCGGTGTTGTCACTCTCGAAGACGTATTAGAAATCCTTACAGGGGAAATTGTCGATGAAACAGATAGAATCATCGATTTGCAAGCAGCAGCACGCAACAGGTTAGCCAGAATGTTAAAAATACAGTAGGTTCGGGTTTGCTAACATTATTCGGTCGCTAAAAGTTTGACAATCACATCTATTTTTAACTTTTGACTTTTGACTTTTGACTTGCTTAATCGCGATTATCAATTTGGGCGCGTTGCAAACTCCCAGAATAATCTACATAAACAGTTTTCCATTCCGTAAACACATCTAAAGCCGCAGTTCCCACCTCCCGATGCCCGTTTCCCGTCTGTTTCATACCACCAAAAGGCAAATGGACTTCTGCCCCAATTGTAGGACCGTTAATATAAGTAATTCCAGCTTCAATATCGCGCATTGCCTGAAACGCTAGATTGACATCGCGGGTATAAACCGAAGAAGATAAACCGTATGGGGTGTTGTTGAGAATCGCGATCGCCTCTTCAAAAGAATCAACTTCTATTAGCCCCACTACAGGACCAAAAATTTCTTCTTTCGCTACGCGCATCTCTGGCGTGACTCGATCTAATACTGTCGGTTGAAAGAAAAAGCCATGTGCGAGATTTTCCGTATTAGCTGTCTCCCCACCAGTTAATACTTTTGTTCCCTCAGCACGGGCAATTTCTAAATAATGGTTCACTCTTTGCAATTGGGCAGAATTAATCAGCGGTCCCACTTCAGTTTGCGGATCTGTACCAAGACCTAATCGTAACTGATGAACTCTTTCTAACAACAAGTTAGTAAATTCTTCCTTAATATCGCGGTGGAGGATCAGCCGACTCGTAGCAGTACAACGCTGCCCGCTAGTGCCAAAAGCGCCCCAAACAGCCCCATCTAAAGCCAGTTGCAAATCGGCATCTGCCATCACGATTTGAGCATTCTTACCTCCCATTTCCAAGCAGGAACGCTTGTGAGTGCGTCCGCAAACAGAACCCACTTCAGCCCCCGTTTCCGAAGATCCGGTAAACGACACCAAATTTACGTCAGGATGTTCGACTAACGCCCGTCCTGTCTCTTCTCCCAAACCATGCACGATATTAACAACGCCATTTGGTAAGCCTGCTTTGTGAAATAACTGGCTGAGATAATGAACGCAAGTTGGAGTATCTTCCGCTGGCTTTAGAATGACTGTATTACCGCAAATCAAAGCGGGAAAAGCTTTCCAGCAAGGAATAGCCACAGGAAAATTCCAGGGAGTGATGAGGGCGCAAACTCCTACAGGTATCCGCATTGTCATCGCGAACTTATTGGGCATTTCTGAAGGGGTAGTTTGCCCAAACATCCTTCGTCCTTCTCCTGCCATGTAGAGGGCGCAATCAATGCCTTCTTGCACGTCTCCTCGGGCTTCTGTCAGGGGTTTACCCATTTCCCTGCTAATGAGTTGAGCGAGTTTCTCTTTGTGTTGGAGCAATAATTCTCCTACACGATAAATTATTTCGGCTCGGGCGGGAGCAGGTACGAGTCGCCAAGATTTAAAGGCTTTACGGGCAGCTGCTACGGCTGCATCGACATCAGCAGCGCTGGAACGGGGAAAAGTTGCTACTACGTCACGCCAATCAGAGGGATTGCGGCTTTCTAGAGTTTCACCTGATGCGGCAACCCATTGACCGTTGATGTAATTCTGGCACTCTATCAGGGGGGCGGTCATGAGGCAAAACCTCCAACAATTTCTGTAATTCTATGGTAGTTGGTAGTCAGTAGTTGGTAGTTGACCGCTCACCCTCGCCATGCAACATAAGTTGTTTGTGGAGCGAATGAGAGCGTCGATATCAGTAAAAATACGATTATTTTGTTGATGGTGTTTATTAAAATGACAAGTTTCTATAGTCTTGAATCAAGTGAGTGTGAATTTACACTGTGATTTTAAATACCTATGCCATACTGATTTTAGTTCCACTAAGTTATAGATCCGAAATTCTACGTAGTTCTCTGGTAGTTAGTTAAGTTTACACAAATTGATTTACAACTTCACTAAAACTGTGCCATAAAAGATCCCCCAACCCCCCTTTTTAAGGGGGGGGGCTAAGAAATGGTCTAGCTTTCACATTTTGAAAGAGAGTGTAGGGTGGGTATTGCCCACTCACAATAAAACTTGCCATAGAAGATCCCCCCAACCCCCCTTTTTAAGGGGGGCTAAGAATGGTCTGACTTTCACATTTTGAAAGAGAGTGTAGAGTGGGCATTGCCCACTCACAATAAAACTTGCTTATCTATATTAAAACTATGTAATAAATCAGTTTTTATTACAGTCAAATATTAGAGATAAATAATTAACATTACAGGTTATCGTCAGACAATGCTTTTATTTGGAAAAAACCCTTTAAATCAATACCAACAAAATTCTAGTCAGAATGATAGCGATCGCCTCATTTTTAACTGGTTTAAAGATATCGGCTTGCGGGAATCATTATTGCTATCAATTTATGCGTTTGGCTTAACTTCAGTCATTTATCTTACTTGCCAAAATAACCGACCTTCATTCGCATCATCAAGTGTTATCAAACAAGATATTCCGGTGGAAAATTTAGAGTTTACTGGTACAGTTTATCCAGCCAAAAAAATGAAGGTTTCTGCTAGTACAGCAGCAATTGTAAAAGAAGTCTATATCGATATTGGCGATCGCATTCAGCCTAATCAACCAATATTAAAATTGGAAAGTCTAGCAAATAGACAAAAGCTCGATCGGTTACGACAGGAGCGATTTGACGCTAATCTAGAAATTGAAAAAGCTCGGCAACAGCGGGAGGATGTGATTCAGGAAATAGCGCAGTTCCATCAGCAAGCATCGCTTATCAAGCGTAAAATCAGTACGATTGGAAAGCTATTTGACGCGGAAATACATCTGAGTAAGACTGAATTAAATTTACAATTATGGCAACAACAGCAAGATGTTGTCCAAAAAGCTAAAGGCATATACCTAAGAGCAGCAATGCAGCACGATCGCCTCAAAAAATTAGCTAGTCAGGGTGCAGTATCCTCAAGTGAAATAGAGCGATCGCAAGCTAAGTTAGCTACCGCTAAAACAAATTTAGTTAAAGCAGAAACAGGCGCAATCCTACAAGAAATTGAGCAACAACAACGCCGACAGTGGCAACTTCGCAAACAACTAACGCTACTCGAACACCAACAACAACTTGCTGCGATCGAAGGACAGATACAACTTGCTCGTTCGCAGTCTCGTCAAGCAACTCAGAGGCTAAATCTGCTTCACCAGCAGCGCTCTTTGTTACCAAAAGAATCAGATCTCACAGAATCGTTTCCAGTCACGGCTAAAGCAACAGGCGTTGTTGTCAATTTGCCCGTAGTTGTAGGCGATCGCATCTACGCAGGTAGAAGTTTAGTAGAATTAGCGCAATTAAAATCTTTAAAAGTACGAGTTTCTATTAGTACTAGTTTAATTAATACATTACGTTTAGGACAAAGAGCAGTCGTACAACTAGGCAAAGCAGCTGAAGCCCGACAATTTGAGGCAACAGTCGTGACAATTAATCCGATTCCAGAACAAGATCGGACTCATATAGTCGAGGTACAATTTCAAAACCCGCAGGAAGCTTTATTAGTCGGTCAAACTGCAAAAGTTCGCTTTGTTGCAGAAGAATAGAGCGCTAAGGACAACGTGGATGATATCCTCCGTAAACGCAAATATAAGCAATCTGCTGGGCATCTAAATTTTTCACCTGGCTAAAATTTACACCCTGCACTAATGCTGCTTGAGTATATTCTGGTGGCGTGGCAATGAAGCGATCGCTTGATGCCGGAGGTTGAGGACTAAACAGGATCGTCCCCTGGAAGTCAGCTCCTGCTAAATTTGCTCCGCGCAAATCTGCCATTCGCAAATCTGCCTGACGCAGGTTGATATTTTGCATTTGGGCATGACTTAAATTACTGCTACTGAGACGCGCTAGGCTCAAGTCAGCATGACTGAGATTGGATTTACTCAGATCCGCACTCGATAAATCTGCCCCCTGCCAATTCGATTTGGTCAAATTAGCTGACTGCAAGCGCGTGCCTAAAGCGCTGACGCGGCTCAAACGAGCGGCGTGTAAATTAACATCAGACAAATTTGCCGTACTTAAGTTCGCTCCTGTCAAGCTAGCATCTACGAGAGTTGCTGCTTGTAAATTAGCCCCTACGAGTTGGGCGCTACTGAGATTAGCATGACCGAGACTAGCAGCAGATAAATTGGCTTGGTTGAGATTTGCCTGCATCAGCTCGATCCGTTCCATCGGTACGCGGCTGAGATTAGCTTTAGTTAGGTTAGCACCCTTCATCTGGGCATGGTTCAAATTGGCGATCGCGTCGTCAAAAGTATCCCAGTGCCGATCTGCCCCAGCGTCACGCCACTGGCTGGCTGGTAAAGTAGCACGGTTCAGATTAGCGCCTTTGAATACTACGCCAGCAAAATTGACTCGTTCTAGCTCTAGAGTAAAAGCCCGATCTTGACTGGTGCTAGGAGCGAGATTAACGCGGCTCAAATCCATGCCCTGTAACCTACCACCATAAACTGCCAGAATTTTAGCGATCGCCTGTTGAGTGGCTTGCAATTGTTGCGTCCGTTTAGCTAATTCGGTAGGGCTACTACTATAACGTCCGGCAGCTATTTCATTTGCGATCGATTGATTCAAGCGCTGTAAGTATGGCAAAGCAGCGGAACCAGAACTAACCAAAGCTTGCTGTACTGTGCCGATAATCTCGTGGCGTTGCTCTTGTCCGAGCAGATCGACAAGTAACTGAAGTACCTGCGGATCGCCAATCGTACCCAAAGCTAAAATTGCCCTTTGGCGATCGCTCAGGGTAGTGCCACGAGCATCTAGGTGTTGAATTAGAGTGAGAAACTGCGTGCTTTTATTCTCTGCTAACTGCCGCTGGTATTTTTGCGCTTGAATGTAGATTTGAATTCCAATCAAGGTTCCTAATACTGCCACCATGCAGGACAAAAAAGCTAAAAATAGTAACACATTAGGATGTTGGCGCATCAATTGCCACCAACTACGCCGCACTTTTGGTTTAGTGGTGACAGATTTACCAACTGATGGCTGAGGCTGTAACCGAGGCGAAGGACTACTATAAAGCCCCCTACTCCCCGCTCCCTGCTCCCTACTCCCTATTAACTGTTTCGCTCTAGTCCCAGGCAAAATAGTCATAGCGCGATTGGCATCTACCACGTAAGTGCCTGCAATTAAATCGTGCCAACAGCGACGCTGACGGTGAAAACGGGCAGTCATGCCTTCACCTAGTACGAAGAAACAAGACAAGCCGAAAAATATGCCCAAATGAGGAAAAGCCGTCGCCCGCCACATAATATAGGCTACGGAGAGTGGTAAGCCCCACATTCCCAAAGCTTCTCGGATCGCGATCCGCGATAGACCTGGAACCGTGCCAGCAGCAGAAACAACCCGTACCCCCAACCAGCGCTTGGGTAGAGTACTGCCTGTTTTTCCCAGCAAATACAGCTGCCATCCCCCTACTAACAAAGGAGTGACGACAGCGACAGACCAAAATATATTCGTCAGGGGTGTGACGAGACGGCGATCGCTCGGCTCGGTGGATATAGTTAGGGTACTGGCGATCGCTTTTTGAGTGAGGGCGACCACTGGATTTGGGGTAACTTGCTCCCCCGATGGCTCTAATTTTGCTTGTTCTCCCAAGCTATAAGGTATCAGTCCGCTGAGTGCAACGAGCGATACTTCTACTGCCCACGCCGCAAAGCGTCTAGTTGCTAATGGTAGCGGTTTGCTTTTCGCCTGCACCGAACGACGAGCGCGATTGGCATTTCTCCTCACACTTGAATTCGCCATCTTAATAGTTCCCCTTATCTTTGTTTTCACTCCTCGATCGCGGGCATCAAGCTATCGGTTATTTGTTTCAGCTCGACTGACAAAAAACCGATATCCCACATACAACACCAGTGCCAGCACTCCTAAGCTGATGACAGCTGCTACTAGGTTTAGCACCGCTCTGAGAATTGCAATTCCAAATACAGCTCCAACACTTATGACTATAAGCTTGCTGACGCTCGATAGATTACGAAACCAGTTAAAAAACTGTCCCAAAGGCGATGGCTCGCTAGCAGCGATTTTTGTCTCTTGTATTATTTGAGGTGTTGCAGGCTGCGGTCTTGTCACCTCCGCAGATGCAGAATTAGCTTCTCTTTCTAGTTGTTCTAAGCGTTGTTGCAAATCTCGATCTGATTGAGGATTCATATGCTTTTACCAAAAAGTAAGAGAGTGGTGAGCGGTTACAAGTCACGAGTCACCAGTCACATGTCGGAAGCATCTAGCCACCAGCCACTAGTCACTGCTCACTGCTCACTGTTATTAGGGCGATTGTAGCTAATGCAAAGCACAACTACACACTGACTTGGATAGGAAAACTTGACAAACAACTATATATGTTTGTTATGAATGGTTTTCCGCCCAAAAAATGGAGAAATTACGCAAGTTTTTGAGAAAATTCAATTGTTATAATTAGATTCAATAGCAGTTCAACCGTCTCTGTAAATTAATTGCAAATTACAGCTATAACTCTATCGGAAGATGCAGATTTAGCGGCGGAGGTTATGAGGTAGTAACAGATTCAGCCTTGTGATAGTTGCAGTAGATTCAAGCATTTGATTCTCGAAAAGCAAATAAATGACCTGCATTTCAGGTGGTTTAAACCTAGTAATTTAAAGTCCGTAATGGATAAATAAAATGACAAAGCAAGCTACTATGTACAAGTTAATAAAGTGGAATATACTACCTTCCGTTTTAATTATGAGTTGTGCGACCGCAGCTACAACTTTCGCTCAGGAAGCAGTGGTAAAAGTTCCCCCCCAATTAGAAGCAGACCCCTTAGTTGTTAAAGGTAGATCTGGAGGAGAAAAAAACAGCGATTGCGGTAACATCAGTACGACTCCCAGTCAGGTGCTACAAGTACCAGAACCTTTACCATATCTCAAGCTACAAGTACAGAGCGAAGGAGAACCTACACTACTGATTGAAGGACCAGGAAAACGACGTTTTTGCGTACTGGCAGATACAGCAGCAGGAGAAGCTCCCGAAATATCAGGTTACTGGGAAGCAGGAAAATACTCGCTATACGTTGGCGATCGCACTCAAGGACAATATCCCTATACCCTTTCAATCTCTCAGAAAAAAGGTGAATAGATTTGTCATTCGTCATTTGTCATTGGTTAACACTGCACTCACGACCAATGACAACTGATAACTTTGTACAGGCGTTACATGTAACGTCTCTACACTGACAACTGAATTATCACTCTTCCGAGCTGGCTGCGACTTCCACGGCTTGCACGTCAATCGTCCCTGGAGGTGTTAAGCGACTCAACTTGCCTTGCTCTACTTTCAAGAGTTCGCCACAACTAGGACACTGAAGTTGGGTACGATTGAGTGCTGCTAGTTCGTAGCTACACACCGGACATTCAGACTGAACGAGGTTGCGTTGCAGCCACCAGCGAAACCAGACGAATGCGATCGCGGGAGCCAACAACAGCAGTCCCATTAAAATTAGAAATGAGTTGACCAACCAGCCAAGACCTACCGCACCCAATAACCAGATGAAGAGGAATAGGGTGAGCCAACCGGAGAGGCGGGAAAAACTAAGTTGAAAAGACTTGAGGCTCATGTTCTTTCTATTAAGCTGCTCTGCCTCTAGGATAGCTAGGGGTCGGGAGTTTTAGGGGCGGGTTTTCAGCACACCTATCGAAGAGCAAACAATTCTACGGTTAAACCCGCCCGTACAGGGGAGTAGGAGAATTGTAAAAAATTTGTCATTAATTACACAATACCAATTACCCTGCGCGATTTATGTCTTAACTTCTTGGCGGTTTTTATCGCTTTTTACAATTAGTAAGCAGTTTCTGCCGTCAGCAGCCCGTTCGTATACGACTCGATCTGCTAAGCGCCGCAATAGAAACCAGCCATAGCCTCCTTCTTGTAAGGTTCCTGGTTTAGGTTCGGCAATTGCATCGGGGTTAAAAGGCTGACCCCGATCCCAAATTCTAATCTCAATGCGATCGCTCCATAATAACAGATCGATATCTATTGCCGTTTCTCGCGGTAGGGCTTGATGGGCGTGTCTGACCGCATTCGTAAATCCTTCTGCTAAAGCTAAATTTAAGCGATATAGTTGACCCTCAGACCAAGGTATTTGACCGCTATGTTGAAGACAAAAATCTTCAAACCAGTCTTGTACCTGGTTCAGTAACTTTAAATCGCTACACACCCTCAGATGATTTTGCTCCAACATGCCACGGCTTGACCGCGATCCGATGTTAATTGCTTGCCAACTCAATAAATGTTTACTTATTCTTTTTTTATTCTGTAATCGCGACTACTATCAAGTCTCTGTAACTAAAATTGACACCTGTTAACGTTTCTCATTCGGTAGATCCACTTTTTGAGAAACCCACAGGTGTCAAGACAAATCTGTACTTAATACACTTGATTAAGTGCAGAACTGAACAATTAGAACAGACCGAAAGTGAAAGATTTGTCAATCGGGAAAGCAGCACCAATACCGAGCCACAAGGTAACTAAAGTTCCAACTAAAAACACAGTTGTTGCGACTGGACGGCGGAAGGGATTTTGGAACTTATTGACACTCTCAATAAATGGAACCAGAATTAACCCCAGTGGTACGGAAGCCATCAGCACGACTCCCAATAATTTATTGGGGACTGACCGCAGAATTTGGAATACTGGGTATAAATACCACTCAGGTAAAATTTCCAGAGGCGTAGCGAAAGGATTTGCTGGTTCGCCTACCATTGCTGGGTCTAGTACGGACAAAGCGACTATACAAGCACCCGTTCCCAAAATTACCACAGGGAAAATATAGAGCAAGTCGTTAGGCCAAGCAGGTTCGCCATAATAATTATGACCCATGCCCTTAGCCAGCTTGGCACGTAATTGAGGGTCGCTCAGGTCTGGTTTTTTTAGTGTTCCCATCTTTAAAGTTGTTCTCCTTTGTTTCAGTTATCAGTTATCGGTTAACAGTTAACAGTGACAACTGATAGCTGTTAACTGCTAACTGTAATTACAACGGACCAGAAATACCTTGCTTGCGGATCATCAAGAAATGCAGCAGCATGAAGACAGCGATCGCCCAAGGTAAGACAAAGGTATGAGCGCTGTAGTAGCGAGTTAGCGTTGCTTGACCTACACTCGAACCGCCGCGCAACAAGTCAGCAATGAGAGTACCGACGACTGGAATCGCTTCTGGTACACCACTAACGATTTTTACCGCCCAATAGCCGACCTGATCCCAAGGTAAGGAGTAACCCGTTACACCAAAGGAAACGGTAATTACTGCCAAAATTACGCCTGTTACCCATGTCAGTTCGCGGGGCTTTTTGAAACCGCCAGTTAAGTAAACTCTGAATGTATGCAAGATCATCATCAGCACCATCATGCTGGCTGACCAGCGGTGAATGGAGCGGATCAACCAGCCGAAGTTTACATCCGTCATGAGGTACTGTACGGAAGCATAAGCTTCAGTTACAGTCGGTTTGTAATAAAAAGTCATGGCGAATCCAGTCGCAAACTGGATTAAAAAGCAAACCAGGGTGATACCACCGAGACAGTAAAAAATATTGACGTGTGGGGGGACGTACTTACTGGTTACATCTTCAGCAAGAGCCTGGATCTCCAAGCGCTCCTCAAACCAGTTGTATGCTTTTGAATCAGTTACCTGTTTACTAAACATCAACCAAAAGTTCCTAAAAATGGATTGCGTCTGTTCAAATTCCCGATTGTCTTTGCAGGGATCGTCTTTTCAAGGTTTCTTAATGGCTGGAAATCCAGTCATTTCGATCTTAATCGCGATCGCGAACAATTTGCTCGTCCAGACTGCATCAGATTCTATAAAAAAAGTAACATAGTCGAGAGGACAGTTGGAAGAAGTCGGAAGTCGGAAGTCGGAAGTCGGAAGTCAGAATTTGCTTGCTCCCTACTCCCTGTCCCCTGTTCCCTAGTTCCACTGATAACTGAGTAATTGATAACTGATGATGTCAAAGCGAATTTTCCAGATCGGAGTTTTGTTGGTCATGCCAATTCTGCTAGCGTTGAGTATTTGGACTCAGCCAGCAACCGCCATCACGGAAGAGCAGAGAGTGGTAGTAGAAGCATGGCGAATTGTCAATCGCGCCTATCTGGACGATACGTTTAACCATCAAAATTGGTCGGCAGTACGGCAACAAGCACTCAAACAACCCCTTGACAACCCAGAGTCAGCATATACAACAGTCGAGAAAATGCTGGCAAGTTTGAACGAGCCTTTTACTCGCTTTTTACGACCAGAACAGTATCGTAGTTTACAAGTTAATACTTCTGGCGAACTGACGGGTGTAGGACTGCAAATTGCCCTCAATTCCAAAACAGGACAGTTAGAGGTCGTAGCACCAATTGCTGGTTCTCCAGCGGAAAAAGCAGGTATTCAATCTCGCGATCGCATTCTCAAAATCGATGGTATCCCGACTACCCAATTAACTCTTGATGAAGCAGCAGCCAAAATGCGGGGTCCGGCAGGTAGTAAAGTCCTGCTGATAGTAGAACGGGATGGTTCGCCAAAAGAAATCCAAGTAGCCCGCGATCGCATTGCCGTCAATCCCGTAGTTGCCCAACTCCAAACCTCACCTAGCGGAGCAGAGATCGGCTACATACGCCTGATTCAATTTAATGCCAACGCCACAGCAGAAGTTGCCCACGCGATCGCCAATTTAGAAAAACAAGGTGCTGACGCATACATTTTGGATTTACGCAATAATCCTGGAGGCTTATTGCAATCGGGAATTGAAATTGCCCGTCTGTGGTTAGATGAAGGCACAATCGTCTATACGGTTAACCGCCAAGGTATCCAAGGAAATTTTGAAGCTTTTGGCTCGGCATTAACTCACGACCCCCTAGTCGTCTTAGTCGATCGCGGTACGGCTAGCGCCAGTGAAATTCTCGCTGGAGCGCTGCAAGACAACAGACGAGCAAAAATTGTTGGTGAAAAGACGTTTGGTAAAGGCTTAATTCAATCTTTGTTTGAACTATCGGATGGCTCGGGTATGGCTGTTACCGTTGCCAAATACGAAACCCCAAATCATCGAGACATTCACAAGCAGGGCATTGTCCCAGATCTTAACGTAGCGACCGATCGCCTCAGTCGCGACCAAATCGCCACGGCAGCAGATCCACAATATTTAGCAGCAGTAGAATTATTGGACAATACATCAACAATTGCTAAAAGTAACGAATGATTTGTTGGTAATGGGTAATGGGTAATTGGTTGACGATTGACTACTCGTGCGCTCCCTGCTCCCCGATCGCTGATAATAAAGCAGAAGTTGTTAAGCGATCGTGTATGTTGCGACAAGTATCTTTAGGAAAGCTAGGTTTAGTTGTTGGTGGTTTAATTACAATTGTGGGATTCGTTGCCTATTTTATTGATAATCCCACACTCAACCTTGTGGGTTTTTTTTATGGCATTCCCCTTTTATTAGGAGGTTTAGCTTTGACGGCAGCGGAACTGAAGCCAGTGCCATATACTCAACCAACTTCCCCTGAAGTAGTTGCTTTGCGCCAACAGCAAGCTACAGCAACTCAAAATCAAGTCCGTCAGGATATTACCCGCTATCGTTACGGTCAGTCAGCTCATTTAGATACAGCGTTAGAACGGCTGGGACTTGCGCCAACGGATGAAGAAAGACCGATTGTTAAGGGCGTGCGAGAAACGCAAATCGATGGTGCTTATGGGTTAATTTTAGAATTTGATTCTCCTTTCGTGACACTGGAACAGTGGCAAAAAAAACAAGACAAAATGGAAAGTTTTTTTGGTCCTGGGATACGTATTGAAGTCACACAACCTACTGAAGATGAGATTGAAATAGCAATGATTGCGGCTTCTAGTCAAGGGACTTCCAGCTAGGTGTTAGAACAGTAGCTAACATGATATTTAGCAGGAAGCGATCGAATGCTTGAAGGAATGACGGATGCTATTAACTCTTTTGGATATCTGGGCATCTTCCTGCTAGTCTTAATCGCTCCAACTCCTCCAGAAATTGTTTTACCCTTCGCGGGCTTTTTAGCTGCACAAGGCAAGCTGAGCTTGCCACACGCGATTTTAGCTGGAGTTTTGGGTTGTACTCTATCAATCGTACCTTGGTACTTAGCAGGTAAATACTTGGGCGAACGGCGCTTGAAAGTATTTGCTAGGCGCAACCGTAAGTGGTTAAAACTGTCCTTTGGAGAAATAGAGCGAGCCAAACAATGGTTCGATCGCCACGGTGGGAAAACAGTCTTTTTTAGTCGCCCCATCCCCAGCGTCCGCACGTTAATTGCGCTACCAGCAGGTATCAGTGGAATGAGATTGCTACCATTCTTATTCCATGTCATATCTGGTGAGGCAATCTGGCAAACTGCCTTAGCTTACGCTGGATACCTGCTTGGTAGGCGTTATGAAATTGTCGTTTGGTATACTGCCCCCATTGCCAGAATTTCAATTGCTGTACTACTGTTAGTACTTCTGTTCTGGTTAATTAGGCATAATAGATCGAATAGTTAAACTGCGGTGACGTTAAGCTAGTTTACCAGCGCGATCGCCTGCCAAACACTTACACCCAGCTCCCTACTCCCTACTCCCTGCTCCCTGATGTAGCAGAAATTTGTTGCAAGAAAAACTCTTCCAAAGAAGGACGAGACAAATTCATGCCAACGATCTGCCCGCCGAGAGAACGTAACTTTGCCAGAAAATCGTAGGGCTCGCCGCTAAGTTCGCCTTTCCAAGTTCCATCAGCTTCTACTTGCAAATTAGTTAACCATTGGCGGAGTATTTCTACATCACCACCTTTGCCTTTGACATGATAAGCATCAGTCGTTCCCAATAATTCATCCAGGGAACCGCTACAAATTAAATGTCCTTGGGATAAGATGGCAACGCGATCGCAAATTTGCTCGACTTCAGACAAGATATGACTGTTGAAAAAAATAGTCTTGCCTTGAGCTTTGAGAGAAAGAATAATCTGTCGCATCTGGTAGCGTCCTAACGGATCTAAACCAGACATCGGCTCGTCTAAAAACACTAATTCAGGGTCATTGATCAAAGCTTGTGCCATCCCTACCCGCTGCACCATACCTTTAGAATATTGGCGGAGTTGCTTTTTGCGGGCAGCAATTAAAGGCAGTCCGACTAATTCCAGCAGTTGAGGAATGCGCTGACGTTGAACGCTGCGGGGAATTTGAAACAGTCCCGCTGCCATTTCTAAAACTTCCCAACCAGTTAGATAGTCGTAGTAATAAGCATTTTCTGGTAGATAGCCGATGCGTTGTTTGATTGGGCGATCGCCTAAAGGTTGACCTAATAATAAACCTTGTCCGCTCGTGGGGCGAAGAATACCCAATAATAATTTTAATAGCGTTGTTTTACCCGCTCCATTGGGACCTAAAAGACCAAAAGTTTCGCCCCGATATACCGTTAGAGAGCAACCTTTGAGCGAGGGAATTTTCTGATTCATCCAAAAGCCAGTACGGTAAACTTTTCGCAACTGAGAAGTTTGAATGACTGCTGGGCGCTCGGAAGGATTAGATTCAAAAGTAGGCGAATCAGTAGTAACAGTCTTCATCGCGTCAAACTACCTTTGCTCCAAACAAAAATGACAACAGTTATTATGGCTCACTCGATCGCCCAATGCCGACAGCAATCGCACCTATTTCTTTCTAGTTAAGGCTTGGTTTGGCAGGAAGACAAGGGAGAGGGGGGAGACAAGGGAGAGGGGGGAGACAAGGGAGAGGGGGGAGACAAGGGAGAGGGGGGAGACAAGGGAGAGGGGGGAGACAAGGGAGAGGGGGGAGACAAGGGAGAGGGGGGAGACAAGGGAGAGGGGGGAGACAAGGGAGACAAGGGAGAGGGGGGAGAAGAGAGTTAAGTATGGGTAAAAATGCCAGATTATATATAAGTAGTAAAAAAAATTAACTTTTGAGGCAATTCATGAACCGCTCGAAAATCGTTGCTATCATCACAGGGGCAATTTCAATCCTACTGGCGATCGCCTATCTCCTCCTCGTACAACTACTAGACTTTCGTGGCGAAATGCAACCAGCACCAGTCAGTCAGTTGTCAGTTGTCAGTTGTCAGTTATCAGTTGTCAGTGGTAGTTGTCAGTGGTAGTTGGTAGTTGGTAGTTGTCCCCCTTGTCCCCCTTCGCCCCTAATCCCCACTCCCTTCGGTCGTGGGGTCCCCGAGTTCCCCCTTGTCCCCCTTGTCCCCCTCAGCTCTCTTCTCTCCCTTGTCCCCCTTGTCCCCCTTGTCCCCCTCAGCTCTCTTCTCTCCCTTGTCTCCCAATTAACGGGGATAATGCTCAAATAGATAACTCTCAGCCTCCGTGCGATCGCGGATAATTCCATCTAAAGTGGCAGCAAGTAGATCGTCGAGAATTTGACGATATTGAGGTCCTGGTTTGTATCCCAGTTGTTTCAAGTCGTGACCGCTTAATAGTGGTTGGACGTTAGCCCACTGAGTGACGTATTGCCAGACAAGCGATCGCACTGGGCGAGGACTGCGTAGAGCAATTAAAATTAGCATCGGTAGGTCGTACTGCCGCAACAAGTCAAATACTTGACTGGGTAGCCGACAGGAAGGCAAAGCTGTTGAGACTCGCTCTTGTGCCTGTTGTAAGTGGCGCAAGCGATAGATACTGTCATCGGGTAATTGTAAATTTTGGGCAACGCGATCGCGGTATTCTGGGGCAAGATATGCAATGAGAACCTCTAGACGTAACAGCCAAGGAGGGATAGGAACATTTTGACTTTTAACTTTTGACTTTCGACTTTCTCGATTAAATCGTCTCAAACAACGTTCTAAAAATCGCAACTGCTGCCAAAGAGTTTTATCCAGTTTCAAAGTTTCATGCAGGCATTGCAAAGCATCTAAATCTCCCAGTAAACTTAATGCTGCTTGCCAGTAGGGTGCTTGCAAAATGTATTTCAGCTCGTTTTTCAATCGCGTTTGTAAAGCAGGCGCTCTGGAATTATTGCCTTGGGTACGCTTGTAAACCCCGCTGTCAATGGCATAGCGAATATAATTTTCCGTCTGAGGTTCGATCGCAAATTCTAAACGTACGGCAAAGCGGACGGCACGATAAATCCGAGTCGGGTCTTCAATAAAGCTGTTGGCGTGTAAAACCCGAATTTGCTTTGCCTGTAAATCGAGCAATCCACCAAAGAAATCTAACATTTCCCCTGCTCTTGGTGGTGTCAAACGGACGGCAAGGGAATTAATTGTAAAGTCGCGTCGATATAAGTCTTGGCGAATGGAACTCGCTTCTACTTCAGGATTGGCAGCAGGATAGGGATAAAATTCCGTGCGTGCAGTGGCAATATCAATCCAAAGAGAGCCGAAAATAGGGTCTTTGTGCCACAACAATGCTGCTGTTTGAAATGCCCCATGAATTTCGAGACGAGCAGCAGGGTAAAGTTGCTGAAGGGCGCGAGCTAACTCCACTCCCGCGCCTACATCAGCAGTGCGATGAAAGCCATCTACAACTAGATCGATATCTTGTAGATACAGGGGTGCTGCACCGTTCTGTTTTGCCAACAGTAAATCGCGCACTCCTCCCCCAACCAAATACAAGTGCCAACCTCGCTGTTCTGCCTGAGCAGAGGCTTGAGTCAGCAGTTCCCAAAAAGGTGCGGCGAGGCGATCGCTCAACAATCTCAAGAATGCCGCAGGTGGAATAATCCCAACAGCATTCCCTCTTACCCCTAGCTCCTCGCTCCTCGCTCCTTCCTGATGCAATTCCCGCAGTACGTCGGTACGGGTGACGATGCCACGCAATTCTCCGTCTTGCAACACTGGCAAGCGTCCGATATCATATGTCACCATCAACGCTTGAATTTCTGGCAGAGTCGTTTCTGGAGTAATAGTCTTGATATTTGTCGTCATATACCCCTTGGCGGGTGCGTGACTGAAGCCGTGGTGCAGGGCAATATCAATATCGCGGCGGGAAATAATTCCTACCAACTTGCCTGTAGGATCGACCACAGACAATCCAGAGTGACCGTAACGCAGCAAAATCCGCTGTGCCTCGGCAATCGTCGTATCTGGGCGGATCGTGCGGACGGGGGATGACATTAATTCCCTAGCTGTCGGCGGATGGGGAATCGTGGCTTTGAGTCGTTCGACCAATTGTTGTAAAGTTACCTGCCCATCGACACCCCGTAACGAGAGAGACGCAGCTTGAGAATGTCCCCCACCACCGAGGGGCTGAAACAATTCATTCAGATTTGTCCCAGGAATTTGCGATCGCCCAATAACTGTCAGCCTTTCTTCGCCACTATCTCCCAAAGCATACCTTGCCCCCAGTAGGACGGCATCGCTTTCGGTCAATTCCATTAGTCGCGCTGCCAAGCTAGATAATCCAGATACATAACCTGGAGTTTTTAGCAAGACCCAAGCGACTGTATATCCTCGCAAGCGATCGCAGTGGAAGTTATCCAGTGCCTCAGTTAATAACACCTGTAACTGCGGCGAAAACCCAGGATCGATGTAATCCCGCACGACATGCAAGCTAGTTCCTTGCTGCATCAACCATGCTAGAGCCAATGCATCGCGATGGTTGGCTTGGTCAAATGACAGCGATCCCGTATCGACGTGGATGCCTAACGCCATCACAGTTGCTTCAAACGGCGTGATTTCCACCTGCTGAGCTTGTAATTCTTCGACAATTAGCGTCGTCGTCGCTCCCACATCAGCAATATGAGTTGCCGTAGCCGAAATATCGCGATCGATCTCTAAGTGGTGGTCGTAAACAACAATCTGTTCGATTTGGGGCAAATCCAGCCACTCCGCCGCCGCACCCAAGCGATCGCGGTGTTGTGTATCGACGACAATCAGCGATCGAATTTGTTTTGGATTCACAGAACGGCGTTCGATCAATGCATATTCGTCCCGATGCAGTGCCAAAAAATCCTTTACCGCTGGATGACTACCACCCGTCAGCACGATCTTCGCTCCCGCCCACAGCCGCGACAGCCCCACAGCCGCCCCCAGCGCATCAAAATCTGCTGTTGTATGACAAAGAATTAGATCCATGTAGTGCGTGATGAGCAGGGTGTGGGAAATTGGTAGTTGGTAGTTGGTGGTTGGTAATGGGTAATAGGTAATGGGTTGTTATTCTCCTCAGCTCCCTCAGCCCCGATCGCTCCCTCAGCTCTCTTCACCGACTCCCTATATTGTGCCAATTTCTGATAGGTTACATATAGGTTATAAGCAAAATTAGCAAGCTTTAAGCTTAATCTAGATCTATTCTGGTTTGTTGCTGTGTAGGGAGACATACTGATGTTATCTGCTCTGTTTCAATTGGCTTTAGTTGCCCTGGTATTCTTGTCCTTTGCTTTGGTAATTGGCGTTCCCGTGGCTTACGCTACTCCCCAAAATTGGGTGGAATCAAAAAGGCTGCTTTGGATCGGTTCGATCGCCTGGTTCGGTCTAGTGATCGTCATCGGTGTTTTGAACTTTTTGGTCGTATAAGCAACTTGAGGCGATCGCCCTTGTCGATCGTCGCGATTGACAAGTAAGCGATCGCTACTTTGTAGAGACTTACACGTAATGTCTCTACGCTGACAACTGACAACTGACAACTGACAACTGATTTAGTAATGGCAGTTTTCGAGGGAACTTTTACTCAGACAGAACCTTTACGGTTTGCGATCGTCATCGGTCGGTTTAACGATTTAGTGATTGGTAAGCTGTTAGAAGGATGTCAAGATTGCTTGAAACGTCATGGCATCGATCCGAATCCTCACGGCAGTCAAGTCGATTACGCTTACGTCCCTGGTAGTTTTGAAGTGCCAATTGTGGCGCGACAATTAGCATTATCTCATCGCTATGATGCCGTGATCTGTCTTGGAGCAGTCATTCGCGGTCAAACTCCCCATTTCGATTATGTTGCGGGAGAAGTAGCTAAGGGCATTGCTGCGGCAGGATTTCAAACTGGCGTACCAGTCATTTTTGGTATTCTGACTGTAGACTCGATGCAGCAAGCTCTGGAAAGAGCCGGAATTAAGAGCAACAAGGGTTGGGACTACGCCATGAACGCGATTGAGATGGCTAGCTTGATGCGGCAACTACATTCCGATATTACTGTAGAATCCTACAACAATAATTCTCAATCCTTGCCCGCTGCATCGCTGAAAAGTGCCATTGCTAACGAGCGATCGCCAATTACAGAAAGTGGCGAGTGACAATGCAGGAGTGGCAAGTGAAAAATGCTACTCAATACTCTGAAAAATGGTAGGTAGCGTTAGTTATATGCGCTACCTTTTTTGTCTAGTAAAAATCCTCCAATCGAGGTATATCAATAAGTTGAAATTAGGTTAAGTTCGTGGCAGTTGAAGTCTTTGCTTTGAGCCGATCTCCAGCACATATATTGGCATTAAGTTAATGACAAACTATAAGCCAGTAATGTACGCTATCAAACATAAGTTTTCAGTTTGTAGTTCAGACTAAATTAGGTAGCACAAATGCGAGGAAACACAATTGGTATTGAGTTAGAACCAGAAGATATAGAGTTATTGACCAGAATTGAACGGGAAACAGGTAAGTCAATTCACCAACTCACAGGTGAAGCTATTAAAAATACTTATATTAAAAAATCCGATAGCGATGGCGATGGTGGTACTGCACTCTTAGAGGCGATAGACAAAATTGGCAAACAAGTACAGCAAGTCATGGTAGCTGTAGAAAGACAGCGCCAGGAGATCGAGCTATTTTCAGGCAGCTCAAAAAACCACTTGCGACAATCTACCCCCCCCCCCCCCCGCATAGTATTTATACCTAGTACTGAAAGTTAGAAGGGAGAAGTCGTAAGTCGTAAGTCGTAAGTAGAGAATTAACTGCTTCCTGCTCGTGCGCTCCCTGCTCCCCACTCGCTGATAACTGACAACCTCGCAAAAAAAAACTTGACAAACTCAGCCAAATCTGAGATATTAATAAATACACAGTAAATTGCGGGTATAGCTCAGTGGTAGAGCGCAACCTTGCCAAGGTTGATGTCGCGCGTTCGAATCGCGTTACCCGCTTAAAGTAAATTGAAAAATAGAAGAGAAAAGATTTAGAACGAATAAGTTAATTAAATAATCGCTCTGCCTAGAGTCAAAGCGAATTTTATCTGTTCTAGAATCTCAGATAGGAGGGAAAACCTACTAACCTCGCGTTGCGTTAAGCAACAAGAAGCAATCTAAGTCGAGAGTAAATAACTTGGCATTTGGAAAATGTAATGGAAAGCTGAGAATTATTTGGTTAGACTTAGAAAGTATTATGTAAACTCGTAGGATAGCCACATTTTGGTTCTACGGCGGCTCGTGCAACCTCAAAAGACCCAAAAAATCGATCTGAGTGTAGATTACCCTTGTCCCTGTCGCCGACACGGGCGATTAATTCCGATTACGCTGACAGAAGCGTTTGGTTGCGATCGCTGTCAGCAACTCTTCGTTGTGGAAGAAAACGGGTATGTATTAGAACAATTATCCACTAGCTACCCTTACAAGAGAGCATGGCGCTGGCTGGGCAATCGCTGGAGCGTAGCTAAGCCACGTTTGGGACAGAGCTATCTTCCAGTAGCACTATTAGTAGTGTTTGGGCTGCTAATTTTTTGGTTGCCTTTGGCACTGCGATCGCCACACCATGCCAGTATTCTAGTATGGGCATTAGTAGCAGTACTGCTAGCAGTACTGCCAGCACTAATGGTCTGGCTGATTTACAGACGTTAAGTCGATGACAGGTGACACATCTCATACTCACTCAGGCTTGGTCGCTACTGCTCGTCGCGCCTACGGAGCTTCCCTAAAACTAGGAATTAGTAAGGGAGCAGACCGCAGCCGTGCCGTGCAAAAGATGGCAGAAGCACTCAAGCAATCTTTCGATGACATTTTGGAAGCCAACACTTTGGACTTGGAAGCTAGTCGCGAAATGGCAGTGCCAGAATTAATCGTGGATTGGCTGAAGTTGACTCCCGAACGCCTCCAAGCTGCGGTAGAAATTTTGCAACGTCTGAGCGAACTGTCAGACCCTTTGCGACGGATTAGAAATGCTGACTACCAGCTTGCCGATTCTCAAACTTACTGCCAGCTCATGCCGTTGGGAACGATCGCCTTAGTTTACGAAGCATTTCCAGAACTTGGGGCGATCGCCGCAGGACTGTGTATCAAAACTGGTAACAGCCTCATTCTCAAAGGTGGAGGAGAAGCCAGTCACTCTAATGCTGCTATTGCCAAGGTTCTGCAAATTGCCTTAGAGGAAAGCGGAATGCCTTCCGGTTGTCTGGAAAGAATTGAGACAGAGGAAGGGAGCTTAACACAGGAATTAATTACCCAAGACCAATACATAAACCTTGTCATTCCCTACGGTCGCCCCAGCTTAGTTCAGCAAGTCGTGCGACAGTCCACCGCCCCAGTTTTGAAATCGGCGATGGGGAACTGTTACCTTTACTGGTCGCTATCTGGCAGCATTGAAATGATGCGCTGGACGATTTTAGACAGTCATGCTAGCGAACCCGATCCGGTCAATGCGATCGAGAAAGTCTTGATTCACCGCACCACCAATCCCTCGTCCCTCGTTACCCTGTGGAACAGCTTGCAAGAAAAAGGTTTTCAAGTTAGGGGAGATACCGCATTAGTTGAAGCATTTCCCCAGCTACAACTAGCAAAGGATTCTGAGTGGAGTCAATCATATTTAAACAAAACAGTAGCTTTTAAGGTAGTAGACAACTTAGAAGCAGCCATTTCGTGGATCAATCGTTATAGTAGCGGTCATGCCGACTGCATCGTTACTGAGTCCTATCAAGAAAGCCGTCACTTTGCTTTGCGGGTGAATAGCGCCTCCACTTATATCAACGCCTCCCCGCGCTTTTGCCGCAATCCCGCCCGAGGAGAGTCGATCTTTTTGGGCATGTCAAATCAGAAAGGACACCGCCGAGGACTAATTAGCCCCGAAAGCCTGACGACGGTAAAGCATATCGTGCAGGGGAATAGTAGATTTTAGTGGCTGGTGGCTAGTGGCTAGTGGTTAGCGGTTAGAGACAGATAGAGTGGCTAGTGGCTAGTGGCTAGTGGCTGGTGCTTAGCGGTTAGAGACAGATAGAAATGAAAAGGTAAGCAAGGAGATGGACTACAAGTAGCACTCCAGCTACAACTCTCACTCACATCTGTTAAGGAAGAATTTTATTCACTAGCCGCCAGTCACTAGCTACTAACCACTACTTTTCAGCCAGCTTCACATTTTTAGCCAAGCCAAGAGCTTGTAGCAAGCAGATCGTCATCCAGGTGAGATCGACTTCCCACCACTCTAAGCCGTGTCGGGCAGAGTATTGGAAGGCGTGGTGGTTGTTGTGCCAGCCTTCGCCAAACACCAACAGGGCTACCCACCAACAGTTGGTCGAGCGATCGCCGGATTCATGGCTGCGATAGCCAAATTTGTGCGTGGCGCTGTTTACCAACCAGGTGCAGTGGTAGACGAACACGACTCGCACAAAAATTCCCCAGACGACAAACGACCAGCCACCAAGTAATAATAGGACGACACCCAGAGCGATCTGGATGAAAATCATATTTTTTTCTAGAAATTGATAAACTGGATCGCCAGCAATATCTTTTGTAAAACGAGCAAGATCTAATTCAATCGGTCTGCGATAAATTAACCAGCCGATGTGACTCCACCAAAAACCTTTGTTAGAGTCGTGGGGATCGGGTTCGGTATCGGAGTAAAGATGATGGGCGCGGTGCGTCCCTACCCATTCAATCGGTCCTCCTTGACAGGCGAGTGTTCCGCAAAAGACCAAGAAATACTCCAGCCATTTTGGAGTTTGAAAGCTGCGGTGGGTGACAAGACGGTGAAAGCCTAGAGTAACTCCCAAACCGCCAGTGACCCAGTAGAGAAACACGGCAACACCAACTGCTTGCCAGCTGAAGTTGCTAGGGAGTAGAGCAAATAAAGCTCCAAAATGCAAACCAATAAAAAATAGGGTATTGACCCAGTTGATTGTCAGTTTGGTTGGGGTAGCAATCGTCATGCGATAACCTAAATTCAAAAACTAGCGTCCGATCTGCCAGAATCAAAGATCCACCTATTAAGTTAATCTAAAGCGATAAATTTGACGATGAACAGCTACGAACAGCTGCAACTAGCAGAACAGGCACTATCTCCGATTTTTTCTGGAATTGACGCTCAGGTCAAGCAAAATCTTCAACGAGTGCTGAGTGCTTTTCGCCACCAGCGGGTGGGGGCGCATCATTTTGCTTCTGTCAGCGGCTACGGTCACGACGATCTGGGTCGTCAGACGTTAGATCGGGTATTTGCTGAGGTGATGCAAGCAGAAGCAGCCGCAGTGAGAGTCCAGTTTGTCTCTGGAACCCACGCGATCGCCTGTGCTTTGTTCGGTGTATTGCGCCCAGGGGATGAGATGCTGGCGGTTGCAGGTGCGCCCTACGATACGCTGGAAGAAGCGATCGGGCTTAGGGGCAGCGGACAAGGCTCCTTGATAGAGTTTGGCATTAATTATCGCCAAATAGATCTAACCGCAGCCGGAACGATTGATTGGCAGGCGTTAGAAACGGCGGTGCGCGATCGCACCCGTTTAGTCTCGATCCAGCGGTCTTGCGGTTATTCCTGGCGTTCTAGCCTTTCCATTGCCGAGATTGAAAAGATCGTCCACATCGTCAAACAGCAAAACCCGAATACAGTTTGTTTTGTCGATAACTGCTACGGCGAATTTATTGAAGATCGAGAACCTACGGCGGTCGGTGCGGATTTGATGGCGGGGTCTTTGATTAAAAATCCTGGTGGCACGATTGTCACGGCTGGCGGCTATGTCGCAGGGAAAGAAGAGTTCGTAGAAGCAGCTACCTGTCGCCTCACAGCCCCAGGAATTGGTAGTGCTGGCGGGGCGACATTCGACCAGCATCGACTGATGTTTCAGGGACTATTTCTCGCTCCACAAATGGTAGGAGAGGCGATGAAAGGTAATCACCTGACTGCATACGTGTTCGACAAGTTAGGATATTCGGTGAATCCCGCCCCACTGGTTCCGCGTCGAGACACGATTCAAGCAGTTCGATTGGGTTCGCCACAAAAATTAGTGGCTTTTTGTCGGGCAATTCAGCAAAACTCGCCCATCGGTTCTTATCTCGACCCCGTACCCGCCGAAATGCCTGGTTATGAGAGCGAGTTAGTCATGGCTGGGGGGACGTTTATTGATGGCAGTACCTCGGAATTTTCGGCTGATGGTCCTTTACGGGAGCCATACGCGATCTTTTGTCAAGGGGGTACTCATTGGACGCACGTGGCGATCGCCTTAGAAGCTGCGATTGAGGCAGTAAGAGCTGCCGATTAATCTCCAATCGGAGTGTATAGAACGTCTACCCAGTAATTGCTACTTTTATATGTTTGGCTGGGGAAACTGGAGTTACCGTATTTATACACGCCATTATTACCATCAAGAAATTGCAAACCAGAATTGCTCATAGGGCTGGCAAAGTGATTCAGCGTGTAAGCGTAGTTACCTTTTGGAGCGTGATAGGAAGCTACGTAAATCGTATCTGCCGAGATCCGAATTGGCTGGTCGAATTTAAGTTGTTGCCAGCCAGAAGTTGTTTCGGAAACAAACGTACCGCGTGCGACGAGCTGACCCCCAGCAGTCCATAAAGAGCCGACGTGCGTACCAGTGTTAGTCGCGGCTTTGTAGAATCGAATGCCAGTCACAAAGCCTTCTTTCGTGGCTTTAAACTTTACACCTACCTCTATTGCTCTAGAATCAAAAGTGGCAATGGAAGATGGAGCTACAGAATCAGTCCAAATACTCGTTGTTTTAGGTTTGAAGACAACATCTATCCAGTAGTTAGTGCTATTGTATGACTGAGTTGGAAAACCACCGCCGTAACCGTAAATGTATGTACTGTTACTTCCAGCTTCACCATTACGCAGAGCGTGTAAAAACCCATTATCTACCCCAGCATTCTCGAAGAATTTTTCGCTGGCGACATATCGCCCAGAGTTGACGTAATAAGAAGCAATATATATTTGTTTCGCCTTAACTGGTATGGGTGGATAGAATTGTACGGTTTGCCAACCTGGAGCAGGTTGCTGTCCTTCAAAAGCCATGCCCGTACCGAGTAATTCTCCAGTACTAGACCAAAGATGAACGAAGTAACCGCTTTCGTTTGCTACGGCTCGATAAAATCTAATTGCCGATACTTCCCCATCTACATCGCTACGGAACTTTAGACCTAGCTCCACAGGTTTAGTATCTTTGTCTACAACTGCATTTAAAGGTGTAGAGTCAGACCAAATAGAATAACTTGACGGTTCGGCTAGAGAGCGCGGAGCGGCGATCGCCAGTAATGCTGTAATGACACTGACACTCGATAATAATAATCTTTTATACATAGTTTCCCCAGTTTTTTATAATTAATACAAGCATCTACAAACGAACAGCTTAAATCGAATTCAAATTGCTATTTCAACTTAGTTTCACCTACTGCAAACTTTCAAATAATCCGTGATGAATTTGGATTTTTGATTCTGCATAGTTTTCAAAACAAAGCTGTATAACTTTTCAATGAATCACACTGAAGGTGGCATGGACAACACTAGTATGACTCACTTTTAGGAATTATTAAACTAATTCATAAAGTCTACATTTATTCAGTAATTTTACAGATAGAAAAATAAATATATGTTAAAGCTTGGCAAGGTAAATCGATGAGTATCGAAAATTAAATAACGTATGAAAAACTCAAACTCTATCGAATTAATGGAATGAAACTAAATCGTACTGAAGGATGAGAAGAGTAGATTTTGCCACAGCACGACCGCTAATTCTAGTGATGCCGTAATGCAAAATTCCTCGTCCATTATGCGTCATTCTACCCAAACTAAATTGGATTTTAATATTAGAGTTAGTATGGCGATCGAATTGTTCTAATTTCCACATGAATCCACTCCACGCACCAGTCAGGCGTTGTCGCTCTGCATCAGCTACAACTTCTAATATTTCTACCGTTGTCCCATACGGAGTTTCTAGAAGATTGCGGTCAAGATCGAGTGTGATTCCGGCTAAATCAGATAAAGAATTATTACCTAAAAATACGTATTTATTCCCCTCACGTTTGATTTGTAACATAGACGTTCCTATCTTCTTCATAATTAATTTGTGAGAGAGGCTAAGAAATTCTTGATACTCAGTTTTAGAAACACCAAGCCGAGAATCGTAAGGTAGAGGTTGTCCGGCAGAGGTATTTTTGATTAAGCTCGATAACCATTCACTATCGGATTTTTTTTGTAATGCTATTTTAAATTTCTGGCTCAGTTCGACCAAACGAATTGGTGGTACAATTTGCATCAAATCGACAGTTGTACGATCGCTAGGGATGAGAGCTTCGACATCATATATGGGAATGTTATATAAGTTGATTTTATTTATCTGAGGAGAAGATTTTATGCTTGTATGTGAAATAGCGATCGCCTTGACAACTGTATTTAGATAAAATAATAATCCCGTTACTAAATAGCAGAGCGAGAGATAAGAGATTTTAACTTTTATTTTCATAGAATTAAGTCATATAACTTCACTATAATAATGAGTTTTAGGTCGGCACGATTAGCGATCGCCTCGGTAATATTGACGAACGCGATCGATCGCACTAAAATTTAAAGTTTAGCCGGATCGACTTATTTTTTTGTAGAAATAACTCGATTTGATAAATACCTATTTTAGATAGACCGAGTTGAATCTATCAGAAATAACAAAATATCCAGTCAAAGGTTTACAATTCTAATTTTGATGCAATAAATCTATTTTTAGATGCGATCGCGTTGAGAAAACATTAGTAACAATATTTAATCAACTATGCGATGAGTATCGAATCACTTCAAAGCTACTGTCTGCGAACTTGACATCAACTGAGTGTATAGAGTATTAGCTTGTGATTGATTCAGATTAGCATCAACAAATCGAAATGCAGAAGTTGCGAGATACGATCTGTTTTGTTCAAACGCGATCCAATGTCGTTGTAATGATTCGGCTGCTACACCTGTAGTATTAGAACCTGCAAAGATATCGAGGACTGTATCGCCTGGTTCTGTCAAAAAATTAATAAAGAACTGGGGAAGTTTCTGCGGAAAACGTGCTGGATGTGCGCCAATCTTAGCTGCTTTACATAATTGGATGTAACGAGAGCCACTTTCAGTATTGGGTATTTGTAATAAATTAGAAGGGATTGCTCCTCCATTATTGTTAGCAAAAGCTTTACCGATATCGTGTCCTGATGGACGTTCTTTTGGTTGATAAAATTTTTCTGGATTCTGAAGTAATTTTTTCATGCGCTCTGAGTAAGGCACGAGTACATTACTCACATTAGCTTTGGGATTATCAGTTTTTGATAACCACCAAATAGTATTGACAGCATCCTTAGTGCGGATCTTGCGTTTATTGACCCACTCAATCGGAGATGGTAATTTTGAGGGATTATACCAAAAAAACTCTTCTGCAAGACGGAAATCTAGCTCGTCGCAAAGTTTAATTAAAATACGGTAATTATAGAGCGATCGCACGGGACGTTTACTTTGATATGCTCCTCCTAAATCGAGGACAAAACTACCGTGTGGTGCTAAGACTCGATAGACTTTTTCACAAAAATTAAATAACCAATTTACATAAGCCTCTTGCTCGACATTACCATAACTCTTTTCACGTTGTAGGGCAAAAGGTGGAGAAGTAATAACTAAATCGATAGAATTGGATTCGAGGCAGTCAAGTAATTCCAAAGCATTACCAACATATGCAGAGCCATAATCAGTATTGTATAAAGGGCAACATAGAAACATATTTACTTTGCTATGAAAACACAATGCGTAACTCATTTTATTTGCAGTCGATAGAATATATTTATGCAACAAGTTGAAATAATTTAGGAAATATCTACTTGTACTTGGCGACTGCGAGTCGTGGAACTATACAGATACAACCTGCCGATCGCGCTGGCACTGTGTGAAGCGCACCACACAGGTTCAAAAGCTGTAAATTTCCTCAGTCCGCGCCAGCGAACTTCCCTTTGGGAAGCCGCTACGCACTCATATTTGTGTAGTTGGAGTTTGGAACATGGTGCTAGAAAGCTGGCAGCCTCATGATGGTAAACAGGAAGATGCTATTTTACTCTTTAACTTCAATAGCAAGGACGAGGAGAGCGTTGCGCTATTACACCATCTACTTTCTAGGGTGAAAAAAAGTTATCAGCAGTTGGCTGACTTACAATTCCTACCTGTCCGCTTACCAGTACCCGATCTGAAGTTGTGGAGTTACTGGTTGGCGGCTCAACTGATTGCACAATGGCGCGATCGCTCGGCAGAGCAAATTGCTGTAGGGACAATTCTCGATCGACTGGGGTTCATCAAGACAGAAAATAGTTATCCCATTGTTACAGCTCTGGATCGGATGGAGCAAGGAACGCTGATTTCTGTAGAGTTGGTGGCGAACGTGAAGTCGATTGACAAATTCGGCTGGCAATCTTCAGATTCTGATATCAAAGAATGGATCGAGCAGAAAGCTGCCGATCTAGTTGAATTTACTCAACGCACATCTTCTTACCCAGCCGACGGCTTCAGAGCGCAATTACAGTCCAATGTGGAAGCAATGCGATCGCAGCACCAAGTTCAGATGCAGGAGTTCTTCAACTCACTACAGCACTCCGGTTCGCGCTCGGTGCTAAGAGTATTAGAAACTTTGAGCGCGATCTTCCAGCGATTAGCAGAGGAATGCGAGGCTCAAAAACAAGAGTTATTGCAAAAAGCGATGGCAGCGGAACGCGCTTACAGCAATTTAAAAACCAGAATTGAACCGCGCGATCGGCAATTCGGTCGGCGACAGACTGACTGGGAAGCAGTTGTAGAAGCGCTTGCCAAGCGATACTACTTTACATTTAATGCTGAAATTTACGACCGCTTCGGTCAATTAGTTAGCCAGCTCATACAACAGACAGGCGATCGCGTTGCCTCCATAACTCATACAGATCGCTCTCTGACGATTTTGGAAAGTTGGTTTAGCCAACAATGTCCTCAAGAGCCAGTCTTTGCACCTATTTTAAAACAGCGCTTAGAGCAAAAGGTAGACATAATCAAATTACTTAGCGAGATAGAAGCAACAGTAAGCTGTCCTCTGCAAAAATGGCATAGTTTAAGCTGGACTCAAACAGAATTATTGTGTCAGGAAATTTTGATAAAACTGCATCCAGTTTGTATGGAAGTATATATAGAGTGCTACCAATATTTACTAAAAATTAATCGAGCTGAAATTTTAGACCAAGATAGTTAAGCAAATAATTGGTTTTTGTCAAGCAGAAATATGGCTCCAAAACCACCAAAATCATCCATAACTTGTCATAACTGTGGCTATGATGGCAATTCTATTACTGCCATTCGGTGCGATTTATGCAAGCAGCCACTAGAGCTAAATTATGCTTTAAATAGCAATAGTACTATTAGAAATAGTGTATCTAATAGTAAAAAAACAACTCGGTATCGGTTTTATCTCCCTAATACTTGGTTGACATTAGTGTCAATACTATCACTGCTACTGGGAGGAAGCTTGTTCTTTTGGCGCAGTCAAAGCGTTAGCACTCAAAATTTTCAGCGGTTAGGAGATCGGGGTAACTCAAAAGCAATCGTAATTTTGGGCGACACCTTTAGCGGCTACAGTACTTTTCGGAGCGATCGATTGCGGCAAGCACTCAAAGAATTTCAAATTGAAGCGCACTATAAAGATGAATTTAATCAAGCTAGACGCGCTCGACTTTTAAATGAAGGACAAGCCGATTTCTTAGTCACAACTCTAGATCAGTTTTTGAAACAAAAACCCCAAGGGAAAATAGTTGGTTTGATTAACTATACAATCGGAGGTGATGCAGTTGTTTTAAACACGAAACAATATCCTAACCTCAGATCGCTCCAAGCTCTGAACCAATTAGTACAGCAGAGGCGATCGCAGAACCAGTTAAGCATTATTTTTGCTGGCGATTCTCCCAGTGAATATCTAGGTTTGTTGCTAGATGCTAAATTTGAAGCATTTAGATTATTAGATTTTCAAACAATAAAAGTAGTCGATGCTGCTGATGCCTGGAAGCAATTGCAATCTAATTCAAATCTAGCAGCAGCTATACTTTGGGAACCTTTTGTCACGAAAGCTCGGCAACAAGGATATACAGTAGTCTTATCAAGTCGAGATACTCCAGGTGCAATTGTCGATGTTATTGTTGCTGGCGATCGCCTTCTCCAATCGCAACCTGAAAAAATCTCCGCTTTTTTAGAAGCTTATTATCGTTTAATTGATACATCCACTAGCGATCGTCTGTTGTTGCAAAATCAAATCGCTCGGGATGGTAATTTATCAGCTAGCGATGCAACAACGGTCATGCAAGGAATTGATTTTTTTACGTCAGTTGAGGCGAAAAACTGGATGAGGGATGGCACGCTAGAAAAAAGAATAAATTCTACAGCTGCGGTGTTGGCACTAACAGGTAGGATGGAGCAAGTGCCTCCAGCTCCTCAAAACTTATTTACTTACCAGTTCCTCGATCGCGCCGCTAGTCATACCCAGAAACTCATTAGTTCGATCCGCTCTGACAATCCAAAACTAGCTGATAGTCTACTAGAAGGAGTAGCGAACGATACTAATTCTAAATTTGAAACTGCCTCTAATCTGGGAAATTTGCGCGTACAAGGAGAGATAGAGTTTCAATTTGGCTCGACTACACTCACTAGGAAAGGTAAGCAAACACTCGATAGATTGGCTAAGCAAATAGCCGAGTTTAATTCGCAGACTGTAGCTATAAGAGTAATCGGTCATACTTCTAGAAAAGGATTAGCCGATTTGAATCAAAAATTAAGTCAGCAAAGAGCGCAAGAAGTTATTAATTATCTCAAACAACGCGGTCTGCAACACAAAATGTTTGCAGTAGGAAAAGGTTTTAGCCAACTCAGAGGGGATATTTCTCCCTATGATAATCGGAACCAACGAACAGAGATTCAATTGTTGCGATTGAAGAGTTAAATGTCTGTCTGAATACAGATAACAGTTATCAGTTATCAGTTATCGTAGGAACGGGTTTTGACCAAAAATTTAGAGCTTTGGTTGTCAATCTATATGCTAAACCCGCTCGTACAGTTACCAGTGTAGAGACTTTACATGTGACGTCTCTACAAAGCGATCGGTGAAGAAAGGGTGTGGGGTGTAGAGATGAGCGAGAAATTATCAGATTATTTTTATAATTGGTTAATATTGTCTGTAGCAATATATGGAGTCTTAAGCAGTCAAGTGTAGATCGGGGGTGCGATCGCCTGAAAAGTCACGCGCGACTATGACTAAGCTTTATTGCTATCTTAGGCTGATATTCTGTAATTTGAAGCGACGAATGAAAGCAAACTTATTTGGGAGGTATTTACAACCACGTCGAAGCTGGATTCCCTATTTTGTTTTGACGATCTCGCTCTTATTTACTACAGCAGCTACTTATTATGTATCGAGTACGGTTCAAAATAAAGAGCGGTTGCGGTTTGAAAATGATGTCCAAACAACTCAAGCCAAGATTCAAGATCGGATTGAGGCTTACATAACTCTGTTGCGGGCAGGAAGTGGTCTATTTGCCGCGAGTGAAACAGTAACATCGCAAGAATTTCGGGCTTTTGTGAATCGGATGAAATTGCGCGGTAGCTATCCTGGGATTCAAGGAATTGGCTATTCGGCGCGAGTGCCAGCAGCAGCGAAAGATGCCTTTGTCACCCAAATGCGGCAACAGGGAATCGCTAACTTCAATATCCGCCCCAACTATCCTCGTTTGGAATATCATGCCATTATTTATCTAGAACCACAAGATCGTCGCAACCGAGTTGCAGTTGGTTACGATATGTTCTCCGAGCCAGTGCGCCGCGCTGCGATGGAACGCGCCCGCGATACTGGTATTCCCGCTGCTTCAGGTAAAGTGACTTTAGTTCAAGAAATTGACAAACACAAGCAAGCGGGTTTTCTAATCTACGTTCCGGTTTACCGTGGTGGTAATATTCCCGCCACAAAAAGGCAAAGGCAAACAGAGTTAATGGGTTTTATTTACAGTCCTTTTCGGGCTGACGATCTGATGAATGGTATTTTTGGCGATGAAGACCGCTTGGTGAATTTTGAAATTTACGATAGTCACAATGTCAGCTCGGCAAATTTGCTACACTCATCCAGATCTCATACGCTAAATAACCGCGATCGTCCACAATTTCAGACTAACAAAAAGATCGATCTTGGCGGACGTACTTGGAGTTTAGTTTTTACCTCTCGCCCTGAATTAGAACTAGCTTCAGACATCGATCTTGCGCCTTTCGTTGCCTTTATTGGAGTGGCAATGAGTATGATTCTATTTGCCATGACACACTCGCTCTCTTCGTCGCGCAAAGCCGCCGAGCGATCGGCAGCAGCTCTTACAGAAAGTGAAAAGCGGTTTCGACGTTTGGTAGAGTCAAATATTTTTGGCGTTGCCTTTGGGAACTTTCAGGGAAAAATTCATTACGCAAACGACTATTTTCTCCAACTCATAGGTTACGAGCGAGAAGATTTGCTGGCAGGGAGATTGCATTGGGACAGTTTAACTCCTGCGGAGTTTCTTCCTTTAGATCTTCAAGCAGCTGAAGAACTGAAAAAACGCGGAATTGCAGCTCCATTTGAGAAACAATATATTCGTAAAGATGGTACGCGAGTCCCAATTCTAATTGGTGCAGCTTTGTTAGCAGATACAAATACGCCTCAACCAGAAATTATCGGCTTTATTCTAGATTTGAGCGATCGTAAAGCTGCGCAGGAAGCTCTACGTTGGAGTGAAGAACGTTATCGTTCTTTGGTAGAAGCGACGACAAACATTATTTGGGATACCAAAGCAGAAGGTGAAGTCGTTACCGAACTGCCTGGATGGAGTGCTTTTACCGGACAAAAGTTTGAAGAGTATCAGAGATGGGGATGGATTGCAGCGATTCATCCAGAAGATCGCGATCGCACTGCGCAAGCATGGTTAAAAGCTCTGGCTCATCGCAGCGTGTACGAGATGGAGCATCGGGTGCGGCGCTATGACGGCGAGTATAGGTATATGAATGCCCGTGGCGTGCCAGTTTTAGAAACAGATGGTAGCGTGAGGGAATGGATCGGCGTTCATACGGACATTACGGAACGCAAGCAAGCAGAAGTAGAACGAGAACGATTGTTACAACGGGAAAAGGTAGCTCGCGAAGAAGCAGAAACAGCCAACCGAATCAAGGACGAGTTTTTGGCTACTCTATCTCACGAATTACGCACGCCTTTAAATGCAATGCTGGGGTGGACGCAGTTACTTCGTAACCGCAAGTTTAATGAAGAGACGACAGCACGCGCTTTAGAGACTATCGATCGCAACACAAAATCTCTGGCGCAGTTGATCGAAGATATTTTAGATATGTCGCGGATCGTTACGGGAAAGCTGCATTTAGAGATCCGTAAAATAGACATCGTACCAGTTATCGTTGCTGCGATTGAAACCGTCTTACCCGCAGCAACAGCCAAAAACATTCAGATTGAATCGAAATTAGATTCTAGCATTGGATCGGTCATGGGAGATGCCAATCGCTTGCAGCAGGTATTCTGGAATTTGCTTGCTAATGCCGTTAAATTTACTCCCAGAGACGGACGAATTGAAGTGCGTTTATTTCAGTTTGATTCTCAAGTACAAGTACGAGTTGCTGATAACGGACAAGGTATTAGTCCTGAGTTTTTACCCCACGTCTTCGATCGCTTCCTGCAAGCAGACAGCACTACGACCAGAGAGTATGGTGGTTTAGGACTGGGTTTATCGATCGTGCGTCAATTGGTAGAACTGCATGGTGGTACGGTAGGAGCTGAAAGTGCGGGATTGGGTAAAGGGGCTACATTTACTGTCGCTCTGCCAATTCGCGCCGTAGATTACAATCTGAATGAGCCAGAGCAACCTCACAGCCAAAAAGAAGAAACTGCGATCGCGCCTCCATCCCTAGACGGTTTACGGATTGTCGTCGTCGATGATGAAGCCGATGCCAGAGACTTACTCAATACAGTTTTGACCCAGTATGGCGCTAAAGTCGTGACTCGTGAAACTGCCCGGGAGACAATTGAGGCGATCGCTCAATTTCAGCCGCACGTCCTCGTCAGCGATATTGGAATGCCAGAAGAGGATGGATATGCTTTGATTCATCGCTTGCGACAACTACCACCAGAACAAGGCGGACAAATTCCCGCGATCGCGCTTACAGCCTATGCTAGAACAGAAGACCGCGATCGCGCTTTAGCAGCAGGTTTTCAACAACATATTGCCAAGCCAGTCAATCCCGATAAATTAGCTGCGGTTGTGAGTGAATTGGCTCGAAAAGTGAGTTGATGGCTATTTGGTTGTTTTCTCCCTTGTCCCCCTTGTCTCCCCTGTCTCCCTTGTCTCCCTCAGCTCTCTTCCCTCTGCTCCCTGCTCCCAATTTTATGCATGTAAATTCGCTTGTTCTTGCAACCAAGGATCGACTGGTTGTCCGTCTTTGCGCCGTAGTTCGATTTCAACTGCAATGACGGCTTTGGAGCCAGGTGGAGCTGGTTTTTGATGGAAAAGAATGTCGTAGTCAGCAGGATTTTCGTTACGTTGTTTTAACCAATCTTGCACCTTGATTGTGGCAAAAAACGATTGTCCCTGCTCGAACAAGCGAGTAATTTCCATCTGCAAGTTGTAGGGATTGTGTCGCGGCATAGTAATATTTTTTGTTAGGTTTTTCTAATAAATGCTCTTCTAAAAAATGTAAATCGATCCACTCTTAGCAATTCTGACTACACTCATTCTGCTATCTTCTCTAGATAAAACTTGGACTGTCACATCATTGTTTTGTTTATCAACAGTCGTTTTATACTTCAATCCGCCAGTCTTGCTAGTAGGAGTTTGAGGTGCGGGATCGTAAATAGCAACATCGATGGGGAGGAAGGAAATTTTTTCTTGAACGCTGTCCCCGACTGGTAAATCTTTCTCGTCGCGATCGTCGAGAAAATTGTATTTTAAAGGTGACTTGGTGCGATTAACTAACATCACATTAACAGGACCACCAGGATTCACTCGCGATACTGGCTGCCAGTAATTAGATTGATAAGCGCTGACAGGAGAGTTTTGGGCAAAAATTGGCACGGCTATGCTGATACAGAGCGAAACTATCGTCAGCCAAAGTAATTTTTTCCAAGCTTGCCCTAGCATAACTTCCCTACCTTGCAACGACTGCTATCTAAACAAGTGAGATGCTAATTAACTCAAGTTTGTATATTATGATTCATATTTTGCGAAGTGTGAACTATACTGGCGTAGATTTACGTAAGTAACCGCAATTGTAGGCGGGAGTCGGGAGTCGGAGACAAAATTCACGCTCGCGCATTCAAAATGGGGACAAGGGGGACAAGGAAGCAGGGGAGCAGGGGAGCAGGGGAGCAGAGGAGCGATAACCAACAACCAACAACCAACAACCAACAACAAATTTCCCACACCCTACACCCCTTCTTCACTGATAACTGATAACTGATTATTGCCAGCCGTTCCAGTCTCTTTATAGAGTGAGTAAAGTAAACAAACATCAGCACTCATTGTCAGCTGCTCATCACTGACGACTTACAACTTACGACTTACAACTTTTTTTAATGCCTCGTACTCCTACTTTATCGTTCGATCGCGGTACGTTAATTTTGCACCCACCACCCAGAGGTAAATCGTGGATGGACTATGCGACGTGGGATGACAGGGTAGAAAAATTTCGCATTCCCGCCATTCAATATCGCCAAGTTGTAGAAGCACTACAAGCAGAAGGAAGTTACTTTAGCGACGAAGCTAAAGCCTTTGAACCGCTAGAACTATCTCCTAGCATGGAAATGGAGCCATATCCGCATCAAAGCGAGGCATTGGCAGCCTGGAAACTAGCCGGACGTAGGGGAGTTGTCGTGTTACCAACAGCGGCGGGGAAAACTTATCTAGCGCAGTTGGCGATGCAAGCCACTCCCCGCAGCACGTTGATTGTCGTGCCAACTTTGGATTTGATGCACCAGTGGTACGCTCACTTAACAGCAGCATTTCCCGATGTTGAAGTGGGATTATTAGGGGGTGGTTCCCGCGATCGCACGCCCATATTAGTATCGACATACGATAGTGCGGCAATTCATGCCGAAGCATTAGGCAACCGTTACGCGCTGTTGATCTTTGACGAATGCCATCACCTACCCACAGATTTTAATCGCGTCATTGCCGAATACGCGATCGCACCATATCGTCTCGGACTGACTGCAACCCCAGAACGCACCGATGGCAAACACTCAGACTTAAATCTGCTCATCGGACAAGAAATCTATCGCAAAACTGCCGCAGATTTAGCCGGTAAAGCGCTGGCAGAACACGAAGTCGTGCAGATTAAAGTCAAACTATCACAACACGAACGCGATCGCTACAACCAACTGATTCAAACCCGTAACGACTTTCTCCGCGAAGCCAAAATCTCTCTTGGTAGCCTTAAAGGATGGCAATTATTCGTCCAAGCTAGTGCCAGATCCGCCGCCGGACGCAGAGCCATGATAGCACACCGCCAAGCCAAAGAAATTGCTTTAGGTACGGATGGCAAAATCAGAATTCTCGCCGACTTGTTAGCAGAACACTATCCAGAACGAACGCTAATTTTCACCGCCGACAACGCCACAGTCTACCGCATTTCGCAAGAATTTCTCATTCCCGCCATCACCCACCAAACCCCCGTCAAAGAACGCCACGAAGTTTTAACTAAATTTCGGGAAGGGGAATACAAAACCCTCATCGCCTCCCACGTTCTCAACGAAGGTGTAGACGTACCAGCCGCCAGAATTGCCATTATTTTATCCGGTACAGGCTCAGCACGGGAATACATTCAACGCTTAGGGCGAGTTCTACGTAAAGGTAAAGACAAAGACAAATTTGCCCTCATGTATGAAGTCGTAGCCGAAGACACCAGCGAAGAAAGAACTTCAGTGAGGAGACGAGGAGTGAAGAGGAGTGAGGAGCGAGGGGCAAGGAGTGAGGGGAAAGTTACGCAGTTAGAGATCTTACCTACCAAACAGATTACCTATGGAAGTGGCGATCGCACCAGCCAACGCGCCGCTGAATCTTCAGGAAAATGGGACGATAATAACTCCCTAGAAACCGAAGAATAACTTTGTCCCTTTGCGCCTTTGCGTCTTTGCGCGACCAAATCTTAATCTATGCTTCCAACCGACTTACTCATGCACCGCCAAAACGGGGAAGAAATCACCCCTAAACGGCTCAAAATAGACAAACACAATCTAGAAATCGCCACTGATATTATTACCACATTCCAAGAAAATCTCGGTAATATCCAAGCAGCACTCGACCGACAACTACAAGAACTCGAAGGAGATAGCCCGGATTATCGCCTCAAACGCGGCTTAGCTTATCTCCTGCGTAGTAGCTTCTGTGAATTTGAAATTGTCAGCCCCTTAGAACCACCAATGCTGCGCGAACGAGTCTTCGCCCTTGCAGCACAATCGGCTCCCAGTCCCCAGCAAAGCCACCAGGTATTAGAACAGTTAGCATTACAACTCAGCCGCGAATTAGACAAAGAAGTCTTCCCCGAACAAATTCGCACGGGTTTGTATGCAGACTTAGCAGAAAATCGCATCATGACGCGGTTCGAGCCGCCAACACCAGAAGCACTACTGCACCGCTACAATTTATCCCAAGTTCAAGGGGTATTTTATCGCGCCAGCCACCTGACTCTCAACGCTCATCGCAACGTTCCAGGAGAATACAAGCTGTTATTTCGCTATCTCAAATTATTTCAATTAATGGCATACATCGAAGGAGATGCCGACCACGGATTTACAATTACGGTTGATGGTCCGGCGAGTTTATTTAATCCTAGTACGAGATATGGGCTGGCGATCGCCAAACTTATTCCGGCTTTACTCCACGTCACCAAATGGAGTTTGAGCGCAATTTTACAAACCCGCGATTTCTACACTAATAACTGGAAAACAGGACGATTTACGCTGAATTCTGAGTGCGGTTTAGTCTCTCATTATCCACCAGGTAAACCTTATGACAGTATGCTAGAAGCGGCTTTTGTCGAGCGTTGGAATGCTACAAAAACCGAATGGGTACTAGAGCGAGAAGTCGATCTAATTCCAATTCCTGGTAGCGTCATGATTCCCGATTTTCGTTTGGTACATCCTGACGGACGAGTATTTTTGTTAGAAATTGTGGGGTACTGGCGACCGGAATATTTACAAAAGAAATTTTCTCAAGTTCGTCGCGCTCAATCCGATAATTTGATTTTGGCAATTTCCGAACGATTGAATTTAGAAAAAGCAGGTGTCAAAATGAATGATGTGCCAGCTAGGATTGTTTGGTTTAAAGATAAGCTCTTGCCAAGAGATGTATTGAAGGTGATGGATTAAACTTGGCTCAATAACTGGCGATCTCCTGACAGTTTCCCGTGTAGAGACGTTACATGTAACGTCTCTACACGGACAACCGATTTCACGATTCATCTAGGATTGCTACAGAAAAATCAGTTTATCTACCAGTACAGCGATCGCAATTCTCAGCTGTCCTAGTTCAAATACACTGAATTGTACCGGGTACAGTTTGGAAAAATCTTTTATAGTGCAATTATCAGTTATCAGTTATCGTTGGGGCGGGTTTAGCCAATAGATTGACAATTAAAACGGTAAATTTTTGGTCAAAACCCGCCCGTACACAAGTCAGTTATCAGTTATCAGTGGTGCGTGACAAGTGAAATAACCAATTACCCATTACCCATTACCAATTTATTATGAAAATTATTTTAAATCGCCATTCTTCCCAACCGCTTTATTTACAAATTCGCAATTATTTGAGTCGTTTGATTCAATCTGGTAAACTCCCACCTGGGGAAAAATTGCCTTCAATTCGGAATTTAGCAGCAAGTGTTGGTGTGAATAAATTGACGATTGTTGAGGCTTATGCTGTATTAGAAGCTGACGGTTTAATTCAATCTCGTCCAGGTGCGGGATATTTTGTCAGCAATACTGTATCCTCACCACAATGGCGATCGCATTTTGCTCCAACTCAAAAAGTGACGATTTCTGAAACGGGAGAAACTTTTTGCGAGCAAATTATGGCTACTTTGCAAGCTCAACAACAAAAAGACATTATTAATTTTAGTTCTGGATTTCCTCTAACACAAGAATCGGCTAATTTTCAACGCATTGCCAAACGAGCGATCGCCAATTCTACCGATACTTTATTTCGCTACGATCTGCCACAAGGACAGCTTGTTTTACGCCAACAAATAGCTCAGATGCTATTAAACCAAGGTCTAGAAGTTTCCCCTGAAGAAATTATCGTGACCAATGGTTCGGAACAAGGATTATCGCTGGCAATGCGTTACTATCTTCAGCCTGGAGATTGGGTAATAGTTGAAACGCCTACCTATCACGGAGCTTTGGGAATACTAGCAAATTTGGGCGTTAAAGTTATTGGTATTCCCATGACAGCAGAAGGTATGAATTTGGAGTTACTGGAACAATATCTTTGCAGTCATCGCCCTAAATTAATTTATACAATTAGTACTTTACACAATCCGACTGGGATTACGACTTCCCAAACTCATCGCCAAAAATTGTTAGCTCTGGCTCAACAATACGAATGTCCCATTTTGGAAGATAATGCTTATGAAGCGCTAAATTTTGAATCTGAGCCTGTTGCAGCTCCAATTAAAGCTTTAGATCGCAGCGATATTGTCACCTATATTAGTACGTTTTCTAAAACTTTAATGCCTGGATTGCGAGTCGGTTACACGGTTGTGACGGGCAAGCATTATCAACCAATTTTAGAACAGAAAATTCTGCAAGATTTGCACTCATCTACAGTTTCGCAAGCAATTGTCAGCGAGTTTTTGGCTGGCGGACATTATCGTCGCTATCTCAACCGCTTGCGGACAAACCATCTTCACAGCCGTAACGCCATGCTTCAGGCTTTAGAGCGTTATTTTCCTGCCCAAGCCAGTTGGACTATTCCCCAGGGAGGGCTATTTCTTTGGGTACATTTACCAGAAGGTATATCCGTACAAGCGATTTGTCGAGAAGCATTATCTCGTAAGATTCTTGTCGCCTCTGGAACGGCATTTTTTCCCAATCACCAAGGTTATCCAGCCCTGCGCTTAAATTTTTCTAATTCCCTTGCAGACATCGATCGCGGGGTTGCTGTGTTGGGCGAGCTAGTACAAAAATATTTAGTAGCAGTCGTGCCTCAACCTAGTCGCGCGATTAGCGATCGCTCTCTGGAAATAGCGAGCAACGTGCGCGTTCCAAATCTGGGAATGTTGACAAAAAATTAGGTGCAAGGCTATTGACAAAATACATCTTTTTTGCTGCAAGCCTTGATATTTTCTCTCTAAGGTTGAGTATAATTGCTATCCAGTTCCACCTATTGCCTGATGGAAATAGCATTTTAGTTGCGCGATCCTAGTAACAAGCTACTAGATAGCTGCATCCGTGAATTGAGGTGAAGCAAGATGAAACTAGCAATGCTCTCTACTACGGTTGCGATCGCTGCTCTTTCGATTGCGACTCCTGTACGGGCAGAAAACCCAGCTCATGTCAGACAATTACTGGCAACCGGAGAATGCCCGAGTTGCGATCTTTCTGGGGCAGATTTGAGTGGCGCTCATTTAATTGGTGCGGATTTGCGAAATGCAAATTTATCAGGTGCTAACCTGACAAATGCCAATTTAGAAGGTGCAGATTTAGAGGGTGCTAACTTACAAAAAGCCAATTTGCAGAAAGTTTTGGCTAGCGATACAAGTTTAATTGATGCAAATTTAAAAGGTGCTAATTTTCAACAAGCACAATTAGCAAGTACAATTTTTGACGGTGCTGTTGTAACTGGCGCGAATTTCCAAGGTGCGAAACTCTACACGGCAAATTTTAGCGATCGGTAGTCAGTTTCAGTTATCAGTTATCAAACGTTGCTGCCTTCTTGCACTAGACTATAATACGTGTGTCTGCATTCCCAGGTTTAAATGCGATGTCCCTGGCAAAAGACCTAGAAACTCCAGAAATTGAACCAGAAGATGTTATCTTTCCTCCTGGGGACTTATGGAGTGACGAACCGCCTTTGGAAAGCGAACTGCATTTACGCCAACTGCTACTGCTAATTGAATGCTTGGAATTGTGGTGGAAAGACCGTCAAGATTTCTATGCTTTCGGCAATCTCACCATATACTACAGTCCTCGCCAACTTAAATCAGAACAATTTCGGGGTCCCGATTTCTTTGTCGTGCTGGGTACAGAACGCAAACCGCGCAAAAGCTGGGTTGTTTGGCAAGAGGATGGCAAGTATCCGAATGTCATTGTAGAAGTTCTCTCCGATACAACCGCCAAAACTGACAGGGGTTTAAAAAAACAAATTTACCAAGATACTTTTCGCACTCCAGAATATTTCTGGTTCGACCCAAAAACTTTTGAATTTAAGGGCTTTCAATTGGTTGGAGGTCAATACCAAGAACTACAGCCAAATCCTCAAGGTTGGTTGTGGAGTCAGCAGCTAGAGTTGTATTTAGGGATTTCTGAAGAAAAGTTACGGTTTTTTACTCCTGATGGTCAATTAATACCGACTCCGCAAGAAGTGGCGATCGCCGAACAGCAGCAAAGAGAACTAGCGCAACAGCAAGCACAAGCAGCGCAACAGCAAGCACAAGCAGCGCAACAGCAAGCACAAGCAGCGCAACAACAGGCAATAGAGTTAGAGTCTATGTTGGCACGCTACCGAGAACGCTTCGGTGAATTGCCAGATTGAAATAATGACTATAATCTCAAAAATTAAACTTTAGTTAATACGAAGATACTACCCTCATTCCCCCGTCCGATGCGTAAATCGCTATCAAGGTAGGTAATATCTACCCAGCCTTGTTGTCTGTTACTGTTAATCTTGGTATCCAAAGCCGGAAATTTTTTTCCTGCTTCTATCTCTTGAATAAAACTAGCAGGAGATTGATAGCTAAATAAGCGTTGTAACCCAATAATCGATCGCTCGAATTTAACTTCAATCCGGCGTTCGGAGACAGGAGTAAATTTAGCTACAACGCTAACTACCCCTTCAAGAAAAGGTAAACCGTAAACCTCGGCAATATTGTAAAGACTTTGAGTTTGAACGCGAACGCATTGATAAATTTGTCCGAGTTTGAGTAATGGGAATTGGTCGATATTTAACAATCCTTTACTTGTCGTATAGAGCAAGCGCCAGTCTCCATTCAAAAGTTCGCTAGCTTCTACCGGACGAGGTGTAGGATTACGGTCTTCTAACTGAGCGATCGCGGCAAGGACAGCTTGTTTATCTACTTCTGTTGATAACAACCCGCGATTCTTACCAGCAATCTTTTCCAAAAGTGTTTCTTTTCCTAACATTTTTATCTCCTCTTGGTCGGGTGTAGAGACGTTACATGTAACGTCTCTACACGGGAAACGTTCAAAAATCAATTTGGATTGCTATATATAATCTCATCATACGGAGCTACGTAGTTTTTGCTATCTATTATTAGATAAATCTTTTTGTCAGAGCTGTTATTGCAGTCATCTGTCACTTACAACAACCAACAACCAACTACCAATTACCAACTACCAATTACCAAGTGATAAACTTTAGGTGTATAATTACATCCCCCTGTCTAGATAAAGCTTAGGTATGCACAACTCTCCGCTTAGAGAAGAACCACGGGAACAGCCAGCTCGTGTCATTCCTTTAAAACAAGAATCGTCACTCATTGACTGGTTGCAATCTAACGGTCGGTTGATCCCCCGCGATGGCGTTCAGGAACCAGATCTGCTAACCGAAGTGGAAGACGGCGACTCTTCTCTCGACTTGCTTGAAGGTGATGATGTTGGCGATTTCTACGATGATGACGATGATTTAGGAGATATTGATGAAGCTGATGATGCGTAGCTGAGAGTCATTTGTCATCTGTCATTGGTCATTAGCAACTCACAAATGATGAAGAATCAATGACCAATGACTCTTCAAAAATATTACATTTAAATACTTTCAAGGCAGCACTTTCGATTCAGTTCCGATAATGTCCTCAGCACGTATCTAGTCAAAAGGCAACTTTGTTGTGGACGCGAAATCATCTTCTTTCTGGTCTTTCCATCTCTCCGGTACGAGACTGCTTATCGTCCTAAGCCTTGCACTCGCTACCGCCTCGCTGACTCTCGATCTAACAGCGCAGCGCCTACCCTGGCAAGGGCGATCGCTAACTTTTCCTTTCTTATTCTGCGCTGCTGTCACTGCCGCAGTTGGTTTTTGGATAGTCCCGATCCTTCAGCAGTTAAAAGCCGGACAAGTCATTCGCGAAGACGGTCCCCAAGCACACTTAAAAAAAGCAGGTACGCCGACGATGGGTGGCATATTTTTTGTACCTGTAGCGGTCATCGCTAGCATCATCTTATCGGCGCTGGTGCTGGGAATCCAAAACCTCGCCCCTGTATTGGCGATCGCTGGAATTACGGTCGGTTACGGGTTTATTGGCTGGTTGGATGATTGGCAAATTTTGCGTCGCCAGTCTAATAAAGGTATTTCCCCACGTCTGAAACTGGCTCTGCAAGTTGGTTTCGGTTGCCTATATTGCCTGTGGCTGTGGAGTCGATCGGGGGATCTGACGACGATCTCGTTACCTTTTGGGTTTGCTCTACCCTTGGGTTTGCTATTCTGGGCGTTAGCAGTGTTTGTCTTGACTGCCGAAAGCAATGCCACTAATTTAACCGATGGTGTGGATGGCTTGGCAGGAGGAACGGTAGCGATCGCGCTTTTAGGATTGGGAGCGATCGTCGCGCCTAATTTCCCCAGTTTGGCAATTTTCTGTGCTTGTTTGAGCGGTAGCTGTATCGGCTTTTTAGTACATAACCGCAATCCCGCTCGCGTCTTTATGGGAGATACGGGTTCTTTAGCACTAGGAGGCGCGTTAGCAGGAGTCGCTCTCATGAGTAACACCCTCTGGGCGCTATTTATTCTCAGTGGGATCTTTTTTGTCGAATCTTTATCAGTGATCGCACAAGTTAGTTATTACAAAGCCACCAAAGGAGCCGATGGTAAAGGAAAGCGTCTGTTTAAAATGGCTCCCTTTCACCACCATTTAGAATTGTCTGGATGGTCGGAACTACAAGTGGTTGCCGTATTCTATGCAATTAATGCTTTTTTGGCTTTGGTATCTATTTGGCTGGCTTGAGCGATTGAAAAACAAACCACAAACATTTCGTAGGGGCGTAGACATAGACATTTTGTAGGGATATTTCGTAGGGGCGCACAGCTGTGCGCCCCTACAAGTTTTATGCACTGGACTGAGAATCGCGATCAGTTAAACGGCGATCGCGCCACAGAACTACATGAATCCGCCGCCAGCACCACCGCCGAAAGGATTGCCCCCGCCACCGAAGGGATTTTCACCACCGCCAGCACCACCGCCGAAGGGATTTTCACCACCGCCAGCACCGCCGCCGAAGGGATTTTCGCCACCGCCAGCACCGCCACCGAAGGGGTTTTCACCACCACCAGAAGCGCCAACATTGCCGAAGACATCTTCAAAGCTGTCGATGCCAACTTCTTGCAACGAACCCCAAGGCGATCGTTGAAAGAGGCTATCCATATCGGTGCTGTCGCTCATCCCAGTGCTGTCACCACTACCTTCACTACCTTCACTACCTTCACTATCGGGGTTGGACTCCCCGCCAGATACCTGACTAAAATCCCATGTATAACTACCGGAATCGCCAGTAGCACCACCAGTTAGAGAATCGCTACCTTCTGATGTTTCACCTGAATCGCTCGAAGTCTCGCGATCGCCCCAAGGGGCTGAGTTTGTTCCTACAATGTTATCCGAACTTAACTGTTCGCCTTGTGGTTGACCGCTCTCATCTGTGAATTGTATTGTCATATTCGTACCTACAGCAAAGGGTTCGCTACTATCAGTTGGTAGATTGCTATCAGCAGGAAGTTGCAATGTAACGTTCGATCCAACAGCAAAAGGTGTATCTTCACTGTTGGTCATATCGTTACCGTTATTGTCATTTTCAGACGTTGCCATTCAACAAGAATCCTCTTAACTTTTATGACTGAAATTGCATAGAGCCTAAGCACATTTTTTGCCAAAAATATTTTTGACCAGCAATTTGTTTGTACTTAAAAACCCGAAGATTGTCTTTTTACTTCTAGTTTTGGCAATTTAAGCTAGAAGAATGTAGAAAAGAGAGCATGGCAAGCTCGACAATTTGCTCGATCGCAGTCAAATTGCAAGCTTAATTCCATCGATAAAAATGCAACAATCGCTACACTATGCCTAGCAGTTTATGCAAGTTACGAAAAGATTACTATGAGAAATATTTAGATTAACTTGTCAGTTCTTTTGAATGGTGGAGAGATAAAATTTTATATTTCTACTTATATCTTTTGCTAGATGTCTGCACATCGATCGGCGATCGCCAACTACTTGCGTAACTGTCTGACTAAATGAGTCAACTCTGGCAAAATTAGCTTTTCCATTGCCAGTTGTACGGCGTTAGTAGAACCTGGAAGCGAAAAAATGAGTTTACCCTGATATACACCCGCGATCGCTCGCGAAGCTATGGCGCGGGAACCAATGTCTTGATAGCTCAGATACCGAAATAATTCGCCAAATCCTGGTAAAGTTTTCTCTAGTAAAGAGGCGATCGCGTCGTAGGTTGTATCTCTGGGGGCGATACCCGTACCCCCATTAAAAATTGCCACATCTAAATTTACACGCTGGCTGAACGATTCTATCTGCGATCGAATTTGCTCTGGTTCGTCTTTAACAATCGCATAAAATCCCACAGTATGACGCGCTGCTACGAGCAATTGCTCGATTCGGCGACCGCTTTTATCTGTTTCTGGGGAACGGGTATCGCTGACGGTGATAACAGCACAACTGACTGTCAATCCTGGTATGTCAGGGTGAGGCTGATGTGTCACAGATTTCTAAAAAACTACGATTTGTTGAATCCCAAGCCGTGTTCGTTGGCGTATCTTTCCATAAACCGCATAAACCGATCCCACTCTTCGGTCGATTTCATCAGGTAGATCGCTTCAATGGCTTCTGGTTTACCGTTGATAAATTTTCCTTTGACTTCGCGGGTCACAAGTTCCCCTTCTTCATCAATCAAGTACATCCCCGTCACTTCTTCATTGCTACCCTCGCTCAAAATTTGGGGGTTTTGAAAATAAAAAGTTGCCGTACCATTACTCCCATCTCGCGATCGCGTCAAGCGTACATCTGGGACTGTTTCTTCGGTAACACCTTTAGAAAACTGAATCTGAGCCATAATGACGAGCTGTAAATTTCTATGATGAGTTGTTTAAGTATTTTCTCATCATTTTGAACTAGCTGACGCATCAGTTGTCAGTGTAGAGACGTTACATGTAACGTCTCTACACTGACTTAACCACTACCAAGTTGAGTTATTTTCGGGTTGCGCTGGTGCGGCAGATTCGGGAATATTACCCGAATCGCCAGAGTTAGTTGGTTGAGTGTTGGTTGGTTGAGAGTTAGTTGGTTGATTGAGATTGGTGGAATTATCTGATGGTGAAGTTGTTGTTGGAGTCACTACAGGTGCGGGTACTGCGGGAATTACGGGCATTGCTTGAATGCTCTCAATTTTCTCCAATGCTTTTTGATAATTCGTGCTGTCGTTTTTTTGTTGGAATATATTAGCAGCCAGCTGTAAGTCCTCGATCGCACCTTGGCGATCGCCTAAATCGCGTCGTACTAAACCTCGGTTGTAGTGAGCTTCGGCATTTTTCGGCTCTATACTGATGACTTTACTAAAATCATCAACTGCTCCTTGTCGGTCTCCCAAGCGGCGGCGGAGAATTGCTCTGTTGTTGTACACTGTCGTCCAACTCGGATCGAGATTTAAAGCATGGCTAAAATCGTCCAGCGCTCCTTTAGAGTCTCGCAACATCGTCCGAGCTAAGGCGCGATTGTAATATGCCCTAGAATTATCCGGTTCGAGCCGGACGACGCGATCGAAATCGTCAAACGTTCCCTGACCGTCTCCCATACTGCGGCGAATCGCACCGCGACTGTGATAGGCTTGAGCGTCGTTAGGAACGAGAGTGATGTAGCGATCGAAACTTGACAGCGCTTCCTGTTTGTTGCCCCGATTGTAAAGAATGACTGCCCGTTGATAATAAGCATTGGCATAGTTGGGGTCAAATTTCAGCGCTTGGTCGTAGTCTGCTAGCGCCCCCTGCTTGTCTCCTTGGTCGTAACGGGCGTTTCCCCTTTGATAGTAAGCGTCGGCGTAGTTGGGGTTGCGGGCGATCGCTTGAGTGTAGTTAGCAATTGCTCTGGATCGATCGCCGCGATCGCGTTCTACCGATCCTTTAGCGAAAAAGTCTGAAGCAGATTTGGGATTTTCTAACCTTTGAGCTGGTTTATCCGTACTGGGGGCAGTATCCACCGCGACTGCTGGAGCTTGAGGGATCTGCGATCGCATTGCCAAAAACGTATTAATCGGAATTGCCCCATTAAAGCCAGTTTTCATATTCACCGCCATCGTCGCGTCGCTTCCCTGCTGCTTCACGTCTACGCGATCGCTACCTCCCAACCCGTGAATCCCAACGACTCGACCATCAATATCAAAGACAGGACCGCCGCTCATTCCACCTTTTGTCACTGAGTTATAACGCAGTGTATAGCCTTCTGGCGCACTGCTGGGACGACTAGTCACGAATCCAGGCGAAAAGACAAAATCGCGGTCTGCACCAAATTTCCGGTCTAAAGCAGGGAAGCCCATGACAAAAATTTCTGCTCCTACAGGCACGTTAGACGGCGCTAGTTTGGCAACCGGGTATACAGCCGCACTACTAAATGTCACCAATGCCAAATCGGGGTCATTGGGGCTTTTTTGCAATTTTTCCGTACTCACAACTGCATAACTCTGACCATCATGAGTACGAATCGTATGCGGTGCAGGCATTAAAGCAACATGATTGCACGTCAAGACAGTGTAAGTATTGCCCTGTCGTTGAATAATCACTCCAGAACCGCCATCTTTAACTCCCATCGGAGGATTGACCTGCACCGTCATTGGACTGCCAATTTTGACAATTTCTTGAGGAGATAGAGCCAGCGCTAAATTATGGCTCGTTACTAACACTACTAAAGTTACCGTTCCGGTCAAAAGAGGATAAGTAAAGTTTGTTTTCATAAATCAGTTATCAGTTATCAGTTGTGGTAGGAGAGGACAGTTGCGTGCGGGGGTATCCCCCGTTGAGCAAACTGTCCGTGCGGGTGCGCGCAAGCAGTTTCACGGGCTTTAGCCATAATCTTCGCTTCATACCCACCCGTACAGTTGTCAGTTATCAGTTATCGGTTAATTTTGACTTCTGACTTTTGACTTCTTCACTTCAGTGCTTGCGAAAAAGCTGTAGTGGGAATTGCCCAGCTCAATGCTTCCATTTGCTGGTACATTTGCTCGGATGGTGCAGAACCATCAGTAAATGTAAATGCACTAATACCTTGAGGCGGGTATTTCAAGCGTCCGTTGATTCCAATTAGTTGTCCTTTGCGGTTCAAAACTGGACCACCACTCATCCCTGGATCGATCTCGTTGGTATAACCCAGTTGATATCCTTCCTGTAGAGATTTTTCTGGTAGCATTGCTACTTCACCTTCCGTCACCCGTAAGGCTTTAATACCCCAAGTTCTAGTGTCTTCGACTGCATCCGCACTCGTCCATTGCCAATTAGGAAATCCAGCTGCATAGATGGAATCACCGACAGCTACAGCTTTGGTATCGGCGATCGCCACGACTTGATATGCTGTTTTGCTGGTAAACTCTACCAAGGCTAAATCCGATCCAGACAATACAGGCGATCGCAACCGCTTGCCCACGTGCTTTTGTCCGTCTGCGGTTAGAATCGTGAAGCGCTCGTCCTCACCCTCACCCACAATGTGAGCGCAGGTCAATATGGTGTACGTTTCTCCTTTGTGCCGCACGATCGCGCCCGATCCTGTAGCAGCAGCGGCAAAAATTCGTACAGTCACTTGTCTGGCAACTACTGGCACTGCGATCGCTACGGCGGGTTCTACACTTGTAACCTGACTCATCAGCATCGGCTGAGACTGCGATCGCGCTAAGGCTTGCTCGGAGTTTTTTAGTATAGAAATATACGCTAAACTCGCAATTATCAGTGTACTTACCAAGACTTTAACAATCAATTTACCTCTTGCCTCTCGCCAACTACCAATTACCAACTACCAACTACTATTTGCAGGAGAGTTACTAGGTTGCTGCACGGGAGATGCCTCGCTTGCGCCTGTACCCGCTGATTCGTAACCAGCTGAAAAAGCCTCCTCTACTGCTGCTTCCATATCAATAGCGCCAGTAGTTGCAGTCTCACCTTCACCGCTAGCACTCTCACGAATTGCCGAATAGTCGGCACGCTGACCGAAACGCAGCAAATTGGCTAAAGCTGCACCAGGGTTTTTAGCATTTTCTGGAGAGAGGGTAAATAGCGTATTGCTTGTATCGCAGCTAGCACCAGAATTGACATAACAGATAACTGTCTCATTTTTAATGATTCCAGTTGTCAGGAGTAAATTACTTAGTCTCCCACCATTCGCGGCAACTGCTTTAGTCAACTTCTGGGAAACTAGCTGACAGCGTTCTTGAGGCGTATATTCTGCACTGACTTGTCTTTGCCAGGTAATCATTGGTGCAGAGCGTTGATTTCCCCTAGCTGCAACTGTAGCAAAGCCATTCCCAGAACGGACGCAAACAAAAGTGGTTGCCTGATTGGAGGTATTTTGTGGAGATACTTGAGTGCGACTGGTATTCTGCGCCCCTACTCGATCCTGAAATCCTATGGCACTGGCACATGTCAAGCTAGCTACTAAAACAAAGATTGGAAATTTAAATTTCATGAGGAACTTTTTTAATTATTAGTTATCAGTCATCAGTGTAGAGACGTTACATGTAACGTTTGTACAAAGTTATCGGTTAATTCCGACTCACGACTTATGACTTTCCTTACACTACTCACTCTCTATACAGACTGACATCTTAAATTTTCGTGAAATGTCTCGAATAATTTATTCAATTTTTCTTAACTTCCATAGAAAATAGTACCTTTTTTCTACCTGTTCGCAAGAAATTTAAGAATTTTTTGATTATTCTTCGTAATTTATTATACTTTGCTTGTATGCGTATTTTGAGGAGCTATGGCGCGATCGCTTACTTACCACGGTTCCAGAGGTTGTGGTGATGCGGGTGGCGTTGAAGGGGATTGAGTTGGAGGCTTGGATTGAGGTAGCAAAAAATACAAATAGAAAATGCCAGCCACAAGTGTCACTCCTGCTACTCCTAACACAAAGCCTGCACTAGACAATAACCATAAGTTTCTTCTAGTTCTTTGTGGTTCGCGACTATTTTGCTCAACGGAAGGGTTTTGCACCTGAGTTTGGCTCAACTGTTGCGCTCGTCTTGAGTCGGTTGGATTCGAGTCGGTTGGATTCGAGTTTATGGCATCGGTGCGATGAGCTGGCGGCGTATACTGCTTGGGTTGATGTTGGTGCAGATCGAATATGCGCGTTTGAGGAGTCTGAGTTCGATTGGACGAGGGGGAAGTTACTGACGGCGGTGTAGGCTTTCTCTCATCTGTAGCTGAGTTTGCCGAATTTGGGGCGATCGCCTCCTTGGTGGGTTGAGAATGGATAAAACCAGCAGTATGCCCCAAAGAAGTTGGTAGCACGGATTGTAGTGCCGCACTCAATTCCATCACTGAGCCAAAGCGTTGCTCTGGTTGCTTGTTTAAACAGCGCATGACAATTGCTTCTAGCTCGACCGACAAGTGTGCGCATTGAGGTTGCGATCGCAATGATTGAGGCATTTGGGAAGTGTGGGCAATTCCCCATGACACGCCACTCGTTTTGCGGGCTTCAGTTCCGAAGCCAAATGGATCGGAACCACTCAGCATCTCGTAGAGAATCATCCCCAAACTGTAAATATCTGCCCGTCCGTCGATGTTTTTCTCTATTTGTAACTGTTCTGGTGCAGCGTAGCGGAACGTGCCTAAGAACGTACTAGTCAGGTTAGTTAACTCTAGTGCTTCATCGCGAATTTTAGCAATCCCGAAATCGAGAATTTTAACTAACTCCCCTAAAGCGGTTGGGATCAGAAAAATATTATCGGGTTTGAGGTCGCGGTGAACGATTTGGATCGGATCGCTCGTGGTGACAACTCCCTCACGCCGAATCCTAACACCTTGGTGAGCGAGTTGCAGTCCCGCACAGACTTGACAGGCAATTTCAATCGTTCGTTCTACAGGCAATCGTGTCTCTCGTCGTAGGAGTTGCCCTAGTGTTTCGCCAACGAGATATTCCATCACGTAGAAAGGGTATCCCTCTTCCGTCACGCCGTAGTCACTAATATCGACAATATGGTCGCTTTTGAGGGCAGCACAAAGCATCGCCTCGCGCTCAAAACGTTTATGCAATGGAATCGAGACAGCGAGCGTGTCTCTCAGTAATTTCAGCGCTACCTCCTGTCCCAGCCGCGTATCCATAGCTAGATAAACGTTACCCATACCACCCGCACCGATGCGCTGTTCTAGATAATAGCGTCGGCAATCGCCAATAAAACGACCGATCCAGGGATCTGAGCTTGAAGTGTTCATCAAGAAGGTGGTGCGTGGTGCGTGGAGAATTCGGAATGCAAAATTCGGAATTCGGAATTAGTTTTGAATGCGTGAATGCGTGAATTGGAAGTTGCTCCGCGACTCTCTCTTCTCTATGCTACATATTTATGCTGTAACTCTTGCTGCAACTGACTGGGAGAAAATGCCCCATGCTCGGTAATAATTGCTGTAATCAAATGAGCGGGAGTTACGTCAAAAGCTGGGTTGTAAAATTCCACGCCTGCTGGAGTCAAGATAGTATCGTCAATCTGATAGACTTCAACCGGATCGCGTTCCTCAATTGGGATTTCTCGACCAGTGGCGATCGCAAAATCAATTGTTGCTACGGGTGCGGCAACATAAAAAGGAACGTCATGTGCCTTAGCTACCAGCGCTAAGCTGTACGTGCCAATTTTATTTGCCGTATCGCCATTAGCGGCGATGCGGTCAGCGCCCACCACAACGGCGTGAATCATACCTTGCTGCATACAGTGGGCAGCCATACTATCTGTAATTACCGTAACGGGTATCCCTTCCTGGACGCATTCCCAAGCAGTTAGTTTTGCTCCCTGGAGACGGGGACGAGTTTCATCGGCATAGAGGCGCGATAACCTACCACAAGACCAAGCAGAACGCACAACACCCAAAGCCGTACCATAACCTGCGGTTGCTAAGGCTCCAGCATTGCAATGAGTTAAGAGATTGAGTTGAGCGGGAGTTTTTGGCAAGAGTTCCAGACCGCGATCGCCAATTGCCTGACAAGTTTGTAAATCTTCGGTTTGAATTGTCTGTGCTGTAGTTAACAAAACTTGGCGAATTTCCTCAACCGTGCCAATCGTTTCGTAGGCAGTTTTTAACATGCGAGCGATCGCCCAAAATAAATTTACCGCTGTCGGACGGGTTGTTCGCAACATCTGAGCCACTTGCTCTAGCTGCGACAAAAACTGCTCCCGATCGTGGGTTTCAATCTCCCGCGCCCCCAAGTACATACCGTAGGCAGCAGCGATACCGATTGCTGGTGCGCCTCGGACAATCATCGTTTTGATTGCCTGTGCCATATCTTCACAGCGATGAATTTCCACAAAGGCATACTCGGCTGGCAAGTGCGTTTGGTCGATGAGTAAAACCGAGCCTTCGTACCAAATGACAGGGTAGACGTGGGTAGGACTAGAGATCATAGAGAGCTAGGGGCTAGGGAAAAGTCAAAAGTCAAAAGTCAAAAGCCAGGAGAAGCTGGATATAAATTCTTATATATCACTACTCACTACCTACTCTACTCACTCATAACAAATGACGAATGAGGAATGACTATTTACCAATTACCAATTACCAATATAAAAAAGGTGGGCGATCGCCCACCTCAAAATCAAAAATTACGAACCTACAGGAGATAACTGCTGGCTGAAGAACGCTTGACGCACGGTTTCAGCAATTTGCGGACTGGTCAAACCCAAATCGGCTTTCGATTCATTTGGTTCGGCGTGATCTACCAAAGTATCTGGTATGCCAATTCGCTTGACAGGAACGACAACATTTGCATCGAGTAAAGCTTCGGCTACCGCAGAACCAAACCCACCCATCAAGCAGCCTTCTTCTAAAGTCACGACGCGCCCGATTTGCTGCGCTAGAGGTAGAATTAGCTCTGTATCTAAGGGTTTGGCAAAACGAGCATTAATTACCGTGGCTTCAATCCCATGTTCGCGCAAAATTTCTGCGACTTGCATCGCAGGGTGAACCATCGCACCAAAACCAATCAGTAAGAGATCGTCCCCATGTCTGAGGATTTCCCCTTTCCCAATTGGCAAGGATTCCCAACCTTCCTCCATGAGGGGAACGCCGTAACCGTTACCACGTGGATAACGCATGGCGATCGGTCCATCAGTGTAGTTAACTCCAGTAACGACCATCTGCTGCAACTCAGCTTCGTCTTTGGGAGCCATCAAAACCATGTTGGGCAAGCAGCGCAGGTAGGCAATATCGTACATACCTTGGTGCGTCGGACCGTCAGACCCCACAATTCCCGCCCTGTCCATACAGAAAAAGACGGGTAGATTTTGGATGCAGACATCGTGGACTATCTGATCGTAGGCACGTTGCAAGAAAGTCGAGTAGATAGCTACTACAGGACGCATTCCCTCACAAGCCAAGCCAGCGCCTAGAGTGACGGCGTGTTGTTCGGCAATCCCAACATCGACATATTGTTTTGGTAGCTTACTCGCCAGTTTATCCAGTCCCGTTCCAGTTGCCATTGCTGCCGTAATCCCAATAATTTTGGGGTTATTTTCGGCTAGTTTGACCAAAGTATGAGCAAAAACTTTAGAGTAGCCAGGGGGTTTGGGCTTGCTGGAGGGTATGGCTTTACCCGTTGTCAAGTCGAAGGGAGATTGGGCGTGGTATCCCACTTGGTCTTTTTCGGCAATCTCGTAACCTTTCCCTTTAACTGTTGCAACGTGGACGAGTACTGGTCCTTGGATGTGATGTGCTTGCTCGAAGGTCGCAATCAATTCTGCCAGATTATGACCGTCTACTGGTCCGAGATAGGTGAATCCGAGTTCTTCGATGATTGCTCCAACTTTTGACACGGCTAACCGCTTCATGCCACCCTTAAGCCGATGCAGTTCGGGGGTGAGAGATTCGCCAACAAAGGGAATGTGTTTAACTTGTTCTTCTAAATTATCGGCAAGAAACTGTACTGGTGCAGAAAGACGCATTTTATTTAAGTAACGAGAGATTGCACCAACATTCGGTGAAATTGACATCTCGTTATCGTTCAATATCACGAGTAAATTTGTCTTAGGCAAGTGTCCGGCGTGGTTGATCGCTTCAAGTGCCATACCACCTGTTAGCGCTCCATCACCAATAATTGCTGCGACTTTAAATTTATCCCCCTTGAGATCTCGTGCCAGTGCCATTCCCAGTGCAGCAGAAATACTCGTAGAAGCATGACCCGCGCCGAAATGGTCGAATTTGCTCTCACAGCGCTTGAGATAGCCAGCGACTCCATCTTTCTGCCGTAGAGTGTGAAACTCACTGTATCGACCAGTAATCAGCTTGTGCGGATAGGCTTGATGTCCGACATCCCAAATCACCTTGTCGCGATCGAGGTCTAATGTTTGGTATAGCGCTAGGGTCAATTCCACCACGCCTAGCCCTGGTCCCAGGTGTCCGCCACTAGCGGCGATCGTTTGCAAGTGTTTTTCGCGAATTTGACGAGCAATCTGTTGTAACTGACGAATCGACAAACCGTGCAACTGATTAGGATGGGTGATTTCACTCAGGTGCATATTGGGTGTTCCCTCTGCGTTGCGTCTTGTGCTTCACCGCTCGACTGTTGCCAACTGTCTTGGGTGGAGTCGTAGAGGTGAAGTATGTATTCCTTCCTCAATGTAAAAGATTTCGGGTGCAATGCATATTGGTAAATATTTTGTGTTCAGATATTTACCGCGATCGCCCTCTCTAGCTATACCTTAAATTCACATCCTACAGGTTATACCCGAGTTTTAGTCATTAAATTGACATAAAAAGTTGTTGCCTTACCAAGGCTTTAACTCTACTGTGAAGATTGGGTAAATAGCTAGTAAACGGTAGGAAATATGTCATCTACCTTATGTATTAGCTTTCATCCACAAATTAAGGATTATGGATGAAGGTACTCGTTATGAGTAAAAATCTTAATTGCTTAAAGTTTTTGACGAAAAACCGTAGGTTAACTGCCACTATCTTATCGCTCGGCAGTTGTTTGGGAGCGATCGCAACCACACTCCAATCCTCGCAAGCATATATCATCGGGCAAGACGACCGCGTTTTACCTGCGTATCAGTGGTTGACAGTATCGCCGCCTAAAGCAGTGGGGCAGTTAGAAATTCAGAAGGCAGATGGGCAATGGGGAGTTTGTACTTTCACCGTTGTCGGTCGTAATATTGGCTTGACAAATAGCCATTGCGTGAGGGATGAACAAGGCAGGATACCAGTACAAGCCAAAGCTTATGTCGTACGCTATGGCACGACTCAATTAGCTATAGCAAATGTTGACGCTTACTGGACAGGGCTGCAAGCTTTTCCTAAGAACATAGAAGAATGGCGACGGGATTGGGCAATTATCCGGTTCACCACAAATTTAGGAGATGCCACGGGTTGGTATGGTAACGTCGAGTGGAATCCAAACGACATTAGCAAAGCAGGAGACACTGTTGTCGGTCAGCCCACAAACTACATCGGTTATCCTACTGATTGGCCCACAGATCCAGCTTTGAAAGATTATCAAGGGTACTTACCAGCCTTGCAAGCTGGCTGTAATATTTTGGGTAAAGATCCACAGCTAGAAATTCTCATACACGACTGTGACATCACGCCAGGAACCTCTGGTTCATCGATGTTCTCTGCGGTTTCAGAAACAGACTTTCGGACTATGGCTTTGAATAACGGCTACGCCACGGCTACTGATGGTAGACCGATTAGTACGGCAGTACCTCTAGAGCGGTTTATGCCAGCTATTCTCAAACTGAGAGCCACAGGAGCAACTAACGACACCGCAGTCCCTGTTCCATAGGTTAACTCAATCGCCATCAATGATAAACAAGCAAAACCAATACTTACTATTATTAGGGTTAGTCACGACATCAATATCGGTCGTTGCAACCGCATTTATTTCAAGTGCCAGTGCTAACGAGCTACTCTGCTACCTTCAAACTCGGGATGGTAAACAAGTGGATCTTTCTCAAATGTGCAACAAGAAGACATCTCCCACTCCCGCCAAACCTGAGACTACGAATACAAGCCATCCTACTACCGCTCCTGGCAATCTACAAACAGGTCCTAACCAGTCCAAAATTCCTGTTATCGATCCCAAAATGCCAGCCAAAGTTCCTCTTGTCATTAAAGACAAACCATCTGCATTGTGGAACTCCATTCCCGATCTACCTTATCCTGCAATCGAAGGACGGACAATTCGGCATTAAATGAGTAGCTAGTGGCTAGTGGCTGGACTCTTTTCTTGTTATCGATTCCACTAGTCACTAACAACTGATAACTGATAACTAACAACTATCAAAAAGCTGTCAACAAGCACAGAAACACAGCTTCTGTCCATTCTACGATCGCACCGTAGGTATCTCCCGTGTGACCGCCTAACTTATAATTGAGCCAAGCTCCAGTTACAATCGCGATCGCGCTTCCACCTAATGCCATAGCAAGAGACGCTACAATGCGATCGCGGTTTAGCAAGATTTGTACTCCACTAAGACCGAGTAATAATAACAGTCCTGGCAATAAATCCCAATAAGACCGAATCGCTGCTTTGTGAAACGCTCCTTTACCTGTAGGTTTGAGATAAGGATAACAGGCGATCGCGACTTGTTGTCCCCATCGTCCCCAACCACAAGCTGCCATCAATATTAAAGGGCGATAAGTATCGAGATCGGTTAAGGCTGATATTTTTAATATTAGAATGGCGATCGCCACCATTGCTCCAAACGCACCTGTAACGCTATCTGCCATGACTTGTAAGCGTCTTTGCGGATCTTGTACTGCCAAGCCATCAGCAGTATCCATTGCACCATCTAGGTGCAGTCCCCCAGTAATCGCCATCCAACTCGCGACAACTACAGCACTGCGAGTTAGTATGGGTACGCCTAATAAAAATAAGCCCAGATCTAACAATCCCAGAATTCCACCAACAATCAAACCTACCAGCGGTACAAGACACGCTACGCGCTGAAAGTCTAATTTCAACTTAGGAATGGGCAGACAAGTATAAAATGCGATCGCTGCTAGAAAATCTAATCCAAGTTTTAATATCACAATTTACAAGTCTCCCTTTCTAAAGGGAATTGAGGGGGATATAATCTATGTTCTCACCCTCAAGCGATCGCGCCACCAATTATCGATCGCTAGCAGCTAATTGCTCATAACTACTCATAAAAATCACTATTTGCTATTCTTCAATACGGAGGAGTTTGCGGTAAAAAGGTTTAGAAAAATCTGTACTGCGGCTGCGCTGAAAATTGAGAATGACATCGATTAAATGATCGATATATTCCGAGCTTTGCATTAGCAGCTCGTAACTCAACTCGGCATTATTATCAAATTGTAGCCGACACCGGATCAGGTCTGCTGGTAATGTGGAAATATTCCAAGTTGCTATAAAGGGAATACCATCCGCGCCTTCAATTCTACGCTGTCCTTCCATCACTCCTTTTTTAAACAAACTGATGGCAAGAGGTAAGATATTACGTTTATTGCCTTGAAAATATGGAAGGTAAACTCTTAATTCTTGCTGATTGGCGGGTTGAAGTTGTTGAATGGACATAGGTGTTAGGGGATAAAATTTACTGGTAGTTGTTGGTTGTTGGTAATTTTGTAGAGACGTTACATGTAACGTCTCTACACTAATAATTGTTTGCTATTTTTCAGTATTCCCAGAAATTACCCTATGACAACACTTACTCGCTGCAATAAAAAAGGTGAGCCTTGCCCACCCTACTATTGAAATAAAAAAAAGGTGAGCCTTGCCCACCCTACTAATGTTGATGTTTTGAACAACTATGCGATCGCAGCCGTTCTAACATCGTTATTTGCTAACAACTCTTGCAGTTCGTCTGCGTCTACGGTTTCTTTCTCTACTAGCATTTGGGCTAGCCGATCTAGAATGGCACGGTTGTCAGTTAGGACTGATTTTGCTCGCTTGTAAGCGGTATCAACGAGCTGATGCACTTCTTCGTCAATGACGGCGGCTGTCTCTTCGGAAAAGTCGCGTTCGGCAACGATATCGCGTCCGAGGAACATATTACCTTGTTGACGACCCAAGGCAACAGGACCAAGGCGATCGCTCATACCAAAACGAGTAATCATTTGTCTGGCGACTCTAGCGACTTGTTGTAAGTCGTTGGATGCACCAGTGGTGACTTCTTCTTCGCCAAAGATAATTTCTTCGGCAATCCGACCACCTAAAGCTACAGCCATCTGATTTTCTAAATACGAACGGCTGTAAAGTCCGGTGTCCATCCGGTCTTCGCTAGGTGTGAACCAAGTCAAACCACCAGCACGACCGCGAGGAATGATGCTAATTTTCTGTACGGGGTCGTAGTCTGGCATCAGCGCCCCTACGAGAGCGTGACCGGCTTCATGATAGGCAACCAGTTGCTTGCGCTTTTCGCTCATCACGCGGTCTTTCTTCTCTGGACCTGCCAACACGCGATCGATCGCGTCATTGACTTCATCCATCGAAATTTCGCTCAGGTTACGTCTAGCAGCTAAAATTGCAGCTTCGTTCAATAGGTTCGATAGGTCTGCACCTGTAAAACCTGGGGTACGACGGGCAATTCTGTCTAGATCTACGTCTTTTGCCAAAGTCTTGCCACGGGCGTGAACTTTGAGGATTTCCAAACGTCCGGCGTAATCGGGTCGGTCTACAACCACTTGGCGATCGAAACGACCGGGACGCAATAACGCTGCATCAAGTACGTCTGGGCGGTTAGTCGCAGCAATAATGATGATTCCAGTATTGCCTTCAAAGCCATCCATTTCGGTGAGTAACTGGTTCAGGGTTTGCTCCCGTTCGTCGTTACCACCACCTAAACCAGCACCCCGCTGCCGTCCGACAGCATCGATTTCATCGATAAATACGATACAAGGTGCGTTTGCCTTTGCTTGCTCGAATAGGTCGCGGACGCGAGACGCACCCACACCAACGAACATTTCAACGAATTCAGAACCGGAAATTGAGAAGAAGGGAACGCCAGCCTCACCCGCTACAGCACGAGCCAGCAGGGTTTTACCCGTCCCTGGAGGTCCAACTAGCAATACACCTTTAGGAATTTTCGCCCCGACTGCGGTGAAGCGATCTGCATTTTTTAGGAAGTCTACAACTTCGTTTAATTCCAATTTGGCTTGGTCGATTCCAGCCACGTCGCCAAATGTTACCTGAGTTTGTGGCTCCATTTGTACCCTGGCTTTAGACTTGCCAAAGTTCATTGCTTGGCTGCCAGGACCATTTTGGGCGCGGCGTAGTAAAAAGAATAAGCCAACTAAAAGCAAGACGGGGACAAATAAGCTACTGAGGGCTTTGAACCAAAAACCTTCATCGGTTTGAGGTAGAACCGCAATATCAACTCCTCTCTCCGTCAAGATCGAAATTAATTCGGGGTCATCGGGTAAATTAACGATGACTTGGCTGCCATCTTGAGGCTTGACAAGCGCCCTGGTGCGATCGGCACTAAGTCTAACCTGAGCAACTCTACCTTTTTCAACTGCTTGTATGAAATCGCTGTATCGCCATGTCTCTCGACTCTGAGGCTGTTTGTCAAAGAACGCCGTTCCCAGCGCAATGACCACAATTGCCAGTAATGCGTACAGCCCTGCGTTTCTCCACCGTTTATTCACCGAGGGTTAGCCTCCTAAAGCTTACGGGCAAGGGCGTTTTTTTCTTATGTTAATTAATTTTAATCTACCTTAGAAACTTGCCACTTGTCAGGTATCAATTATCAGTGACTGGTGGCTGGTGACTGGCGGCTAGACATAACAATTCAGTTTCCAGCCACTAAGTGCTAGCCACTAGCCACTATTCTCAGGGGTGATTTGTTGCAGCGGCTGATGTTGAATTATGGTTGATTGGGGTTACGCGATCGCACTTCGATCGACGATGTTGGTGAACGATGAAAAAGATTGGTTCTCAGCCTACTCTATCGCCTACAACTTTGGTGCTGCTGTCGATCGCCTCGACTCAGTTAGGTTCGGCGATCGCGAAAACGTTGTTTAGTACGCTCAGTCCTGCTGCTGTGGTGCTGTTACGGGTGGGTTTTGCAGCGGTAGTGTTGCTGGTGCTATGGCGATCGCAACTTAAGGGCATTCAGCGCCAGAACTACGGGGTGCTAATTTTGTTTGGTTTGTCTTTGGGTTTGATGAATCTCTCATTTTATTTGGCGATCGAGCGGATTCCGATTGGCATTGCGGTAGCGTTAGAGTTTATCGGACCTTTGGGAGTGGCGATCGCCAACTCTCGGCGCTTGCTCGATCTGTTGTGGGTGTTGCTGGCTGGATGCGGGATCGTGTTGCTGGCTCCAATTGGTGGTTTGAGTGTCAATCTGACTGGAATTATTTTGGCGCTGACAGCGGGAGGATTTTGGGCGGCTTATATTCTCCTTTCTGCCAAAGTGGGGCGGGTTGTTCCTGGCGGCGTGGGGCTGGCTTTGGCGATGGCGGTGGCGGCGATCGTCATGTTGCCAATGGGGATTGTGACGGGTGGCTCGGCGCTGTTAAATCCACAAATGCTATTAATTGGGTTTGGGGTGGCGATTCTTTCTTCGGCGATTCCGTACTCGTTTGAGTTAGAGGCGTTACGGTGGCTACCTGTAAGGGTGTTTGGCGTATTGTTGAGTTTGGAACCCATGGCGGCGGCTGTTATTGGTTTTCTTATTTTGCGGGAAACTTTGGAGTTACGGGCAGTAATGGCGATCGCGTTGGTGACGGTTGCGGCGGGTGGGGCTTCTCTTTATGGGAGTGGGAGAGGATAATGTCGCGCAAAGGCGCTAAGGCGCGAAGAGGAATAGGAAGATTTCATTCGTGCTGAAATAGTTTTTGTAAGTTCGTCAAAGCTGGATGATTGGGGTTGTAGTTTAGCTGATTTATTTTTTCTTGCCCTCGCTCCTCACTCCTGACTCCTCGCTCCTCAAATATGGTGTGGATGGGAATAACTTCTACTATGCTGTTGCTGTAGGCGATCGCTTCCATTTTGGCAACTACGTCTGGTGTCCAGGGTTTTTCCATAACTGGTTGATTTTGATTTTTGAGCCAGTCTATGAGTTGCGATCGCATGACTCCTGGTAAAATTTCTGCTTCTAGTGGTGGTGTCCACCAGTTACCGTCTTGCCATCCCCACAAATTACCTGTGCTGGTTTCTAGCCAGTTACCGTTGGCATCGACAAGAATTGCTTCGCTGGCTGTTATGTGTTGGGCTTTTGTCTTGGCTAGCCACGCACCTAAGTAGTTACCTGTTTTATGGGTGGGTAAAAAGCGGTGAAATTCTTCTCCGAATATTAAGCTAGCTGCTACCCCATGTCTTTGCTTTTCTGTCAAGTCCCCTGGTAGCGATCGCCCAGTTATCCACTCTCTGCCGTCAGGAAAGATTGTGACTCTCAATACGGGAAAATCTTGCAGTAAGATTTCTGCCCCTTGTCGAACTTTCTGCCAGTTTGGTTCTTGCCAGTCTAAGAATTGAATGCTGGAGCGGAGGCGATCGCAATGCCTTTTCCAGTTGGTTAAGGAGCGATCGAGCGACTGACAATAAACTCGTAGCGTAGTAAACACGGTTGCTCCATACAATAAACCTGGATCGTCAACCGCTAACTTGATGACATTTGTTGTGATTAAGTCGCCGTTATACCAAAAAATTGCCGTTGCCTCAGTTTACTTGTCTTTAAGTTTTAATTTCTTTGTCAGTTAATTCATACTTTCTTGCAACTGAAAAGCAAACTTTTTTTGTAATGATTAGATTGTTAAGTTTTAAACTATTTTTACAACCAAAGCCTTGCGTTTTTACATCTTAATTCATATCATTTCACAAATTCAATTTATAAAACTATGGATAGAGATAGACAAGAAGCATACTGGCGGGCAAACACGGCTTTAATTCGGAATCTATTAATTGTTTGGGCGCTGGTATCCCTGGTGTTTAGCATCCTGTTAGCACAGCCGTTGAATGCAATCCGACTTGGAAGCGTTCCTCTAGGCTTTTGGATGGCACAGCAAGGCTCGATCTTAACTTTCGTAGTATTGATTTTTATCTATGCTTTTCAGATGGACAAGCTCGATCGCAAATATGGGATTAGAAAGTGAGGGAAAATCATGTCAGCAGAGCTTTGGACGATTATTTTAGTTGCCCTCTCTTTTCTACTGTATCTTTACATCGGTTGGCGATCGCGCGTCAAAGATAGTTCTGGCTTTTACGTCGCTGGGCAAAATGTCCCTCAGATTGCAAACGGTGCTGCAACTGCGGCAGATTGGATGTCGGCGGCTTCTTTTATCTCGATGGCGGGGTTAATTTCGACTCTGGGCTACGATGGCTCGATTTATCTGATGGGTTGGACTGGCGGTTACGTGTTGCTGGCACTCCTACTTGCTCCATATCTGCGCAAGTTTGGTAAGTATACCGTGCCGGATTTTGTCGGCGATCGCTATTATTCTAATGCTGCTAGGTTAGTCGCGGTTGTTGCTGCTTTATTTGTCTCTTTAACTTATGTCGCCGGACAGATGCGGGGTGTCGGAATTGTTTTCAGCCGCTTTCTCCAAGTCGATATCAGCACGGGTGTGATTATTGGGATGGTGGTAGTGGCGTTCTTCTCAGTTTTGGGCGGAATGAAAGGCATCACCTGGACGCAAGTAGCCCAGTATGGTGTATTAATTGTGGCTTATTTGATTCCAGCAGCGGCGATCGCCTATATTCTGACGGGCAATCCGATTCCGCAACTCGCCTTTACTTTTAGCGATATTGTAGGCAAATTAAATCAAATTCAGTTGGATTTGGGTTTTCAGGAGTACTCGCAACCATTTGCTAACAGATCTCAGTTGGACGTGCTGTTCACTACCCTCGCCTTGATGGTGGGAACGGCAGGACTACCCCACGTTATCGTTAGATTCTACACGGTTCCTAATGTCAGGGCAGCACGTTATTCGGCTGGTTGGGCGTTGTTATTTATCGCCCTACTTTATACCAGCGCTCCCGCCTTGGCAACTTTCGCCCGTTACAACTTAATTAGCACTTTGCACAACCAGCCAATTACCGAAGTGCGACAGTTAGACTGGGCAAATAAATGGGAAAAAACCAAGTTATTAACCTTTGACGACAAGAACAATGACGGACGAATTGAGCTAACACCAGATAAAAATACGAGCGAAATCACGATTGACCCCGATATTATTGTCTTATCTACGCCAGAAGTGGCTAGGTTAGCCCCTTGGGTCATCGGACTGGTCGCTGCTGGGGGATTAGCCGCAGCTTTATCTACGGCTAGTGGTTTGCTGTTGGTGATTTCTAGTTCTGTGGCGCACGATATTTACTACCGCATCATTAATCCCAACGCCTCAGAAACCCAAAGGGTGTTTGTCGGTCGGATTATGGTCGGGTTAGCCGTGGTGCTGGCGGGATATTTTGGGATTAATCCGCCGGGTTTTGTGGCGCAAGTGGTAGCGTTTGCGTTTGGGTTAGCTGCTGCTAGCTTTTTCCCTGCCATTGTTCTCGGGATTTTCGACAAACGAACGAATCGAGAAGGGGCGATCGCAGGTATTGTAGTCGGTCTAATCTTCACCCTATTCTACATCGTCGGGGTAAAATTCTACGGAATGCAACCTTGGTTATTTGGGATTTCTCCTGAAGGAATTGGTACGGTGGGGATGATAATTAACTTCATCGTCACGCTGGTGGTTTCACGCCTGACTCCACCACCACCAATTGCCGTACAAGAAATGGTAGAAGATTTACGCTCTCCTGCAGGTGCAGAGTTACCAGTTGAGTCTGTGCATTAATTTTTCTATTGTAGGGGCGCACAGCCGTGCGCCTTTATAATTGTGCGCCTCTACCATGTTTTTATCCTAGCGTGAGGTAATCTAGTCGTTCAAAATCACTGCGCTCTAAATTCTCCAATTCAGGACCCAGCAGCCGCAAATAACCTTGTTGATTCTCAACTCGACGTATAGCTGGGATATAAATATCTTGCTCAACCATAAAATCGTAGATAAATCCGTATACACTTCCCATGTCTTCACGTTGAAGCTGACGATTTTGAGATTGGAAGTAAAAAGAAATATCTTCTTCAAAGTCTAGCGTTTCTATAAAGTTGCCATTTTCATATAATTCATATCCAATATAGCCACCCGTATCGCTCACTCTATAGTAAACTGTGCGAGTTTGTAGCAAGTTAGAAAGAGTTTGAGCATCCTTTTTTTGAAGTGGAGTACGGTACGGTACAAAACCAAATTCATAGATCGATGTCCAAGTTTGTTCTCTAAATTGAAATACAATAAAGCCTTGACCTGTAGTTACTATTTCGCGATCGTATATATCTTGCTCCCATCTATTCGCCTGCCTTACTCGAACAAAGGCTGATGCTACAGATTCTATTGGGGCTTTAACGAAAACAAAAGTTTGATTTAAATCAATAGATTCAATCCCTCTGTTCTGTTCTAGAGTCATATGTTTGTCTAATTAAAACAACGAGATGAAAGCATTAATTTGAAGGAATATAAATAAATGCATAGGGCAATGATAACACTAAGCCCTATGCTTATCTTAAAATATAGCTCAGATAATCTCTAATCTATTAATTAATCTGGATCTGAATTTGATGGATTCAAGAAAAGTCTTCCAGGCATTCCAGGACCTATTGATTCTGGAAGCGTTAGATTGAGAATATAAACTTCAGGATTTCTCAGCGAGGCTTGACCAAGCTGGAGGTTATTGAAACTACCTGGAACTTCACAGCCTATGGCGTGCCAGACTCCTACACGTTTCGTAGAAGCTTCTAGTGTGGTTCTAAGACTAATCTGTTTTACATCTGCGGTAGTAAGAAAAATAATTGCTGGTATTCTTCCTGCATCTGCTGCATCACTCCTACTAAGAGCATCAAGAAAACCTAGAATTTGGTAATCATCATAACTAGGGGGTAGTAAACCTCCACTTAATGCTTTAACCTCATAAAACACGCTCTCGTCATATGTTAAAGGTGAACCCAAAGGAAGGTTTTGAATTACAAGTGGAAGCACCCCATCTGGTACTACGTTTTCTAATTTACCATTTGTCTTGTCTCTCCTTTGGGGTGATTCAAATTTGTCGGTATTTTCTGGAATTGGAGTACCTGGTCTGATTGTAGCTAGCGCAAAGTTTTGAAAGGCTATTGGAGCCCGCCCCACTGGTATTCCTTGATCGACGGCAATTTCATCAAGTCGAGCTTTAGTTAATGCTGTCTGAGAGGGCTCGGCGCAGAACTGAGCTTGTGCCTTAAAATTTACACCATTAATTGCAGTTGCGATACCGATAAATATGGTAGCCTTTTGTAAGTAATTCATAGCTGAAAGTCATATAAAAATTGAAAAATATTTAGTACTTTGTCGTGCAAAAAAGTATGCAAATAAGCTCTACCCTGATGGGTAAGGACGCTCAAATTACTTTTATCCATCACTAGTAGATATCTTCAAAGCGTGAATTATATGCACGAATATCTTGGTGGATATCTTCATGGATTGACAAAGGTAAACGCTCAAATATAGAGCAGTACAACAAAGATGTAAAATAAACTTAACTCTATTTTTCTCAATACTATAAGTGTGATTTTACTGAAAACATTTACTCGCACTTTCTAGCTAACTTAGGTAAAATTACAGTAATTTTATAAAATTGATTATGCTTTGATAGATAAAAAGCAAAAATAGTAATGTAAAGTTTATACATAGGTGGTATAAATAATGATTAAGTTTTTATATTTGGTTGCTACTGTTTTTTCTACTACAATGTCGATTCTATCTTTTCTTCAAAATGTGTCAACAGCTCAAGAGTATCCAGGTTGCTTTATAATTGGTTCAGACGGCAAGATAGTTAGCCTTGACCCTCTATGCAAAAAGCGTAATGACGAGAAGAAATTAAGAATTGCAATGAAAGCCAACGAACTTTATCATCAGGGAATTGAATTAGGTCGTAAAGGATTTTATAAAGAAGCAATTTCTAATTATACTCAAGCGATCAAACTCAATCCTAACTTTGCAGAGGCTTATGTTTCTCGTGCTATCGTTCGCTATTTACTTGAGGACAAACATGGAGGAGTTGAAGATCTTCAGTCAGCTATTGATATCTACAGAACTCAAGGAAAATCAGAAATAGCTGATATACTTTTAGGGAGGTTGCAAGAGTTTCAAAGAGATATTCAAATGGGTGAAGAGTTATAAATGGTTCCCCATACTTGAGAAAGATTGGCTGCAGCGTAACGAAGAGCAGAGATTAAGGATTGCCATGAAAGCTAACGAACTTTATCAACAAGGGCGCGATCGAGGTAGAAACGGACAATACAAAGAAGCATTTGACGATTTTACTCAAGCCATTAATCTCAATCCTGACTTTGCAGAAGCTTATATTTACCGTAGTCATGCTAGAACTTTAACAGGAGATAAACAGGGGGCAGTGACAGATTTCCAAAAAGCTATAGATATCTACAAAGCTAGAGGAAGAGCCGACATAGCTGATATGCTTCTAACACCATTACAGGCGCTAAAAAATGAAATTGAATGGGGTGACGAATAATCGCTAAATTTAGCCTAACTAGAGGTACTTAATACTGTTTCTGCCATCATATGCAACATCAAACCGTATTCCAATCCTTCTACAACTGCCTGATAGGAAGCTTCTAAAATATTGGGAGAAACGCCAACGGTCGTCCAACGCTGATGACCGTTTTTTGATTCTACTAAGACGCGGGTTTTTGCTGCCGTACCGCTGTGTCCGTCTAAAATTCTGACTTTATAATCGCTCAATTCAAACTGAGCAATTTGAGGATAAAAATTAACTAAAGCTTTTCTCAACGCCCTATCTAATGCTGCTACAGGACCATTTCCTTCAGCGGCTTCGAGAATATCTTGACCGTTAACAGTCAGTTTAACAGTGGCGAGGGCATTAGTATTCGTTCGCCCTTCAACTAAATCGCAGTGAACTTGAAAGCCTTTAATTTCAAAAAAATGCTGTCGCTTACCTAAAGCCTCGCGCATGAGGAGATCGAAACTAGCTTCGGCAGCTTCAAATTGATAGCCTTCACTTTCTAATTCTTTCAATCGTTGCAGAATTTGCCGCGCTGTAGGGTTATGTTTATCTAATTCAATGCCAAAAGTACGGGCTTTAGCGACAACATTGCTAATTCCTGCTTGGTCAGAAATCACAATCCGGCGGCGGTTGCCGATTTGTTCTGGTTGGATGTGTTCGTAGGTGAGAGGATTGCGTTCCACAGCCGAGACGTGGATACCTCCCTTATGGGCAAAGGCAGAACGCCCCACAAAAGGCGCGTGTTCGTCAGGGGCAAGGTTGACAACTTCGCTGACAAAACGACTAACTTCAGTTATTTGAGGCAGTTGCGCGTCAGCAAGGCATTGGTAGCCGAGTTTGAGCTGTAAGTTAGGGATGAGAGAACAGAGGTTTGCATTCCCGCAGCGTTCTCCATAGCCATTGATCGTCCCCTGCACCATCTTCGCCCCTTCCATCACAGCCGCGATCGCATTGGCGACAGCTGTATCGGAATCGTTGTGGGTGTGAATGCCTAAAAGGGGTGTGGGGTGTGGGGTGTGGGGTGTGGGGAATTTTTGAATAAATAAGGCTACGTTGCGGACAATAGAACTAACTTCATGCGGGAGAGTCCCGCCGTTGGTGTCGCACAGGACAAGCCATTCTGCTCCAGAGGCGATCGCGGCTGCTAGCGTTTTTAAGGCATAATCGCGATTGTGTTGATAGCCATCAAACCAGTGTTCGGCATCGTAAATGACTCGTCGCCCTTGGCTGCGAAGGTAGGCAACTGTATCGCGAATCATCTCTAAATTTTCTTCCAGGCTGCACTTTAGCCCTTCTGTAACGTGGAGATCCCAAGATTTACCAAAAATTGTCACCCAACGAGTCCCAGCAGCCAAAATCGCTTGCAGGAGTGAATCTTCAGCCGCACTGACATGGGGACGACGGGTAGAACAAAAAGCAACGACTTCTGCTTGTTTGAGGGGTTCTTCCTTCAACTGCCAGAAGAATTGTACGTCTCTGGGATTTGCCCCAGGCCATCCACCTTCGATAAAGGGAACGCCCAATTGGTCGAGTTGGCGGGCAATGCGTAATTTATCCTCTAAGGATACAGACAAGCCTTCACGCTGCGTACCGTCGCGCAGGGTTGTATCGTAAATCCAGATCTGGTTTGGGTTGGAGGCGAGGGGTAATGCTTCGGTCATAGGGAAAGAACAAACACAGGAAAGCTCGAACTCTAGAAAGCGATATTCTGATTTTAGGTAGAACTAGATGGTGGAGTCGCTAGCTAACATGGATATGGTAAAGGTAATTGCTCAAGGTAAAACAATTGAATGCGATCGCGGCGCTAACTTACGACAAGTCTTGCTTAAGCATGACATTGAGTTGTACAACGGTGGCGCTAAAGTTATCAATTGTCACGGTATTGGCAGTTGCGGTACTTGTGCGGTGTTAGTCGAAGGCGAAGTTTCCGAACCAAATTGGCAAGATAAAACCCGTCGCTCCCTTCCTCCCCATTCTCCCACGCGCAACCTAAGGTTAGCGTGCCAGACAAAAGTTTTAGGTGATGTAAAGGTAACAAAATTTGACGGCTTCTGGGGACAAGGTACGGAAATTGTGTGGAATTCGGAATTATAGAAAGTGAAAGCTGAGGGGTTTATTGATGGAGATGATCTGCGTTTTTCCTGTCGATGTGTTATGTAGCGAACTACTATGACAATAGGGATAACATGAGAAGCTATGCACATTTTCCGCTTATCCGCGTGCTAGGATAGTCAACCATAGCTAGGGGTGTCTGGGGAACCAGGCTGAGATAGTCCCTTAGAACCTGAGACTGGGTAATACCAGCGGAGGGAAGCTGTTTATGAGAACTCGAGATATATACAGAATGGCTGGCGAAGCATTGCAGGTAAAAGCGATCGCTCAATTTCTCGCCTCTTGCCTAACTCACAAATGACAAATGACAAATGACAAATGACATTTTAATTATTGGTGGCGGGGTCGTTGGTTTGGCGATCGCCGTTGAGTTAAGATTGCGCGGTGCATCTGTCACTTTACTCTGTCGCGATTTTCATGCTGCGGCAAGTCATGCAGCGGCGGGAATGCTAGCGCCTCAAGCCGAGCAAATCCCTCCAGGGGCAATGTTAGATCTGTGTTTGCGATCGCGATCTCTCTACCCCGAATGGACGCGCAAGCTAGAAGAAATTAGCGGTAAGCCAACAGGTTACTGGGCTTGCGGCATTCTCGCGCCTGTTTATGAAGATGTAGGGGCGCGCGGCTGTGCGCCCCTACAAGAAAATAATTCTTCCCCCGCTTACTATCTCGATAAAGAGGCAATCCACCTCTATCAACCAGGATTGAGCGAAGCAGTTGAGGGCGGTTGGTGGTATCCCGAAGATGCTCAAGTCGATAATCGGGCTTTGAGTTTGGCTTTATGGTCGGCAGCAGAATCTTTGGGCGTAGATTTGCACGATGGAATTGCTGTTGAAGGCATTTTACAGCATCAAGGGCGAGTTATTGGCGTTCAGACTGCCAGTGGCAACTTCTCAGCCGATCGCTATATCCTGGCATCTGGTGCTTGGTCGTCAGAGTTGTTACCCTTACCCGTGCGCCCGAAAAAAGGGCAAATGTTATCGGTACAAATACCAGATAGCGATCGCGCTGATGCGATGCTCCAGCGGGTTTTGTATGCCCCAGATGTCTACATCGTACCGCGCCGCGAACGCCGCATTATTATTGGTGCTACCAGTGAAGATGTAGGATTTACCCCTTACAATACTCCAGCGGGAATTCAAGCTTTACTGCAACGAGCTATTCGGATCTATCCCCAGTTACAAGATTATCCAATTCGCGAATTTTGGTGGGGTTTTCGTCCTGCGACTCCTGACGAACTACCCATTTTAGGAAACAGCCCTTGCTCGAATCTTACCTTAGCCACTGGTCACTATCGCAACGGCATCCTCCTCGCACCCATCACTGCCAAGTTAATTGCTGACTTATGGGAACAAAAATTAGATCCTTTGCTAGAGAGTTTTAGTTATTTGCGGTTTATGAGAGGGAGTTGGGAGTCGGGAGTCGGGAGTCGGGGAAGGGGGACAGGGGAGACAAGGGAGACAGGGAGGACAGGGGGGACAAGGGAGACAAGAAAGAATCATTACCAATTACCAACTACCAACTACCAATTACCAATTACCAATTACCAATTACCAATTACCAACACTTCACAAATGCAAACCTTAGATCTATCACAGCAACAATCCCTCGATCGCCCTTTAGTTATTGCCGATCGCACTTTTTCTTCCCGTTTGATGACTGGTACTGGTAAGTATCGCAACGTAGAAGAGATGCAGCAAAGCGTGGTTGCTAGCGGTTGTCAAATTGTCACCGTTGCTGTGCGACGAGTGCAAACAAAAGCACCTGGACATGAAAATTTAGCCGAGGCTTTGGATTGGACAAAGCTGTGGATGTTACCCAATACTGCTGGTTGTCAGACGGCGGAAGAAGCAATTCGCGTTGCTCGTTTGGGGCGCGAAATGGCGAAGGTTTTAGGACAAGAAGATAACAATTTTGTCAAGTTAGAAGTGATTCCCGATCCAAAATATTTGCTGCCCGATCCGATTGGAACTTTACAAGCAGCAGAACAATTGGTGAAGGAAGGTTTCGCTGTATTACCTTACATCAATGCCGATCCAATGCTGGCGAAACGGTTGGAGGAAGTCGGCTGCGTGACTGTGATGCCTTTGGCTTCTCCAATTGGTTCTGGACAAGGATTGAAAACAACGGCAAATATTCAAATCATCATTGAAAATGCTGGCGTACCAGTGGTGGTAGATGCGGGAATTGGCACGCCTAGCGAAGCCGCGCAAGCAATGGAGTTGGGGGCAGATGCTTTACTGATTAACACGGCGATCGCCCAAGCTAAGAACCCTCCTGCTATGGCACGCGGTATGAAACTAGCCACCGAAGCCGGACGACTCGCCTACCTCGCCGGACGAATACCAATCAAAGATTACGCGATCGCTAGTTCCCCTCTCAGCGGCACTGTCACGAGCTAAAGCGGCTGTTTCCCCGACTCCTGTACGGGCGCACGGCTGTGCGCCCCTACTCCCGCATATGTAAATTTTCTTAACTAAAGTAGGAGAGTATTTCTACCATTTTTTGTTACAGTTAAGCAAAGCAAAAATAGAAAGGACTTGATTCATGCCCTATACCACCGAAGAAGGCGGTCGTTTAAATAACTTTGCTGTAGAACCCAAAGTTTACACGGCAGAACCACCAAGCAGTACTCAGAAGCGTAACTATATTATTGGTGGCGTTGCAGGTGCATTTTTGGTTGTGGCTTTAGTATTCGTTGCTGTGGCGGTCTCTAGCGCCAGTTAATATTAAGAGTTTTTGACAATTTAACCATTAGTTTTTCGCCAAATACCCGACGATTGCGATCGCACCTACTATACAAGGTGAGAGAGCTAAGCAGTAAAGAAGTATTTGGGCGAAATTTTTGTTTTTGGTTCCAGTATAGCAGAAACCAAACCTCAACTAAATTACTGCCAACAGCTAGCAAGCAGTATTTAAAATTTATTTATAGCTACTTCAAAGACTGAGGACTGTAGTGCGATCGCTGCTTTTTTACCACTAGTTCAGTCAACAATCGCTGTTAATGTCAATTCAAGCAGGCAAACTTTTTGCCTTGCCATTTAACTCACTATCCTTGTCGAGAGGAAGAAATTTAGTTAAATTTCCGCTCTCGACATTACTATTATGTAACTTTGCTGTGAATATCAGTATCTGTCTGCGGCATGATTAAATCGTAAGAAGTTCTGTTACCAAGTCCAATCTTTTTTGCGACAATACAAACTCTGCCCCTACGATCGCATCCCCAAGGATAGAAAATGTCGGACAACCTCAGAAGTCAAGTCGTTACCCAAGGCGTACAGCGATCGCCTAACCGCGCTATGTTACGGGCTGTCGGTTTTGGCGATGCAGATTTTACTAAACCCATCGTTGGTATTTCTAACAGTTACAGTACCATCACTCCCTGCAACATGGGAATTAACGAGCTTGCCCAACGTGCTGTAGCCGGAGTGCGAAACTCTGGGGGAATGCCGCAAATGTTCGGTACGATTACCATCAGCGACGGCATTTCGATGGGAACGGAAGGGATGAAATATTCCCTCGTATCGCGGGAAGTAATTGCCGATTCAATTGAAACTGTCTGTAACGGACAGAGTATGGATGGAGTCTTAGCGATCGGCGGTTGCGATAAGAACATGCCAGGGGCGATGATTGCTATGGCGCGGATGAATATCCCAGCAATATTTGTCTATGGTGGAACAATTAAACCCGGAAACTACAACGGTAAAGATTTAACAGTTGTCAGTGCATTTGAAGCTGTAGGACAATACAGTGCTGGCAAAATTGACGAAACAGAATTAATCGAAGTCGAACGCCGTGCTTGTCCTGGGGCTGGTTCCTGTGGTGGAATGTATACGGCAAATACAATGTCTTCTGCGTTTGAAGCAATGGGGATGAGCTTGCCCTATTCTTCCACAATGGCAGCGGAGGATGCAGAAAAAGCCGAAAGTACGGAAAAATCAGCTTTTGTTTTAGTTGAAGCCATTCGCAAACAACTTTTACCCCGTCAAATTCTCACTCGTAAGGCGTTTGAAAATGCGATCGCGACGATCATGGCTGTGGGTGGTTCTACCAATTCTGTTTTACACCTGCTGGCGATCGCCCATTCAATAGGAGTAGAACTCACTCTAGATGATTTTGAAACTATTCGCGCCCGCGTTCCAGTCCTATGCGATCTCAAGCCGAGTGGTAGATATGTAGCAACAGACTTACACAAAGTCGGCGGGATTCCCCAAGTGATGAAAATGTTGCTCGTACATGGTTTATTACATGGCGATGCGTTGACAATTACCGGACAAACCATTGCTGAAGTTTTAGCTGATGTCCCCGATACTCCACCTGCAAACCAAGATGTGATTCGTCCTTGGGAAAATCCCCTTTATGCTGAAGGACACTTAGCTATTTTGAAGGGAAATTTGGCTACAGAAGGTTCGGTGGCAAAAATTACAGGGGTGAAGCTACCAAAAATTTCGGGTCCAGCGCGGGTATTTGAATCCGAGGAAGCCTGTCTAGCGGCAATTTTGGCAAAACAGATCCAAGCAGGTGATGTCATCGTCGTGCGCTACGAGGGACCTAAAGGTGGTCCTGGAATGCGAGAAATGCTAGCCCCTACTTCGGCAATTATCGGCGCTGGCTTAGGAGATTCGGTGGGATTAATCACTGACGGGCGTTTCTCAGGTGGAACATACGGTATGGTCGTCGGTCACGTCGCCCCAGAAGCCGCTGTAGGAGGTGCGATCGCCCTGGTGCAAGAGGGGGATACAATTACCATCGACGCTCGTTCCCGTAGCTTACACCTGCACGTATCGGATGAAGAATTAGCCCAACGTCGCGCTAGCTGGAAACCCCGCCCGCCACGGTATACTACAGGCGTGTTAGCAAAGTATGCCAAGTTGGTATCTTCTAGCAGTCTCGGTGCTGTGACGGATCTGGGTCTGGGTTGATATCGAAGCGAATTCTTAAAGCGGATGGCAGAGGACAAAACCTACGATCGCGAAATGATTACTTGAACTCTGCGATTTGTCCGCTGTCCTTCTAGATTGTCCGAACCGTCTGGATTCACATTTGGTGCGGCAGGTTGGCTCTCGCCATAGCCTTTAGTCCGCAAGCGTTCGGACTCTATGCCTTCCTTGCTAGCAAGCCACTGGGCGATCGCAGCAGCGCGACGCTGGGATAGCTTCATGTTATACACATCGCTGCCTTTCGAGTCTGTATAACCGTTGACCTGCACCATAACACTACCGGATTGTTGAATCAGGCGAGCTAACTTCTCTAACCTTGGAACAGCATCGGGACGAATATTAGCTTTGTCAAAATCAAACAGCACATCAGCTGGCAGATCGATAATTGTTTCCGACTCTGTAATACGACCATCCAAGTCAGCAACCAGTCCTTCCAGATCGCTAACATCACCTGTTAATTGACTACCGGAATCCGGAAAAGATGAGGCGCGTTCTCGTTCCTGCTTCAACGGCTCCGGTTGTACTTGCGCAGTAGCAAACTGCTGTACTTGTTTCGGATTAACTGACTCAGCAGTAGAAGCATCACGAGATTTCTCGATCGGCTCATTGCAACTTGCCAACATCATCGCAGAAACGCTGAAAGCCGCTTGGAGGAGAACGTATTTCATGGTCGTACCGATATACCGTCGTAAGGACCTACATCGGGAATGTTAATCGAAATAGTCTTTGTTCCGGCAGGCGGTGCAGGAAACTTAAACCACGCCACCTTAGACTTTTCGACGCTAGAAAAATTTCCCAAATCCACGATTGTTTTGTCCCTCTTTCCCAACGGCGATGCCAAGTATTGACCGGATTCATCTTTAAGCACGCCATAGCGTTTTGCTGTCGCATCATCAATATAGCTAACTTGCTGAATCGGCATCTCGACATTGCGGGTGTATGCACTGGTTGGGTTGCGATAGAGCAGTTCGACAGTGAGAATTTTTCCAGTGATGCCAGCACGCACGAGGTCAACTTCTAAACCCCCTGGTCCCGATCGCGTCTGGATCGGTTTAGGCTTCGAGTCCTTACTAAGCGTTATTAACAATGTTTTAGCTGACGCTGAAGTTATACTTGCAAGCTGGACACCTGTAGAATTTTCTGGCTCTTGAGCAGCCGCAACACTCGGCTGAGTTGCTCGTGCGTTCAAAGTATCTATTTGACACCCACAAATACTAGTAGAGAATATTAGGCAAGAGACTGAAATAACCTTGCATGTTTTCATAGTAATATTTCCGTTGCCTTAGATATCAATACAACCTACACTGATTCAAGCCATCCAACCGTCGTGTTTAGCAGCGACCAGAAAATTATAAATGAAGCGAGAAAACTTTTACACGTCCGCTATCTACTTGCAAATCCTATTCGAGTAACACTAGAAACATCGAAAAGCTCTGATTGCCACTACAAAGCAATGACCATGCAGAAATCCGTTCCCATTAACTGGACGTTAATTCAACAGCGCCTCACTCCATACTTATTTTTACTACCAGCACTGCTCGTTCTGGGGTTAACGGTCTTTTATCCTGCCCTTCAAGCATTTTACTTGAGCTTTACTCGTTACGAATACGACATAACCCAAGCACCTGAATGGATTGGCTTGGCTAACTTTGAGCGTTTGTGGCAGGATAAAGTCTTTTGGCAAACTTTGGGAAATACAATATTGTATTTGGCGATCGCCGTGCCGATTTTGGTTGCAATTCCTTTGATTTTGGCGATTTTAGTTAACCAGAAACTACGAGGAATGCACTGGTTTCGCGCTGCCTATTACACGCCTGTGATTATTTCTATGGTCGTAGCAGGGATTGCTTGGCGGTGGTTATATGCTCAGAATGGATTGCTAAATCAATTATTGAAACAAACTGGAATTTTAACTAGTGGTATACCCTGGCTGACTAGTCCCAGATTTGCCCTTTTTAGCGTCATCGCGGTGACAGTGTGGAAAGGACTGGGATACTACATGGTGATTTATTTAGCTGGGTTACAGTCGATTCCAGCAGAATTATACGAAGCTGCTGCGATCGACGGTTCCGATGGCGTGCGCAAACACTGGGATGTTACAGTGCCATTAATGCGACCTTACTTAATGCTAGTAGCTGTCATTTCTGCCATTTCCGCCACCAAGGTTTTTGAAGAAATCTACATCATGACCAAAGGTGGACCCCGCAACAGTTCTAAAACTATTGTTTATTACCTTTACGAACAAGCTTTTGGCAGTAGTTTAGATATTAGCTACGCCTGCACGATCGGTTTGGCAATGTTTTTAATCATCTTGGTTTTGTCAATTTTGAATCTGAAACTGTCGCCGAAGAATTAGCAGTGTAGAGACGTTACATGTAACGTCTCTACTTTTTCTAGCGATTAACTAACGACAAAGGGACTAAAAACAACCCAAAATACCAAGACGATCGCGGCGAGGATGAAACTCGACCTAACATTGAGATTGTGCGATCGATGCGAACCAGCAAACTTCTCCAACTCTGCATCTGAGTGTTGGAAGATTTCTAGTTGTCTCTGGTTTGGTGCAGCACTGGTTAAACTGACAAGTACCAAAATGGCAATAGAAATGACAAACAGCAGAATCGCGAAGTGTAAGAAATTGATTGTGGCATAGGCTACCAAAGGTCGCCAAGTTATCCAACCTGCTTTTACGGCGATTTCGGCGATAAATCGAATTGCACCCAAAATAAAACCAGTAATTAAGGTATTGAAAGCTGCCCTACCAGTAGCGCGTTTCCACAATATCCCCATCAAGAAGACAGCAGCAATCGGTGGCGAAACGTAGGCTTGGACTGACTGGAGATAGACGTAAAGCTGATTGCTCATCAACCCGATAAAGGGGAGCCATAGCAAACCAGTCACTACCAGTAGAATAGTCGAAATCTGTCCGGCTCGCACTAACTCGCGATCGCTTGCTTCTGGTTTCCATTTTTGGTAGAAGTCCATCACAACTAGCGTGGAACTACTGTTAAAAACGCTGGAAAGAGAACTCATCAACGCTGCCAGCAACCCAGCTACCACTAATCCTTTAATTCCAGGCGGGAGGAGATTATTCACCATCGTGGCATATATCCGGTCTGGTTCTACATCGGGAAACAGAATTCTCCCGGCGATCCCTGGTAAGACAAGGATAAATACAGGTAGAAGTTTTAAAAATCCAGCAAAAATTGTCGATCGCCTTGCGACTTCAATATTAGGTGCGGCAAGGGTGCGTTGGACGATCATTTGATCTGTACACCAATACCACAAACCTAAGATGGGTGCGCCGAATAAAATTCCCGTCCAGGGAAAATCGGGATGATTGATGTCTTTCCACAAACTAAAGAAGTTGGGATCGACTTTTTGATACAAAGCACCGAAACCACCCACATCAATAATTGCTGTTGCAGTTAAGAAAATTCCGCCGCCAATCAGAATAAATGCTTGGAAGAAATCAGTATAAATTACTGCTCTCAAACCGCCAAAAATTGTATACGCACCCGTAGCCACAATCAAGGCGATCGCACCTAGCCAAATATTCCAGCCTAAAATTGTTTGCAGAACGATCGCCCCTGCATAAACCGCGACGCTAATTTTTGTAAAGACATAAGCAATTAATGAAATTGCGGATAGATAGGTACGGCACTGACGATTAAACCGCCTTTCTAAAAACTCCGGCATTGTAAATACACCAGTGCGGAGATAGAACGGCACGAACAGCCAGCCTAATAGCAATAGCATAAAACAGGCAATCCATTCAAACTGCCCTACTGCTAGACCAGAACTAGCGCCGCTACCTGCTAATCCAATGAAGTGTTCGGCAGAAATATTGCTAGCAAATAGACTCGCACCAATTGCTGCCCAGCCAATACTTCCACCGCCCAAAAAATATGATTTGCTAGTCGCTAAACTTTTCTGACTCGACCAATAACCAATCGCCGCTACACCTACAAAGTAAGCAACGAGAAACACGATATCTATAGCAGCCACCGTCTTCTCCTACAATTTTTAAATTTCTTAACTAAACGTTGAACGAAAAGTTTTGTGAAGAAAAATTAAGAAGTAGGTGCGGGAATGCTCCGAGCGCCTACTTCCTGGTTTTCTCGTAGTTTGTCGATCCCTAGCCGCAAAAAGCTGTAATTTTCAGTGAAAACTAAATTTTGTTTAATTGTTATCAGTCGTGGGTTAGATATTTTCTTAATACCCAAAAACTCCTAATAATTAATCGTAGAAATAATTTGTGCTTTCTAGCAAATTAATTTAGAATTTGTAACCAATTTCTTGAATTTTTCTTAAGTCAATCCAAACTCATCCGTAAGATATATGACTGTAGCTAGATGCTCGATGATATTCTTAATTTATTAAGATGTAATGCTGCTAAAAAACAGCTATTGTTGAGCCTAAAGGTTTTCTCTTTAGACTAAATAAAAGCAGGGTAAAATTTTTTGTAAAAAATAAAGTGAGTGGCGAACGGATGAACACAAAATTGCCGCACGCTAGATTGTTTCTGGCTGCGAATTTAGTAGCGGCTTTAGTAGGAATGAATGCGGAAACTACCTTAGCATTGCCGCTAGAAAATAGTATGGCTCAAGTTACGTCAGTCTCTCAACTATCAGACGTGCAACCGACAGATTGGGTATTTCAAGCATTGCAATCTTTGGTAGAAAGATATGGTTGTATTGCGGGATATCCCGATGGAACTTATCGAGGAAATCGTGCTTTAACGAGATATGAGTTTGCAGCAGGATTGAATGCTTGTTTAGATCGAGTCAACGAACTAATTGCTACAGCTAGTGCAGATGTAGTGACGAAAGAAGACTTAGCAACATTACAACGTTTGCAAACAGAATTTAGTACGGAACTGGTAACTCTGCGCGGTCGAGTTGATAGTTTGGAAGCACAAACAGCAGAATTAGAAGCAAATCAGTTTTCGACAACGACAAAACTTAATGTCAGTTTAATTACAGCAATTACAGATACGTTTGGCGATCGCATAGCTGAAGATGAGGACGATTCTAATACGATATTCGGCTATCGTTCGCGGATGAATTTTGAAACGAGTTTTACCGGACGAGATTTACTACGGACTCGTTTGGAATTTGGTAACTTTGGCGATATGGAAGACGTGTCGGGTACGAACATGACACGGCTTAACTTTGATACAAATACTGAGAACGATGTAACTGTACCGCACTTGTTATATCGTTTCCCCGTGGGTTCCAACCTCACCTTTACTGTAGGTCCCGCCGGAGTTGGTTACACCGATATTACAGATACTCTGACTCCTCCCAGCATTGCCGATGATAGCCGAGGTATTCCCTCTCTGTTTGGCGAATACAGTCCCCTGTATCGTCGCGGTGGTGGTGGTGCGGCGGTGAATTGGGAGATTGCCGAGAGTTTAACTTTGACTCTAGGATATTTAGCTGGTAGTCCCAGCGATCCTGGTGATGGTGCTGGTTTATTTAACGGTACGTATCACGCCTTAGCACAACTTGCTGTAGATGGTGATTGGGGTGCGGCTGGAATTGCTTACTCGCGCAGTTATAATCCGGCGGGAGTCGTGGATCTCACTGGTAGTACGGGGAGTTTGTTGGCTAGCGAACCATTTGGAGACGATATTGCGACATCCGCAGACATCTTTGCTTTTCAAGGGTTTTATCGCTTTTCACCCAAGTTTCAATTACATGGTTGGGTAGGTTACATCAGTGCGAGTGCTAATGGTTCGGGTTTGAGTGCGATCGCCGATGGTAGTGGAGGAACTATTGCTAGTACTGTTGAAGATGGGGATAGTGCAGATCTTTGGTATGGTGCTGTGGGTTTAACTTTCCCAGATGTGGGGGGTGAAGGTAATTTACCGGGGATTTTGGTTGGTTTACCTCCTAGAGTGACAGATAGCGACGTGCGCGATGAAGATGACACTTCATATCATGTTGAGGCTTTTTACCGTTTTCAAGTTAACGATTATATTTCTGTGACTCCGGGTTTTTGGGTAGTATTTAATCCTGAAAATAACAGCGATAATAGCAATCAATATGTTGGGGTAATTCGGACGAGTTTTAATTTTTAATCCCAATTTGCTGTTTGACTACGCCGCAGAAGATCCCCCCAACCCCCCTTTTTAAGGGGGGCTATATGAACCCGTCCTTTGAATATGATATGGTGATAAAGAATTTTTGATAGATTAAAATTGTCACGCAAAGACGCAAAGGCGCTAAGAGAAATCTTGGTGTCTTTGCGTTTTTGCATGTTAATTGTTAGTGGCTATTTATTTTGTGGGAATACTGGATAGAGGTGCGATCGCATCTTCAATATTTTATTTTAGTGTGAGTTATGGCAAAAGGGGATCATATCTACATTAATTGTGGTAATTATACTCATCATGGAATTGATTGCGGTGATGGCACAGCTATTCACTACATAGGTGAATCGATGCAAGGTGTCATTTCTCGTACTTCTATGGATGCTTTTACTTCTGGAAAGCAATTATTTACTAGGCAATACGAGATTTGCGATTTGCCAGAAATTATAATTCAACGAGCTGAAAGCCGATTAGGTGAAGATAGATACAATCTTCTCTTTAACAACTGCGAACACTTTTCTAGTTGGTGTAAAACTGGCAAACATGAAAGCGAACAGGTAAATAGCGCTATAGCTATTGCAGTTGACATTCTGAAATTTGGAGTTTCATTTATGAATAATCAGACTATGAATACAGTAAATGCAACATTTGTAATTCCTGAAGAAATTGCTTTTGGGATAAATGATGGAACTTTAGAGCGGGTTGGAGGTATTATTCGTGATACTCAAACTAAGCAAGTTGTTGCTTGGCTACGCGAATCAGTTTCAGAATTTTCAGGATCTTTACCGCTAGGTTCTGTGGCTAGTATCCTAAGTTTAGGAGTGTCTACACTCAACTTAGCAATTTCAGTCATGGGATTTACTATGGTAGCAAATCGTTTGAACGAAATTGAAAAAAAATTGCAGCAAACACAAGAAATATTATTAAAGTCAAATCAAGAACTTGCGAGTAAAATCGATCTCTCATTCTACGCAAATTTTTATGCAGCACTAAATTTAGCAGATAGTGCTTTTACCATGAGTAATCCTGACAACCGAAGAATTAGTGCAATGCAAGCTATTAATCGATTTTTAGAAGCTGAGAAACATTATAGTTTCTATGCTATGAATGCGATTGAGCAAAGTCTTAGAGTTGCCGAACAATACCTTTTAACTTTATCTTTTACTTATATTGCAGAGGCACGTTGCTATCTTGAGCTTGAAGAACCAATAGTAGCACAAATGCGATTACAGAAAGGTTTAGACACTTTGCGTCCGTTGGTTGAAAAATATGTTAATACTTTACTAACATCTAATCCAGCAGCTTATTTACATCCTAGTTTGAGCGATCGCATCACTTTACGCAAACTAACAGCAGTTTATCAATGGTTAGATCCTATCAAGAATGAAAATACAGTATTTCAATCTCAGCGTGAAAACTTTTTCAAAATAGCACAAAGTTCTGATTCTTGGGTGAAATCTCTCCCTGATGCTGTTTTGGCATATGTAGAGGATAAGAGTGTTCCTAAGATTTATACAGACTTACCTAAAGTTATGAACAGAATTGAAGCTATGCTCGAAACATACAATCGAATTAAAGCATACCAGTCAGAAGTAAAAGCGATCGCGCAACTTGGAATTAGCTTTCAAGATTGGCTGAAATTAGCACCTGCTGAGGCGAAACCAGAAAAAGCAGAATTAATGTATATTATTCCATCTGCTCCACTTTAATCCACCAACTCATAGCCCCCCTTAAAAAGGGGGGTTGGGGGGATCTCGCGGATCTAAAATCTCTCAACTGAGGCAAACTCTTTAATATCAGTCATCTTGGCTGCTTCCCCACAAGTACGAGGAGTCGGAAAGATCTTGCCGGGATTAGCTAAACCTTTGGGGTTAATCGCCTCCCTGACATATTGCATCGTCTCCAAATCTGCTTCAGAAAACATCTCGGGCATAAAACATTTTTTATCTGCACCAATGCCGTGTTCGCCGGAAATACTACCACCCACTTTAACGCAGAGTTTGAGAATTTCTCCCCCTAATTCTTCTACTTGATGCAATGCCCCTGGTACGGAATTATCGTACAAAATTAATGGGTGAAGATTCCCATCACCCGCATGAAATACGTTCGCAATTTGATAGCCATATTGCTGACTCAAATTTTCAATTTCTTGTAAAACGTAGGGCAATTGAGTACGCGGAATCACCCCATCTTGAACGTAGTAATCGGGGCTGAGATGTCCGGCAGCGGCAAATGCTGCTTTGCGTCCTTTCCACAATTTGAGGCGCGTTTCAGGATCGCTAGCCGTAGTAATTCCCCTTGCACCATTTTTCAAACAAATATCGCTAATCAGCTGTTTAGTTTCTGCGACTTCTACAGCTATGCCGTCAATTTCTACTAACAAGATTGCCGTAGCATCTCTGGGATAACAACCCGTGGCAACAACATCTTCTACAGCATTGATGCTGAGGTTATCCATCATTTCCATCCCAGCCGGAATAATTCCCGCACTGATGATGTCTGAAACCGCTGCCCCTGCTGCTTCTACGCTGGTAAAGTCGGCAAGCAAGACGCAAATTGATTCGGCTGATTTGAGAATCCGTAGCGTAATTTCGGTAGCAATTCCCAACGTACCTTCAGAACCGACAAATACGCCTGTAAGATCGTAACCCGGCATTTCTGGTACTTGTCCGCCCAAATCGACGATCGAACCATCGGGGGTAACGACTTTTAAGCCTAATACGTGGTTGGTAGTGACACCATATTTAAGACAATGTACCCCACCGGAATTCTCAGCAACATTCCCGCCCACCGAACAGATAATTTGACTGGAAGGATCGGGGGCGTAGTAAAATCCATCACCGCTGACTGCTTGCGTCACCCAGTTGTTAATCACCCCTGGCTGTACCACAACTTGCTGATTTTCCAAATCTACGCTGAGGACTTGCCGCATCATCGAGGTGACGATTAACACGCAGTCTTCTATTGGTAATGCCCCACCAGATAAGCCAGTACCAGAACCACGGGCAATGAAAGGAATATTGTGGCGATCGCAAATCTTTACAACTTCTGCTACTTGTTCTGTCGTTCTTGGCAACACGACAACTGCGGGGCGCTGGCGATAACTGGTTAGTCCGTCGCACTCATAAGTAATTAATTCCTCCCGACGCTGTACCACGCCATTTTTGCCTAAGACTGCTTCAAATTTTTTAATAATTGTCTTCCAGTCACGCTGCTGCTTGTCTTGGATTAGCATAGGGAATTCTCGCAAATTAAATTTATTTTTAAAACTGCTGGATACTGCAACTTAAAGATTGAAACTTCAGTGATGGCGGATAAAAAGTATCGCTATGTTACTTAATTTGGATTGACTCCCTGCGATCGCCCTCTCCAATATTGTTACAGAAACTACAACCCTTGAAATTATCTAAATTCATCTTTGTTACAATTTTTTTTGTAACTTCGACTACTTTTCTATTCTCACTTGCCAAGAGCTTATTGACAAGCGAAGCAAAAGTCAAAAGTCAAAAGTCAAAAGTCAAAATTGAGGAGTCAGAAGTCATAGGGGCGATCCTTAGCAAATAAGCTGGCAAATGGGGCTAGAAATCTCAGTCAAAATCCGCCCGTACAAGAGTCAGAAGTATTCCACGCACCAAACACCAAATCGCTACTCACTCATGACCAATTAAGCCAGAAGTCAGAATAACGGGGTGTGTGGGTATTTGTGGATTTTGCAGATAGTCAAATATCATTTCATCGTTAAATTCAACAATATCGATAGTTGAGTGAGAGATGAATTTATGAGCAAATCATGCAATTTTTAATTATCTGTACGGAATATATTTAGACGGATTTATGAAGAACAATACATTAGTAGGGGCGCACAGATGTGCGCCCCTACCGATCGCGTATTGCATCTCAATGAAAACTATCATTGGTTAAATGTGTTCATATTTCCGGCTGAATGTTTCATCCAAAGATTGTATGTCTTGGTGCTACAAATACCTCACATTCTTGATGTTAGCGATCGCCTTGTTGCCGTTGACACGGTAATCGAGACATTAATTGAGAGGAAAAACGGGTTGGGGATGGGACTTTACACCCCAAGTAGGTTGGTATGTAGGCTATTTAGAACGAGGCGATCGCGTTTACTTTTTCGCCCTCAGTATGGACATTAATAAACCAGAGGATGCCAAAGCAAGGATTGCAATTACTAAAAATATCCTGCGTAGTATGGGTTTACTTTGAACAGTTATCAGTTATCGGTTGACAGGGAACAGTCACCTCTTACCACGCACTTTGTAGAGACGTTACATGTAACGTCTCTACACTACGAACCGACTCCCGACTCCCGACTCCCATTAGAAACTGTAGCCAATTGAATAATCTATGCTAACCTGTTGGGCATCCTGACTTTGATACACTTGTTCCTCACACTCCTCTACTGACCAGCCTACATGGTTCATGTCAAGCGCGTAGAACTCACCAACTTCAAGTCCTTTGGTGGCACGACGAAAATTCCTTTGCTACCAGGATTTACAGTCGTTTCAGGTCCCAACGGTTCCGGTAAATCTAATATTCTGGATGCTCTCCTGTTTTGCCTCGGTCTAGCAAGTTCCCGGGGAATGCGGGCGGAACGCCTACCCGATCTTGTCAACCACGACAAAGCCACACGCGGAAAATCGGCAGTAGAAACGCTAGTGACGGTGACTTTCGATTTAGAGGGAGCGCTTAGCAGGGAGCAGGAAGCAGAGGGGACAAAGGTTAATGGAAATGGGAATGGGAATGGGTATTATGTTGAAGAGTTAGAGGACAAGGGAGACAAGGAAGACACGGTAGACACGGGGGAAGAAGAACCCCTCACTCCTCACTCCTCACTCCTCACCTCTAATGAATTAACAATTACGCGCCGCTTACGAGTCACTCAACAGGGTTCGTATACGTCAACTTATTACATTAATGGTTCTACCTGTACTCAAACTGAGTTGCACGAACAACTAAGTCAGATCCGCATTTATCCTGAAGGCTACAACGTCGTGCTGCAAGGGGACGTGACGAGTATTATTTCCATGCACTCGCGAGAACGGCGGGAGATTATTGACGAACTAGCAGGGGTAGCGAATTACGATCGCAAGATTATCCAAGCAAAAGAAACCTTAAATGAAGTTAAAGACAGGGAAGACCGCTACCGCATCGTTGAAACTGAATTAATTACCCAGCGCGATCGCCTGTCTCACGATCGCATCCAAGCTGAGAAATATCAAAAGCTGAGAATAGAATATCAGCAAAAGCAGCAGTGGGAAATTGTTTTAGTTTGGCGATCGCTGCAACAGCAACAAGAAAAGTTGGTGGCGGAAATTCAAACGGGCGATCGAACGCTGGCTGAATTAACGACTCAACTTACTACCCTCAACACCCAAATTCAGCAGGTAACGGCAGAATTAGACGCACTCAACGCACGAGTGAAGACTTTGGGGGAAGAAGAACTCTTATCTCTGCAATCAACTCTAGCCACCCAGGAAGCCGAACGGCGACAGTTACAAAATCGCCAAAGAGACTTGACAAATGCTTATGAAAATGCCGGAAATGCTTACACGCAACAACAGTTAGAAATTCAACAACACCAAAATTCTCTGGTGCGGTTGCAACAACAGCAGCAAGAAATCGTTGCTCAACTTTCTAGCCTGCGTCAACAACGGGATGAGGCGCAACAAACCTTAGAAGCAAGTCGTACCGAAGCTAGTGCAGTCGCTGATGCTTCTGATGCTTGGGTACAACAACAAGCCGCGCTTAGCCGCCAAGTTGAATCTCTGCTGCAAACTGTAGAACCCCAGCGCACCGAACAAGCGCAATTAAAAGAGCGATCGCATCAATTAGAAAAGCAAATTCAAGAGCAGACTGGGTTAATTCAAACTTTAGAGCCAGAGCTGGCGACAAAGCAAACACAATTAACTGAAATAGAAACTCAATTATCGAGTCAAATTGAGCAAATTCAATCGTTAGCCCAATCTTTAGCTGCGGCTGAAGCCGAATTGCAAATTCAGCAGCAAACTCAAAATCGCTTACTTCAAGAACAACGAGACAAACAGCGCCAGTTGGATAAGTTGGAGGCGCAGTCTCAAGCCTTGCAGGAAACTCAAGGCACTTTTGCCACAAAAATTTTGCTGCAATCAGGTTTAAGCGGGATTTGTGGTTTGGTAGCCCAACTCGGGAAAGTCGAACCTCGGTATCAACTAGCTTTAGAAATTGCAGCGGGGGCGCGGTTGGGACAATTGGTGGTAGAGGATGATGGCGTGGCGGCTTCGGGGATTGAGATCCTGAAGCAAAAACGAGGGGGGAGGGTGACGTTTTTACCCCTAAATAAAATTCAAGCCCCGCGATTTTCGCCTGCTTCGGGGTTGCGCTATGCCAATGGTTATATCGACTATGCAATTAATTTAATCGAATGCGATCGCCGCTATCAAGATATTTTTGGCTATGTTTTTGGTAGTACGGTTGTTTTTGCCGATTTGCAATCAGCGCGTTCTCATTTAGGGCAATATCGGATCGTCACCTTAGCAGGAGAATTGTTAGAAACTAGTGGGGCGATGACTGGGGGTAGTATCAGCCAGCAAAATTCCAGTTTGCATTTCGGTACGAGCGATGCTACTGAATCCCAGGAAGTTATAGAGTTAAGAAATCGCTTGCAAGAAATCGATCGCATTTTAGCTCGGTGTGGTGAATCGATTGGTAATTTGGCAGCTAAAACTAAAAATCTATCTCAAGAATTAACAGAAGCGAAGACCAAACAAAGAGAAAATAATCTCCTGAAGGAGCAATTACAAAAAGAAATTCGCAAGCTAATTCAACAAGTGGAAACTGGGCAATCGCAACTAGCTCAGAACACAAAACAACTATCTACGGTACAAGCTAGATTAGAGACTTTAGAACGAGATTTACCCGCACAAGAAGAACAATTACAACAATTGCGCCAAGCTTTAGTGGAGTTAGAACAATCTCAAACTAACAGTCAATGGCAGCAAATTCAAGCCGCAATTAGACAGCAAGAACAGGAATTACAAACTAGAATCGAGATAGTTCGTAACGCCGAACAGCAATTGAAAGACATAGAAAATCAAACTCAAAGATTGCACGAAAAAATTCAAGAATGCGAAGTGCGATCGCGAGATTACCAACAACAGCAACAAGAAAATCAAGCGCAGCAAGCTGCTGTCAATGCTCAATTACAGGAAATTGGCGAACATTTAAAGCAGATCCATACATCCTTGAAAGAAATCGAACAGCGGATGACGGCGGAAAGACAAGCACGCGATCGCGCCGAACAACAGCTGCGAGAATTGCATTTAGATCGACAACAGGTAGAATGGCAACAGCAAAAGTTGCAAGAAACGCAAACATCGCGGCGAGAAGATTTAGTTAACTTACAAGCACAGATTCAAATCCAAGCCGCAGAAATGCCCGATCCCCTACCAGAAGTACCAGATAAGGTAGATTTGGAACAATTGCAGAAAGAATTGCGATCGCTTGTCAAGCGGATGGAAGCAATGGAACCTGTCAATATGTTGGCGTTAGAAGAATACGAACGTACTAACGCTCGCTTAGAAGAATTGAGTCAAAAATTATTGACCCTAGAAGCCGAACGCACTGAATTGTTATTGCGGATTGAAAACTTTACCACCTTACGCCAACGAGCATTTCAAGAAGCTTTTGATGCGGTGAATGAAAACTTTCAATCTATTTTCGCCACCCTATCAGATGGGGATGGATTTCTGCAACTCGATAACCCAGAAGATCCATTTACCAGTGGACTTAATTTAGTTGCACATCCTAAAGGTAAACCCGTGCAGCGTCTCGCGTCTATGTCGGGGGGAGAAAAATCACTCACGGCGCTGAGTTTTATCTTTGCCCTACAACGGTATCGCCCATCACCTTTTTACGCCTTTGATGAGGTAGATATGTTCCTAGACGGGGCAAATGTGGAACGATTAGCTAGAATGATCGAACAACAGGCTAAACAAGCACAGTTTATTGTCGTGAGCCTGCGCCGACCCATGATAGAATCAGCCGAACGTACAATAGGAGTAACGCAAGCGCGAGGAGCTTACACGCAAGTTTTAGGCATCAAATTGTAACCCTCAGACAACTTTGGTTGAGGATTCCATCATAATAGTATCGATCGTTAGAAAGTATTAACCGTTAACCCTGATTCGAGATCGGGACTCCGCAAAGCAATGACCTCTGAAAACACTATTAAACGCTCCGACATCTTAAATACAAAGGTGATCGCGGATGATAACGCCAAAGTATTAGGAGTTGTCAGCCAACTATGGGTAGATATCGATCGCAGGGAGGTTGTAGCTCTTGGTTTGCGAGACAACCTGATCGCTTTTGCTAGCGTACCGCGTTATATGTACCTGAGCAGCATCAGCAAAATCGGCGATGTGATTTTGGTGGAGAACGAAGACGCGATCGAAGATATTGATGTAGAGATTTACAGCAACTTAGTTAATTGTGAAGTCATTACAGAAACAGGTCAACCCTTGGGGCGGGTGCGTGGCTTTACATTTAACGCTCAAACAGGCAAAATTTACTCCCTAATTATCGCTTCGCTGGGTTTACCCCAGATCCCCGACCAGGTAATTAGTACTTATGAATTGCCAATTGAAGAAGTTGTTAGCAGTGGACCCAATCGGCTAATTGTATTTGAAGGTGCTGAAGAAAGAATTAATCGTCTGAGTGTTGGGGTGTTAGAAAGGCTTGGTATTGGTAAAGCACCTTGGGAGAAAGAAGAAGACGAGTACTATACTCCCACAGCAGTGCGACCGGAAAACCAGCTAGGAAGTGGCGTACCGTTGCAAGCACCAAAAGCCCAACCTTTAAAGACAACTCAACCTGCGGTACAGGAAGCCTGGGATGAGGATGAATACGAGTATGAAACAGTCCAACCTCGGATCGAACAGCAGCCATTACGCCGCCAGCAGTACGAACCCAACAGATACGATCGCGATTTAGAGGAAGAAGAAAACTGGAGTGAAGCGTCGGGAAGCGATCGCTATACGCCTGCACCTCCACCCCGCTACCCCGAACCCCAGCCGTTTGAACCAAAGCCATACACAGCACCGAAAGATTTGGATGACGATCTCGACGGTGACGCTTGGGGAGAAGATGAGGAACCGCAGCCTTTGAATATTCCCAAGAAAATCAAGCAACCAGAATACGAAGAAGAAGGCGGCTATTAGGAAAGTCAAAAGTCAAAAGTTAAAAGTCAAAATGTAATTCATTATCTAAATGTAGAGGCGTTACATGTAACGTCTCTTCGTTTTTTATGCGATTTACGCCTGAGCATCTAGTGGTAGCAACACGCGAAAGCTGCTACCAGCACCTAATCTACTGCTGACTTTTATTTCACCTTTGTGCTGTTGGACGATCGCTTGTGCGATCGCTAGCCCTAAGCCTAAACCGTCTTTTTCAGATTTAGCTGCATCGGCTCGCCAAAAGCGCTGAAAAATCAGTGGTAGAGAATCTGGTGGAATACCAATTCCCGTATCTTCGATCCGAATCACGGCAAATCGTTGCTCTTGTTCTAAAAATAACGCCACTCTTCCCCCGTCGGTTGTGTACTTGAGTGCGTTATCTAAAAGATTAGAAAATAAGCGGCTGAGTTTATGGCTGTCGCCTTTCACGACTATACCAGTACGTAAATGTGGGGTGAACTGAATTTGCTTACTTTGAGCTTGTGGTTCAAAGCGTTCGACTAAATCTTGCAGTAACTCTTCTAAGCGAATCGGTGCAAAGTTAAAATCGCGATCGAGGCGATCGCTTGCGATATTTGCCCTAGATAAAAATAGTAAATCTTCTACTAAATGAATGATTTGCTCGTTGGCGCGATCGATAATTGCTAACTTTCTCACCTGAGTTAAACTTAACTCTTCTGGACTATTACGTAACAAATCTACTGTAGTACTAATCGCCGTTAGGGGATTGCGTAGTTCGTGCGCTACATCTCCGGTAAAGTGTTTTAATCGCCTTAAGTTACGTTGCATTGGTTGGAGAGTGAGCCAAGTTAAACCAATACCGCTAATGCTACTTAATAGTAATACTGTAACTCCTCCCACAATCAGACCCGATCGCAGTTGATCTAACTTCCAGATCAAATCTTGAGTAGACTCGCTAGCGCGAATATATCCTTCTAAGCGTAAGGTGGTTTTATCTCGATCTTCGGTATAAACAGCAATAGAAAAAGTCCGAACTTGTCCTTGTTGCTGTAGGATTGGAAAGCCCTCTTGTAAACCATCAACTAAGGCTTGCGACAATGACGAATTAGCAAAAAATTTTCCCTCTTTCGCTAAGAGCTTACCTTTAGGATTAAACCATTCGAGGCTTTGATTGTGGCGAAATAACTCTTGCCAAGGAAGTTCATCATCTAATCTTTGAATTCCTCGGCTTTTGATGATTCGCAAACTAGGAATAGCAGCTTCAGCCAAAATCTGTAAGCGATCGTTTAACTGTTGCTCTAGACTACGGCTAAAAAAGATATAAATAGCTGTACTAGAAGCGCCAAATATAGCGGACATTACTAATAAATAAGTTAGTAAAAATAGCCAGCGTAATGATTGAAACATTGAATAATTATGCTTACCTCAACTCAATTAGATATCGCTCTCAATTTTTAGAGAAAGTGAGATGCGATGTGTTTTATTTCAACTTGAATCGTACATGAGAATAGTGTAAAAAAGGTAATAAAACAGCGACTTCAATATTACATTACGATCGTGAACTTAACATGAAGACTTTATGAGAAAGCTCTCATTTTTTCATAACAAGGCTTCAGTTATCTACTGCTTCCGTTGAGCCACGGGAGACAAATTTTTTCAAAACTACGCAACAAGAGATCCCCCCAACCCCCCTTATTAAGGGGGGTTGGGGGGATCTCATTTAGTACAGAGATAAACAGAATTAGTATAAGTCTGTCATGAGTTATTGGTTATAAAGTCATTGATAGTTCTTCAAATGAACTACGGCGTAGATGAGAAAGTGAGATGTCAGAACGCTGAGATACTTGCCTTGGTTCAAATGCCGTGTCTGTAAAGTACATGAGACGAGAAAAACTCAACTAGCGAGATTCTCCGCTTGGCGAGATAAAGCGCTTTTTCACCTATTCTCAACTTTGTCTCAACTTTGTCACTTTTTTATTCCAGGTTTATTACATTTATTGGTTTAACTTATGACATGCATAAGGAAATTCCCAAGTCAAACCACGAAAGAGGTAATCCCATGAGCAACATCTTCTCTATCAAAAGCGATCGCACCCAGCAGTCTGCTAACGTTCACGCTAATGTGCTGGCATCCTTCAATCAAGAACAAAATTCGCCAAAAATCGACTTTACCACTTACATTCACCCTCTAGCTGCCGTAATTGGTAACGTTTATCTTGGTAAGCGAGTCATGGTAGCTCCCGCAGCATCAGTACGAGGTGATGAAGGACAACCGATTTGGGTAGGAGATGATGTCAACGTACAAGATTGCGTAGTGCTTCATGCTTTAGAAACTCACGTCAATGGTGAAATGGTGCATGAGGCTGTCGTAGAAGTTGAAGGTAACTTCTATGGAGTATACATCAGCGATCGCGTTTCCCTGGCGCATCAATGTCAAGTCCACGGTCCAGCCAGCATTGGTACTGATACTTTTGTCGGAATGCAATCTTTAGTATTTCGAGCCACAGTCGGCAATAACTGCGTTATCGAACCCAAAGCTTTAGTCATGGGAGTTAATATCGCCGATGGCAGATACGTCCCCGCAGGTTCTCTGATTACTACACAAGAAGCTGCTGACAACTTACCCTTAATTACTAACGAATATCCCCTCAGATTCCTCAATCAAGCCGTGGTTCACGTCAACACGCAGCTAGCCACTGGCTATCAAGGCATTGGTAATGCTGAGCAATTGAAAGCAGCATAGTTAAGAATTCGGAATTCGGAATTCGGAATTCGGAATTGATCCCCTACGCACTACTCACCACGCACCACTCACTACTCACTTCACCATGACACCCAAACTGAAATTAGTTACCACCAACGGTCAAGCAGCATCGCGTCAACCACTGTCTATGGCTGTTGGCATTCCCAATCAAAAACATATCCCTGCTGGAGCAATAATTACTAGCCAGTCAGATGTAGAAAGTTTACCCATTGTTGCTCAGAGTCACCGCTCTCAAAATAGCTACCGTCAAATTAACTCCTGTCAAAAAGGCAAACACCCTCTGCTAAAACTTGTTGCCTAAACACTCACCCTGCAAGTATGGAGAGGAGGACTGAGGGATGAGTATGCACTGTCCCGAACAGTTACGATCCTTGACGAGTAGCATACTGATGACATTACTACGCAACCAAGACATCGTTTGCCCCACAGTCACATTTATTACACGAGTTCCCATCCCAGCCGTACTCATTGGCATCCAAAAGCAGTGGTCGATCGCCTATAAAAGAGTTTCAGGTAACAGCGATCGCCTCACGCAGAATTTAGTCCAAAATGCACTCCAAACACCCCAGTTGCAGCATGACTTCTACCTTCTTCAACAAATCCACAGACTCCCTTTCTCAACTCAAAGGAAAAATCTTTGGTACGCCAGAGCGATCGCTAGAACAAGCGTATCAAGCCGCGCTGAGCATAAAATCGATTGAAGACCGATATTTTCATGGTGGTAAAGTAACTGTATCAACCGCTAACGATGCTCAAATTCCTACTAGCGTGCAAGCTGATTTTGAGAAGCATTTAAGTATACTCAAACAGCAAATGAAGGAATTTAATACGAGCAGTTCTACGCAAGGAAATTTGGGACAAGACCACCTGATGCGGCTCTTTTTTACTGAAGGAACTCTGACAAAATACACTCTCGAACCGCAAGCATCAGCGTTAGTTCCCTTTTCAAATAATCTACCAGCCAATACTTCATTCCAGCTACCCACTCCACCAATTCAAGTCATTGAGGTGAAACAAGCGATCGCCCCGGAAAAATCTAGATCGAGGCAACTCCACCGCAAAAATTCTAGAAATTCAGCTTCGGAAAATGCCGAACCGCAAGTCAAAGCTGGAGTTCTACCGCGTTCTCTTGAGCGCACAATTAATAAGATCAAGAATGAGCTTGACCCAAATGCAGAAGCAGAAGTTGTCAAATCATTTCGGCGATCGCAAAAAAAGACTGTCGTTGCCATTAGGTTACTGGCATTGTTGATTTTGATTCCTTTAATAACTCAGCAAGTGTCCAAACTTTATTTGGTGCAACCAATTGTCAATCGCGTGAGAAACGAAGCAGTTACGCCAGTCTTCTTAAACTCTGAAATGAAAGAAGAGGCACTCAAAGAACTGCAAACCTTTGAAGAAGAACTCAAGCTAGAACGTTTGATGGGTGCAGCACCTGCACTAAATTCAGAAGCAATTGAAGAAAAGGTCAAAGATAAAGCAACTGAAATTTCTCAGGAATTTCGTCATCGTAGCAATAACGCTGTTAGTAATGTTTTTGCTGATATCATCGCTGTTTTATCTTTTGCTTTAGTGTTACTATGGCGACGTAAAGATATTATGATGCTCAAGTCATTCATGGATAATATTGTAACTGGCTTGAGTGATAGTGCTAAGGCTTTCTCAATTATTCTGATTACCGATATCTTTGTCGGATTTCACTCTCCTCATGGTTGGGAAGTTTTGTTAGAAGGACTATCCAGTCATTTAGGAATTGCAGCAAATCGCGGTTTAATCTTTCTATTTATCGCCACAGTTCCGGTCATTCTCGCCACAATTTTTAAGTATTGGGTTTTCCGTTCCCTCAGCCGGATGTCACCATCAACGGTAGCGACTTTGAAAGAGATGAACGATTAAATTTGTGTCATTGGTGCTAGAAAATGCTCGTAGAATGAGGTTGAGTTGATGATTTTTCCCATCAGTAAAAAGGCTCGCAGTCGCCAAAATCGATCGCCAAAAGTTTCTGCTTCCGGCAAGCGATCGCAGTCACATCACCGTAAATCAGTAGCCTTGCGATCGTTTCGCGAAAAGTTTCAAATCTATACCGGAGAGCAATTACACTGGCTGCAAGTTACTCAAAGACTTTTAATTTCTGTCATTCATGGAATTCTGCCCTGGGTAATCGCGTGTGGAAGCTACGGCTTACTAATTTCTGTACTCGATCATTATGGAAAGTTGCCTGCTTTCTTTGGTGATAGTAAAATTATTCAAAATGTCGTTATTAGTTTTAACGTCATTCTCAGCCTACTCCTAGTGTTCCGCACCAATACAGCCCACGATCGCTTTTGGGAAGGGCGCAAACTTTGGGGTTCAATGGTAAATACTACGCGCAATTTAGCACGGGGAATCTCAATTACAATCGAACAACGAGAACCGCAAGAGCGAGACGAAAAAAGTGCTGCTGTCTATCTAGTTGCTGCCTTTGCTGTGGCAATGAAAATCCACCTACGGCGAGAACCAATGAATTCAGAATTGGAGCCGATGATGCCACCGTTACAATATCATCAACTACAAAGTGTCAATCACGCTCCCTTAGAAATTGCTTATTGGATTGGGGATTATTTGCAACATCAATTCGAGCGCCAACGCCTAAACATTTTTCAGCTGACATCCTTGCACGAACTATTAGATGATATGGTAGACATTTTAGGTGGCTGCGAACGCATCCTGAAAACCCCCGTTCCCTTGGTATATACCGTTACTCTCAATGCTTTGCTGTGGATTTATTTCCTGCTTTTACCTTTTCAGCTAGTTGGTGGTATCAAGTGGTGGACAGCACCGATCCTTGCCTTTATGAGTTTTCTCTACTTAGGTATCAATGAAGTAGGGGCAGAAATTGAAGAACCTTTCGGTCGCGATGCCAATGACTTGCCCTTAGATGCTATCTGCGTCACAATTGTTCGTAACCTCGAACATATCATCCAATTTGCCCCCTGCGCTCGCGTGCTGCGCCCTGCTAGTGGTAACGTTCTCGATTTACCGCGAAAAACCGCTTAAATCGTGCCGATACCTTACATTCTGTCCTTCAGTGTATAGTTTTTGACAAGGAAATTCAGTTTTCTTTACTTCTCGTCGCAGCAATTACCTGTAACATGAACTAGTCCGAGAATTAATTTGAGCAAAGAATTAGTTTGAGCGATCGCCACCTGACAACCTTCTGAGAAGTAGGTTCACCCTTGCTAACCTGTTTTTGGAATGACATACCATCATGAGATTGTTACTAGTCGAAGACGATAAACTCATCAATCAGTTACTTGCAGAAGCACTCAGCAACCAACATTACGTCGTTGATGTTGCCGCTGATGGTCACGCTGGTTGGGATTTTGTCAAGTCTTTTGATTACGACTTAGTTCTGATTGATGTCATGCTGCCTAAAATGGATGGCATAAGCCTTTGTCGCCAGTTGCGGACTCAAGGCTATCAAATGCCAGTCTTGATGTTAACAGCCAGAGATGCAACCGAAGATCGCGTCAATGGACTCGATGCGGGTGCAGATGACTACGTGATCAAACCATACAAACTGCAAGAATTATCGGCACGTATCCGCGCTTTATTACGCCGAGGTGGTTCGTCCCTACCTCCAGCAATGAAAAGTGGCAATTTATCTTTGGATGTAAACACGCGGGAAGTGACTTATAAAGGCTGTCCCCTCAGACTGACTCCAAAAGAGTATCGCTTATTAGAACTCTTCATGCGAAGCGGCTCTAAGGTTCTCAGTCGTAGTGCAATTTTAGAAAATCTTTGGTCTTTCGACGAACCGCCGGATGAAGATGCAGTTAAAGCTTTGGTCAAACGTTTGCGTCAGAAGCTCAAATTAGCAGGTTCGCCTGGAGATCCCATTGAAACCGCTTACGGTGTAGGTTATCGTCTCAAGCAAGACCCGTAGAAAGTCAAAAGTTAAAAGTCAAAAGTTAAAAGTCAGAAGTTAAAAGTCAGAAGTTAAAAGTCAGAAGTTAAAACTGACTTGTTGTCTACTGCCTCACCACACAACAACCGATTACCGATTACCGATTACCGATTACCGATTAAATTTTGTCCCAGTTTTGTCTCTTTCTTGTTCCGATTTTGTCACCTTTTGTGGTTTAGGTTTATTTTATACACTGAGGTGCAAATGGCAGAGATTTCATGTCTTAAATGTATCCTCAACGCAGGGTAGTCAACAAATCCCAAGAGTAAGAAAAAAACAGATTGCAGGAACAGGCAATGAATAACAGCATTCTTGAAAAATCAGTTGATGCCCTGCTAACTAGGAGAAATGATGCTCCATTAATTCGGGATTTTACCCCCCCAAAGCAGGTTGAATTGTTTGAAACCTTGAAGCAGTTGCGGTTTAACGGTCAACTGATTCTGACAAACTCCTGCGGTAGAAAATGGATTCTGCACGTTCACCGAGGTTTGATTATCTACGCTACTGGTGGAGAACATCCAGTCAGGCGATGGAGACGGAATCTCGCAACACACTTACCTCAAATAGCAAGCGATCGCTCGCTATCCAACGAATCATGGGAGAATCAACTAGCCACGACTTCGATTGAAGGTTCTAGCGTCTGCTGGCAGTATCAGTTATTGACTTCATGGCTCGAACGGCAGCAGATAACTCCAGAACAAATGGCAAGATTTGCCTGGTCGGTCATTATCGAAGTTTTGTTTGATGTGACTCAAGCAGTACAGGTTGCTTACGAACTCAAGCCCAGTAGCAGCAAGCTGACTCCCGTAGTTGCGATCGATGCCGCTCAAGCGATCGCCGAAGTCGAACGATTGTGGCAAGCTTGGCAAGCAAACAGACTCAATTATTCTCCTAACAGCGCTCCAGTTATTAAACAATCGGCAGAATTGCAACACAGCATCTCTGCTCCAGCTTATCAAGCCTTGAGTCAACTACTAGACGGACAACATACGCTACGGGATATTGCCGCTCAGATGCAGCGAGATGTCAACTCGGCACTGCGTTCTCTCTTGCCATATATTCAGTCAGGGTTTGTGGAGTTGATTAATATTCCCGATCTTGCCGCTCCGGTTCTCTCATCACCTACACCTCATGATACTCAAGCACCATCGATCGCTTGTGTAGATGACAGTCCTTGGGTATGTCACATCATGGAAAAAGTGATGACAACAGCTAACTATCGATTTGTGGGCGTAAATGATGCACTGCGGGCGATCGGAGTTTTGCTAGCCATCAAACCAGATCTCATCTTTCTTGATTTGATGATGCCAAATATTAACGGATACGAACTTTGCAGCCGTCTGCGTCAGCTTTCTTGCTTCCAGCACACGCCAATTGTCATCCTCACTGGAAACGACGGCATTATCGATCGCGTCAGAGCTAAAATTGTCGGTTCCTCAGATTTTCTGGGCAAGCCCATCGATCCCGATCGAGTTCTAGGCGCAATTCACAAACATCTCAAACACAGTGTATAGGAAGCGTACGAGCAGGGGTAAGAGAGGACAAGGGGACAAGGGGGACAAGGAAGTAATTACCAATTACCAATTACCAATTACCAATTACCAACAACCATGAATACCACAGCAAACACCAACAAACTTTGGCAAAGTTTAATACAGCCAACTCAACAAAAACTGGAATCTATCGAGATTCGTCGCCCGAAAACGGCTCGATTTGTCTGTCGCCTGATTCCAGCAAGTTGTCCCTTCGAGCGAGACATTCGATTCTTCGATCGCAGTCTGCTGCACGTTCCACCCTTATGTAAGCTCAATCCTTTCTACGAGCAGTTGGTGTTGTTGCGGATGAAGAGTTTAACTTATCTGGCGCAAGCATGTAGCCAGGGAATGAAAAACTGTTGCTGAGTTTAGGGACAGGGAGCAGGGAGCAGGAAGCACAGAGCAGTTACTAATCGCTAGTCGCTCGTTGCGAATCGCTAACCGCAAGCTCGCTAATTGCCAATCTTTGGTGAATTCTATGGATATTGCCCTCGTTGTAGAAGATTGTTTGACCGAGCGGGAAGCGATCGCCAGCTATTTGCAACAAGGCGGGATCAGCGTCTTGGCTGCTAAGAGCGGAGAAGAAGCTCTGGAAAAAATGAGTGACTGCAAGCCTGACATCATTATTTTAGATGTTGTCTTGCCAGGTCGGAGTGGATTTGAACTCTGCCGTGCTTTAAAAGCTAACCCATCCACCAAAAATACCCCTGTTATCCTCTGTTCGAGAAAAGGGACTGACATGGATAAATTCTGGGGCTTAAAGCAAGGAGCAGACGCTTACTTACCGAAGCCTGTAGCGCCAGAAGAATTTATTCGCACTGTGAAGCAACTGCTATTGGTTTCACACGGTGAAACAACTCTCATGGTTTGAACCTAACGTGTGAGGCGAGACAATTATGGTATCCAAGTCACCAAAGTTAGACTCCCAGGAGGCATCACCAGAAAGAGTAACTTTCACCGATGCTGACGAGCAATTTCTGCGCTTTTACCTCGAATCAGACACAGCAGCCTTGCTTCCCGTGACTCAGTTGCTAGAAATCTTGAAGCTGTCTGCGGAACAGATCGTCCCGATCCCGCACATGCCAAGTTGGGTCATGGGAGTTTACAACTGGCGGGGTGAAATTCTCTGGATGGTCGATTTAGCTGAATTAGTCGGGCTGACTGCTGGCGATCGCTACCAAACCAGCAACGTTCCAACTTATACGGCAGTTGTCTTGCAAGCTAACCAATGCGATCGCCTACCCGCACCGACAGCAGAAACCCAAACCATCGGTTTAGTTATCGAGCGAATTGACGATATCGAATGGTGCAATCCAGATACAATCCAACCGCCGCCATTTACTGCCGTTTCCACTCCCTTCGCTCCCTTCGTGCGCGGATATCAGTTAAACGGCGATAGCGAAATGACAGCAATTTTATCGGTCAAAGCGATCGTTGCTGCTGTCAGTTGTCAGTTATCAGTGTACAGACGTTACATGTAACGTCTGTACAAAGTTATCAGTGCGTGGTGTGTGGGGTGTAAAGATTTTAAATTTCTTTCTTCCTCAGCTTCCTCAGCTCCCCCAGCTCCCAGCTCTCTTCTCTACAGCCATGAGGTAAATTTCATGTCGCAGTCAACTCTCAAACTCGATCCGCCAAACTCCGATCGCGATCGCATCTCGCCTCAGTGGGAGCGAGTTTCGGCAGTAGCGCCAGATTCACCTGAAAAAGCGAGCCAATCGCCATCAACAAAGCCAAACTCGCCTTGGCAGTTTTCACTATCTAGGGGTTTGCGGTTCTGGAAAGGTTTGAGTTTGCAACATAAAGCAACAATTTTGGCGATCGCAATTGGTGCTATTCCAGTCGCAACTGTTGGCGGCGTTGCCTACACCGTAGCCAATAGTTCCCTAGAGCAGCAAATTATTGCCGAGCAAGAAAACCGCACGCTTGATGTTCGGCGCGGCATTGGCATGGCGACGCAGCAAATAATCGATGATGCCGAGACAATTGGTAATTCTCCCATGTTGGCAAATTCTAAGCTGAGGGCAGCGGCGACTGAAGGACAGAAAATTGCGCTGTTAGATAGCTTTGTCGAGGCACGTAATGGTAGATATGACAGTATCGTCGTGTTCGACCTCAAAGGAAATTTAATCTTTCAATCCAAGTCAACGCAGCCGTTTAAGCGCACGGAAAACTATAGCGATCGCGAATATTTTCGGCGGGCGATCGCGACTGGAACTCCCGCAGTTAACAATCCTAAAATTGCGCCTACCTCCGGCAAAATTAGTTTAGAAGTTGTAGCTCCAATTAAAGATATAGAAACAAATAAGCTCGTAGGAGTTGTTCGCTTGCGGATGCCGTTGACTCATCTAAACGAAACCTTTGAGTATATTGAAGCGCAAGGATGGGAATACAAACTGATCGGTGCTGACGGGAATGTGTTTGCGGCTGATGAAATTGGGCTAGTGGGGCATTACTTGGGAGAAGATTTTCGCGAACTGCCGCATTTGCGTGCCAAGGTTTTAGCGCTTGCCTCTACAGATCGACCCAGGCATGAAGACAAGCTAATTTCAACTCAAGTCGCGTGGGACAAAAACGATGGTGAGAATGCACTGATGAGCTTCACGCCGATCGGTCAATTGGATGGACTACCAGAACCAGGTTGGGGATTGGTGGTTTCTCGTCCCGTCGATCGCGCCTTTGCACCTTTACTAGAACTGCGCCGAGTTCTCTGGTTGGGAACTGGAGTAGCCGCCGTATCGATCGCCGCGATCGCCGCAGTTTTGGCTAAGCGGGCGACTTATCCAATTCTAAATGCTGCTAGGGCTGTGGCTCAAATTGGTTTAGGTAAGTTAGATACTCGCGTGGCAGTCCGTGGCACGGCTGAAATGGCTGTTTTAGAGACTAGCATCAACAGCATGGCGAAGCAGCTAGAAGAACTCGTGCAGCTCAAAGCAGCAGAAGCTCGGCGATCGCAATTACTCAAAGATGTTACCGTGAAGATTGGTAGCGCAATCGACTGCCCAGCTATTCTCAACACCGCTGTAGCCGAGACCCGCAGCGCTTTGCTAACCGACCGCGCAATTGTCTATTGGTTTGATGGCGATCGCAATGGTAGCGTCGTTGTCGAAGCCGCAAGCGCAGGTATAACTCGCATACTGGGTAAAAACATCGAAAACTATGCCCTAGAGCAATACACACAATATCAAAAAGGTCAAGTCGAAGTCATTTCTCAGATCCGACCGGCAGATACGAGCGATGAGTACTGGCAACAGTTAACAGCACTTGCCGTCAAATCCAGTCTAGCTGCACCAATTTTACTCGGCGATCGCTGTGTGGGTTTACTTGTCGTGCATCAGTGTAACGTTCCGCGTCACTGGCAGAAAGTAGAGGTTGATTTCTTTGCCCAGATTGCCACTCAAATAGGATTGGCGTTAGAGCGTGCCGATCTTTTGGAACAACAGAAAAATGCCAAAGAACAGTTGCAAAGACGAGCGTTGGATTTGCTAATTGAAGTCGATCCAATTAGTCAAGGCGACCTGACAATCCGCGCCAGAGTCACAGAAGATGAAATCGGCACGATCGCTGACTCCTATAACTCTACAGTCGAAAGCTTGCAAGAAATTGCGGTACAGGCACAAACAGCCGCCAAACAAGTCGATGCAGCAATTAGCAGTAACGAGCCGTTAATCCAAGCCCTCTCGCAAGGAGCTTGGCAGCAATCGACAGAGATTGTCACTGCTTTGGAACGCATTCAAGCGATGGCTGATTCTGCCCATACTGTTGCGGATAACGCCAAACGCGCAGAAATAGACGTGCGCCAAGCGATGGAGACAGTCGCATCTGGGGATATAGCAATGGATCGTGCCGTAGATGGAATGCTGACAATTCGGGGGACTGTTGCCGAAACCGTCAAGAAGATCAAATGTTTGGGAGAGTCATCGCAAAAGATTTACAAAGTGGTAAATTTGATCGCTCACTTTGCCGAGCGGACTAGCTTGCTCGCCATGAATGCTTCCATTGAAGCAGCGCGAGCAGGGGAAGAAGGACGCGGTTTTGCGGCTGTTGCCGATGAAGTGCGATCGCTAGCCCGACAATCAGCCAAAGCAACAGCAGAAATTGAAAAGCTCGTCTCGGGGATTCAACGGGAAACCAATGAAGTTGCTACAGCAATGGCAATCGGCACAGAACAGGTAGCGATCGGGACTCAACTCGTCAACGATACCCGTCAGAGTTTAAACCACATTACCACCGCCAGCGATCGCATTCATCAACTCGTAGGAGCAATTGCCCAAGCTGCGATCGAGCAATCTCAAGACTCAGAAGCAGCCACGACAACCATCGCCACAGTCGCAGCGATCGCCGAAACTACCTCCCTAACTGCAACCGAAGTCTCCGCTTCCTTCCAACAATTATCAACCGTCGCGCGATCGCTCCAAGCCAGCGTCGGTCAATTCAAAGTTAGTTAGTGGCTAGTGGCTGGTGACTAGTGACTAGAATTGTCTTCTCCCTTGTCCCCCTTCGCCCCCCTTGTCCCCCTTGTCCTCCTTGTCTCCCTTATCTCCTATCTCCTTAGTTTTGACTTCTAACTTTTGACTTTTGACTTGTCCCCCTCTGGTTCCCAGTCATGCTAATTACTCCCGACATTCGCGACCAAGCTTACCGTCTGTTTATTGAAGAAGTGCCAGAGCTGCTACAGGAGATCGAGGCAGGCTTGCTTAGTCTGAAGTAAGAGCGCACGCACGAACGCATTCACGATTTGATGCGTGCAGCTCACTCTCTTAAAGGTGGTGCAGCTTGCTTGGATTTAGAGCCAATTAAAATTATTGCCCACCGTTTAGAAGATGTTTTTCGGGCTTTGTACAACCGCTCTGTAGCAATAGATTCAGAGTTAGAAGGTTTATTACTGCAAGCTTACGATTGTCTGCGCGTCCCCCTACTGCAACAAATTACCATCGGCAGCATTGACTGTGCGGCAACATTAGCAGTAGCCGAACCCGTATTTAATCAAATAGAAGAACGTTTAGGAGATGCTTTAGCTCAGATCGATCGCTATATGCCCATGTCCTCAGAACTTGGGGTCGATTTGGTAGCTTCAATCTTTGAAACTGATGTCGTACAAGGACTGGAACGATTGGCGGCTGTGGTTGCCAACCCCCAAGATTTCGAGGTGGTTGGAGAATTACGGGCGCAGGCAGAAGTCTTTGCTGGATTTGCGGAGCTGCTGAATTTACCAGGATTTGGGGCGATCGCCCAAACAGCCTTAACTGCACTAGACACCTATCCCGATCGCGCTAGAGAAATTATTCAAGTTGCCCTAGCTGATTTTCACAATAGCAGAGCTGCCGTACTAGCAGGCGATCGCACTAGTGGAGGGAGTCCGTCTGCTGCCCTTTGTGCGTTAACAGAAAAGAGCGTCGATTTGGTTCCTAACCCAGAGTCAGAATTCTCGCCTTTATTAGACGAGCTGTTATTTGGCGACGAGACAGCACCAATAGAAGCAGTGGCGATCGACCCTGGAATTATTTTCGTCACTGAAACTGAAGATGATTCCAATGGCGCGATCGAATCAGATGCTCATTCCCTAACTATTTCCCCTGCGGCAAATTTATCGCCGATTCAGTCCTTATCCCACTCGACTGAAATTTCTCAAAGCAAAATAGAGGGCGATCGCCCTAAAGTAGGAACTACCAATTCCTACACAGATGAATCACAGATAGCGACAGCTGTTTCTACGCGAGTAGAATTAAGCCGATTAGAGCGGATGCATAAGTTATTGGGTGAATTAGTCGTCAATCGTAACTCCATTGCCCTGCAAACCGAGCAAACCCAAAACTCAGCCCAAGAGTTACTCCGCCGTTTTGCTCACTTTCAAGAACTGATCGGTCAGCTAGAGAGAAGAGCTGAGGGAGACAAGGGAGCAGGGAACAGGGAGCAGGAAGTTGTGGGACAAGGGGGACAAGGGGGACAAGGGGGAACTCGGGGATCCCACGACCGAAGGGAGTGGGGATTAGGGGGCGAAGGGGGACAAGGGGGACAAGGGGGACAAGGGAGAATAATTGCTAACTACCAACTACCAACTACCAATTACCAATTACCAACTACCAATTACCAACTACCAATTACAACTGACTTCGATCCTCTAGAAATGGATCGTTATGGAGCGGTTCACCCTCTATTACAAAGAATTCTAGAAGAAATTGTCCAATTGGAAGAGGCTGTAGAGGATATTGCTTTATTTGCCGAGCAATCGAGTCAAATATTAGAGCGGAAACAACAAGTTTTTTCCCAACTCCAAGATGAATTAATGCGAGCGCGAATGCTTCCTTTGGGTGAAGTTCTCAAGCGGTTCTCTCGGATGCTGCGGGATATGTCTCATACTTACTCCAAGCCTGTCAATTTGAAGCTGAGAGGGACAGAGGTACAGGTAGAAAAGGCGATTTTGGAAAAACTCTACGACCCGCTGTTGCATTTACTCCGCAATGCCTTTGCTCATGGCATCGAGTCACCTGAAATCCGCCAACAGCAAGGTAAGCCGGAAAACGGAGAAATTCTGATTTGTGCTTATTACAAAGGCAATCAAACAATTATTGAAGTTAGAGATGACGGTCGGGGTCTAAATTTGGGACAAATTCGCAGCCGGGTCGTAGAGTTGGGTTGGTTGTCGCCAATAGAAGCAGCCAGCGCCTCGAAAGAGCAGTTGCTAGAATTTATCTTCGAGCCAGGATTTTCTACCACTCACCACGTTAGCGAACTTTCCGGTCGTGGCATGGGTTTGGATGTTGTCCGTTCTCAACTGCGATCGCTGCGCGGTTCTGTAAGCGTCAGTTCCTTCCCTGGTGAGGGTACGACCTTTATTTTACGCTTGCCTCTCACGTTGACGATCGCGAATTTGGTTGTTTGCTCTACGGGGAAAACTACCGTAGCGTTGCCATCTGACAGTATTGAAAATATTGTCACTACGCCAAGCGATCGCATCAATCGCACGGGGACTCAGCAGCTGTTGCGCTGGCGAGAACACATCATACCAATCCATCGGTTGGCGGATCTTTTAGAATACAATCGTCCAATGTTAGAAGTTGCTAACAGCCAATCTCCAATTACAACCACAGTAGAAGAACGAGAGTTGCCAATGCTTCTACTACGTTGGGAGGGCGAATTATTGGCGTTAGAAGTTGATTGCTTGTTGGCAGAACAAGAACTAGCAATTAAACCTTTTGGATCGCTCGTTTCGCCTCCCAAATATACCTATGGCTGCACTCTACTAGGAAACGGTAGTTTAGTTCCCGTGATTAATGGAATCAGCCTTTTAGAATATGTCCTAGAACGGCAACAAAATACAATTCAGACAACTGAAAGTCAATCACAAGACAGAGAACAAAACATCAATAATTTGTGGCGCGACCGAACAGCAATTGTTCATAAAACCGAACGTCCTACAATTTTAGTTGTAGATGACTCAACTACGATGCGCCAAACGCTAACACTTTCGTTGCAAAAGGCTGGCTATCGAGTTTTATCAGCGCGGGATGGATTAGAAGCACTAGAAAAATTACAGCAATCTCCCACGGTACAACTAGTACTTTGCGATATTGAAATGCCGAATATGAACGGCTTTGAATTTCTCTGTCAGTGGCGACAAGAGCCGCAATTTGCCAAAATTCCCGTGGCTATGTTGACATCACGCAGTAACGACAAACATCGCCGTTTAGCAACTCAATTAGGTGCTAGCGCCTATTTCACCAAGCCGTATATAGAACTTGAGTTTTTGCAAGCACTCAAGAATATTTTCGAGCAGACCATAGAAGAACAAACGGCTTTGCAGCATATCGCCTAGTCAGTTATCAGTTATCAGTTATCAGCGATCGGTGACTAGTCTTTTGACTTTTGACTTTTGACTTTTGACTTTTGACTTTTGACTTTTGACTTCTTCCTTATCCCCCTCCTCAAAATTATGCATATCACATATTTAATTTTTTGGACTATGAGCTTCGGCTTTACTTGGATTGGTTGCAAAATGACCGAAGAAATTCATCGACTTGCTATCTGCTTAGCTGGTTCAATTTTACTAATTTGGGGATTTGCGATCGCCCCTGAATCAATGCATTGGTTAGTTGAAATCCTTTCGATAAGTCTGTGCGGATTTTTATCGATAATGGAAAGACAAATTCCTAGTTAAAACATTTCAGTTAATACATTTTAACCCCAAGGAAAAAGTAAATATGCCTGACTACACTTCATTATTAAGATGCTCGTTTTGCGGCAAACCCCATACTCAAGTGGATAAGCTAATTTCTGGTACGGGTGTTAACATTTGTAGTGAATGCATCGAACAGTGTCAAGAAGTCTTGGACACTTCTCCACCTCAACCTAGTACCCCAAAAACCACTACTAATTCTAACAACTACCCCATCCCCAAACCAAGGGAAATAAAACAGTATTTGGACAACCATGTTATCGGTCAGGAACAGGCGAAGAAAGTTCTTTCAGTAGCAGTCTACAATCACTATAAGCGTTTGTCCAGCGATCGCAATGATGTGGCATTGCAAAAGTCAAATATTCTTTTGGTTGGACCAACGGGGAGCGGTAAAACACTCCTGGCTCAAACTCTAGCACAAGTCATAGACGTACCTTTTGCTGTTGTGGATGCAACAACTTTCACAGAAGCAGGTTACGTCGGAGATGATGTAGAAAACATCCTCCTGCGATTGTTACAAGTGGCAGACATGGATGCAGAAACAGCACAACAAGGAATTATTTATATTGATGAGATTGATAAAATTGCCCGCAAAAGTGAAAACCCCTCTATTACTCGCGATGTATCGGGCGAAGGAGTGCAGCAAGCACTGTTAAAAATATTAGAAGGAACGATCGCTAACGTACCACCACAAGGAGGACGCAAACACCCTTATCAAGAGAGCATCCAAATTGATACCAAAAATATCCTATTTATCTGCGGCGGCGCTTTTGTCGGAGTGGAAAAACTAGTCGAACAACGGATGGGAAAAAAATCTATGGGCTTCGGGCGATCGCCAGAAAGATCTACAACAAGGCAAACAGATTATTTATTAAATCATCTGGGAGCGGAAGATTTAGTGAAATTCGGTCTAATTCCAGAACTAATCGGACGATTGCCAGTTGTTACAGTGCTGGAACCTTTAGACGAAGAAGGACTGATAGCGATTTTAACCGAGCCACAAAATGCGCTTTTGAAACAGTATCAAAAGCTATTACAAATGGATAACGTTCAACTTGAGTTTGAATTAGATGCTGTCCGCGCGATCGCCCAAGAAGCATATCGGCGTAAAACTGGTGCAAGAGCCTTGAGGGGAATTGTAGAAGAGCTAATGCTAGATATCATGTACGAACTTCCCTCTCGCCCAGACTTAGATCGCTGCACTATCTGTAAAGCAATGGTAGAAAAACACTCTTCTGCCGATCTTCTCATTCATCCTACAGCCTTCTTTCAGCCAGAAACAGCTTAATTGGTCATTGGTTGTTGGTTTGTTGGTCATTGCTCATTTGTAGGCTGTTCTCTGTGCCTATTCACTGATAACTAACAACTGGTTGACGGTTGACGGTTGACGGTTGACAGTAGACGCTGCGATAGACTCCGTGAAGACGGTTGGAGTGCTGGTGGAACCGGTGATTAGTCTCTAGAGTCGTTTCTAGTCACCAGCCACTAGTTACTAGTCACTACTACTACTACTAACTGATTTTGTCCTAAGTTTGTTACTTTTTTCTGTTTTATTTGAATTACTAAGCAATTTAGTATTCGTTGATAATAAATTTTCATCATAAAAAATACTGGCTTTGTCAAAGTTGCAATGTTGATTATTCTGCCGCATCCTTTCTTGAAGCTTATGGCTTCTATCTTTAGGTATGGTTCCTCAAACAAAATTCAAGTATTCCTATAGACGCATATTATTTGCTTATCTAGCAGCAACGGCAGCTCTTTTAGGAGGGTTTTCCCTGACGACGTACAACTCAATTGGTAATGCTCTAAAGAAACAATCGGACGATCGCCTCTTAACTTTGGCACAAGCTGCAATTCCGAGTTTTGAGATCGTGAAATCTCAAAATCGGCAAAACCTACATGAGCTTCCTTGGCGCAAACTTTTTGCTGCTAAAACTCAAAGTTGGGAATGGTTCGACGCTGATGGTAAATTACTTTTGAGTCAAGGAAATCGCTTTCCTTCTCTTCCCATCTCCCGAAATGTCTTCCATTCTCGCTGGCAACCAATCGCGCCTATTTTCCAACAGCAGAGAGAATTACGGATTGCCACCATTGCTGTCTATGTCAGCGATCCGAAGCTAAAAACGCTACATCTAGAAGGATATATTCGGGTAAGCGAATCCACACAGCCATTAGAATTGATTTTGGCTCGGCTGCGGCTCTGGCTTGGCTGTCAGGGAATCGCTATTTTATTTATCTTTGGTATCAGTGGCGTTCACCTCAGTCAGTGGAACTCCCAGCCGCTACAACAAAGCTTTCGACAGCTCAAACAGACTGTTACGAATATCTCTCATTATCTCCGCCACCCGTTGACGCGAATTACCCTAGCGATCGCACTGCTAGCAGGAGAAGCAGAATCAGCAATACCACTCGATCGGCAAAAATTAACGATCGTTGCTAACGCTACTGACGAACTAGAGCATCTGGTAGAAGATTTACTGATTTTAACTCGCAGCGAGGTAGCACTTTTACCAACTGAGTTAGAGACAGTAAATATTCGCTTAGAAGAATTGCTTTTACCTATATTAGAACAGTTCGATGCCCGTGCTACGTCACAAGGTATTGCTTTTCAAGCTCAATTGCTACCTGGTTTATCTGTGCGGGGAGATCCAATTCATTTGGGTCGTTTATTCTCAAATTTACTGGAGAACGCGATCGCTTATACGGAAAAAGGAGGTAGTATTTCTCTCGCAGTACGCAAGTCTAAACGTAAAGCGATCGTTTCAGTTGAAGATACAGGCATTGGTATTCCACTAGAGCATCATGCTTCAATATTTCAGTGGTTTTGGCGCTCCGAACAAGCGCAACAACAGCAAAAGGGTTTGGGATTAGGTTTGGCAATTGCTCAAGCAATTGTGAAGCAGCACGGAGGCGAAATAGCTGTTAAGAGCCAAGTTAACGTTGGTAGTTGTTTTCAGGTGATTCTACCCTTACTTTAATTAAGAGTAGAAAACTTTCATTTCCTACTCTCTTTTAACACAGTAATGGAAGCTACTAGATATGTAATGTTTATACAACCCGAAATTCAAAATCAGATCAGCCGCAACCGCAACCAGTGTGACCGCAGCCACTACTACCATCGGGATGACCGCTAGCACAGGCTTCACTACAGTAAGCCTTGCCATCTTTTTGAATCGCGTCCTCTAAGGAAACAACGCACAAGCAATTGTCACAAGCACATTTCATTGAAGTTACTGTCGTCATAGTTTTAATCCTATTCACCTCTCCCATCAGGATAACATATGAACATACATTCAGATGTTTTTTAAGAAAAGTTCACCTAAGCTAAAGTTCACCTAAGCTGTTATCCAGGGAAAGAACTGTTTCCTTGAAATCGAACCAACACAAACCAAGTTTGATTTTTGACTTTTGACTTTTATCGATAATTGGTGAATTGTAGAGCTACAGGATAATCTTCTTGCTTCAAGCGTCCCATTACAGCTTGCAAGTCATCTTTAGATTTCGCCGACACCCGTACAGCATCACCTTGAATTGAAGCTTGCACTTTTTTAAACTCATCGCGGATCAATTTAGAGATTTGTTTGCTAATTTCTTGACTGATGCCCTTCTTGAGCTTAATTTCTTGCCGGACGCGGTTACCACTAGCAGATTCCACTTTGCCGAAATCAAAAATTTTCTGAGATAGTTGACGCTTTGCAGCTTTTTCGCGCAGTATAGTATGAACGGATTCGAGCGTAAATTCGCTATCGGTGTTGACAGTAATCGTCTCTTCACCTAACTCTACTGTCGTTTGAGTATCTTTGAGATCGTAACGGCTTTTAATATCGCGGCTAGTCTGATCGACAGCGTTAACTAGTTCTTGGCGATCGAAGTCGCTGACAATATCGAAGGAAAAAGTAGAAGCCATAAGAATGAGGGGCTAGAGGCTATAGAAAGACAAGGGAGGGGGAGACAAGGGAGAGGGGGGAGACAAGGGAGACAAGGGAGACAAGGGAAAGAGGGAGACAAGGGAGACAAGGGAGAGGGGGGAGACAAGGGAGACAAGGGAGAAAGAAATTTAAAATCTCCACACCCTACACCCTACAGCCTACACCCCACTTACCACTAGTCACCAGCTACTAGCCACTAATAACTGGTCACTGATAACTAGTTGCTTGTAGGATGCTAGTAATAAACAAGATACCAGAGCAAAGACTGCCGATCGCAAACATCAGCGATCGCGCTAAGGGGATATTAGCTATGTAGAATATCGAGTAAAACAATCGCACTACCACAAAGGCGATCGCCGCTCCCACAGCCAAGGTAGAATCAACTCCCGTAACATATGCCATCAACGCGGCTGGCGCAAAAATGGTGAAATTCTCAAATGAATTTTGGTGCGCCCAAGCTGCTCGTTGCGCGTAGGGTGGTAGCTTGTCAAACATAGCACGAGGAGCTGCCATATCGTAGCCAGCTTGCACTCGTCCGTAACCGACAAGGAGAAACGGTACATAAACCAGTACTGCTGCTACTGCAATACAAAAGAGAAAAATTGCTGAAGTAGGGAGTTGTGAGTTCATCTCGATCAGTCAAGGTAGAACAGCGTCACGATCTTCCTTTGATCTTCTGCCTCTTGGCAAGTTTGCAAAAGCGTGCGGCTATCGTGGAAAGCAAAGCAGATTAGCTGTTGGCAACGAGAAACGATCTCTTGGTTGCATACAGCACTAGCTTCTGCCAAAGACATTTGGTCGTTTTTGGCGTTTTCTACTAAATGCATCACCTTTTCTAACTGCTGGCGCGATTCCAGGGGTTGACGCTCTAAACTTTGTGGCAGAATTACAGTCAACATATTCGCATCGGCACGCATCGCACCGCGAATAGCAGCTGAATTTGTCCCCGTCGCACCGGAAGTTATAATCCGATTACCCGACAGAACCAGAGCGTAGCTCATCATTTCGATTAAGTGCTGATGAGTCAGGGGGACGTGACGCGACCCCAGTAAAGCAATTCGTTTTGCGCCCGTTTGCTGAATCGTTGCCAACTCTTGGGCAAGGGTATCGACATCGGATACATTGATAGACTGGCTCTGCTCGATCAAGGACGTAGGTTCGGATACACAACCTAGTTATTCTAGCAGAGAACAGTTATTAGTTATCAGGGAAGAATGGTAATTGGTAATTGGTAATTGGGAGTTATCAGTGGCGAGTAGCAGGAGGTTAGTTAATTGTGAATTGCAAATTGCGTAACGCTAAACGCTGCGCTATACTGCGTGAGCGCTGCGCCTTTGGCTAACATGTAGCTTGTTTTCCCGTAGGGGGAAACGCTTTGTCGAAGACTAGGGCTAGTGTAGCGCAGCGTAAAAGTGCGAATGGCGAATTGTCCCCTGCTATTTAAGTAACTCTATTGCTCGATCGATCCAAGACAACCAGTGGGTTTCGTAACTAATACCATTCAGGAGAGTGAGGTATTGAAACTTTTCGATTTCGGATAGTATTTGCGGATTGCTAAAGTACTTTTGCTCTATAGCTTTGTATACTGCCAGCTTTTCCTGATGTGCTTTTTGATGACGCTTCAACTCGATCGCGATCGCTTGAGGAGCAACATAACCAGCAAAAATTTTGACTAATAAATCGTCCTTGATTGGTGAAGCCTCTGAGGGGGAAGCTATCCAAGACTTTAGCTGTTGTTTGCCTATTTCTGTCACATAGTAAAGCTTTTTATCTGGTTTTCCTGATTGAAGCACAGTTTCGCCTGCAATCCAGCCTTGTTGTTCTAATTTGGATAATTCTCGATAAATCTGCTGGTGACTTGCTGCCCAGAAGTAGCCAACTGAGCCATCAAATTGTTGGGCTATATCGTATCCGCTTAAGGGAGTATCAATTAATCTGGCAAGGATCGCGTGCGTTAAAGCCATAATATTTCTTTACTTTACTTATGCAAAAAAGTGCATATGATAGTAGTATATTCAACTAATTGCATATTAAACGATCTGCAATGGCTGTAAAGACGTTATATGCAACGTCTCTACTGGTCAAAATTAGTCGATCGACCACCAATTAATGAGGAGATTCTCGTATGAGTTATTCAATATATCAAGTTGAGTTACCAGAAAACCCCGAAGCGATCGCCTTTGTGAACGGTTTCTTGGCACGCGATCGCGCAGGCTTGATTTGGATGTGGAAAAATCTCTTGTGGATTAAGAACACCACAGCAACGGCTGATGGCTGCGTGCAACTTAAAGCAGGGATTTGCGCTGCTAATGAAGTCTTGATGGTAAGTTATTGGCGATCGCCGCAAAGCTTGCAAGCATTTTTCAAAGGGAAATTTCATCGCCAGATGATGCAATTTGTTGCCAAGCATCCCGAGAGTTTGTGTTTATATAACGAGACATATCAACCTACAGCAAGTGGTAAATACTCGCACGAACCGCAGGGAATGGCAACTATTTATGGATAATTTAGATCTAAGGCAAAGCAACAGCAGGGCTGAGGTCGAGTTGAGATAATAAGCGATTAAAGTCAAAATGTTCTGTCATTAACTGACGGATGCATTCAACTTTGAAGGGTTCGTGCAGGCGCACTTGTCCGAACGTGCGATCGACGATCTCTACTGTAGTTAACGTATCGAGATCGACCGAGAGGATGGGAATTTCGAGTTCTTCTGCTTTACTAAGGATAAAAGTTGGTGCGGGAAGCTTGCCCGTTAGAATGAGGCATTGAGTAGAACTTTCCAAAGCTGCTAATTGAATTTCAACGCGATCGCCTCCCGTGACGACAGCCATATTTCGCCGCTGTCCGAAATATCTCAACGCTGAGTTGACATTCATTGCTCCAATTGCCAAACTTTCCACCATCAGATCGAGGCGATCGGCACGGCAAAGGACATCTGCTTTTAACTGATTGACTAATTCTCTAACGCTGACACTTCTGAGTAAGCGGTTGCTAGGCAGCATTCCTAAAACTGGAATACTGCGTTTTTCTAGATAAGGACTGACTTCTGCTGCTACAGTTTCCATCTGTTCGAGAGGAATATCATTCAGTAGCACGCCAATTAAGCGATCGCCCAAGCGCCGTCGTGCCGAAATCAATGGTTCCACAGAAAACGCCGATTTGTAGCGAGACACTAGTAGAATTGAAGCATTAATAATTTCAGATACTTGCAGCATTCGCAGATCGAACAAACTGCCCTCTTCCAGAGTTCCCGGTCCTTCCAAGACTGTCAGATCGCCTGCTGGAAGTTGCAGATATTGCTTCAGGCGTTCGCGGTAGTCGATGTTGTCTTCTCCTCGCAAGCGTTTGCCAATGGCATTTTCGTCCAAGGATAAGATTGTGGGAAATACCCGCTGTGGTGGGAGTTTCAGTAGTTTAGTCACAAACTCAACATCAGCATCAGCGATCGCGGCTGTGGTATCTTCACTAAAACAGCTACCCAAAGGTTTGCCGTAGGCAAGATCCAGCCCCATTTGTTGCAATCGATGAGATAGACCTAATACAGTGGCAGACTTACCACTGTAAGTCTCAGTTGAACCAATTAGCAAAAACTTAGCAGCCTTCGACACCCACCCACTCCTAACCCCAGTCAGGGAAACAAATCAACTTTTATACTATTTTAATTAAGTAGAACTAAATGAAAAATGTATTTTTGCTAAAGCAATGAAAAGAGCAAGCGATCGGATTTAATAGTGACTAGTGACTGGTGGCTAGTGGCTAGTGACCAGTTACCAACTACCAACTACCAGTTACCAGTTATCTAACAACCATCACTACCGATTCGATCGCGCTTTTGCACAATCATCTGTGCCATTCGTCCTGCACCAATGGAAGCAGGCATAATCACGCGATCCGCACCAGCTAATTTGAGTTTCTTTTCTGTCGAGGGATATTTCTAATACAGGTGTCCTGCCAAAACTCGCCCCTACGACTCCCCTTCTTCCGTGACAACCCACTAGAGGTATATCGGTGCTAGGATTGCGACAGAATCAGAATAGCGATTAAGAAGGACAAAAAACTAAATGGTAGAGATGGATAGGTCAATATCCTTCGATGGAAGGGATATTCGACTTAGAGTAGGTATGTTAGCCCCTCAAGCTGGGGGAGCAGTGTTAATTCAATCAGGCGATACGGCAGTTTTAGTTACTGCAACCCGAAGTACAGCCAGAGAAGGCATTGATTTTCTTCCCCTGACGGTAGATTATGAAGAAAGACTCTACGCTGTCGGTCGAATTCCAGGTGGTTTCTTGCGGCGTGAAGGTCGCCCGCCAGAAAAGGCGATTCTGACGAGCCGCTTGATCGATCGCCCCTTGCGTCCGCTGTTTCCTGGTTGGCTGCGGGACGATCTGCAAGTCGTGGCGACGACTCTGGCAATGGATGAGTTAGTCCCGCCGGACGTGCTAGCGGTAACGGGTGCATCAATGGCGGTGATGCTGGCGCAAATTCCTTTTAATGGACCAATGGCAGCCGTGCGCGTCGGCTTGGTAGGAGATGATTTTATTATTAACCCTACCTATGCTGAAATTAAAGCCGGAGATTTGGATCTGGTGGTAGCAGGCACTCCAGACGGCGTGATTATGGTAGAGGCTGGAGCTAACCAGCTATCAGAACAGGATATGGTTGAGGCGATCGATTTCGGCTACGAAGCCGTGCGAGATTTGATCGCTGCTCAACAAGACTTTCTCAAAGAGTTAGGGGTCGAACCGCCACAAGTCACACCGCCAGAAGTGGATTCTACTTTAACAGACTTCATTCGCGATCGCGCCCAAACTCAAATCAAACAAATTCTCTCGCAGTTTGACCTTGACAAAAATAGCCGCGATGCTGCCCTTGATGAAGTGAAAGCATCTGTTGCCGAAGCGATCGCGGAACTGCCAGAAGAAGATCCGGTAAAGGTGATTACGACTACCGAAAGCAAAGCACTGGGTAACACTTTCAAAGATTTGACCAAGCAATTGATGCGACGGCAAATTGTTGAAGATGGCGTGCGGGTTGACGGACGCAAACTAGACGAAGTACGCCCTGTTTCCTGTAGAGTTGATGTTTTACCCAAGCGGGTTCACGGTAGCGGTTTATTCAATCGCGGTCTGACGCAGGTTCTGTCTGCCTGTACTCTAGGGACACCAGGCGATGCTCAAAACTTGTCGGACGATCTGCAAGAAGACCTAGAAAAACGCTATATCCATCACTACAACTTTCCGCCCTTCTCGGTTGGGGAAACAAAACCTCTGCGCGCCCCAGGTCGGCGGGAAATCGGTCACGGAGCCCTAGCAGAACGTGCGATCCTGCCCATTCTACCACCCAAAGCTGATTTTCCCTACGTCATTCGCGTAGTGTCGGAAGTCCTCTCTTCTAATGGTTCTACGTCGATGGGTTCGGTCTGCGGTTCCACTCTTTCCCTGATGGATGCAGGCGTTCCGATTCTCAAACCCGTGAGTGGGGCAGCGATGGGACTGATTAAAGAAGGTTCCGAAGTCCGCGTCCTGACTGATATTCAGGGGATTGAAGACTTCTTGGGCGATATGGACTTTAAAGTGGCTGGAACGGATACAGGAATTACAGCCCTGCAAATGGACATGAAAATTTCTGGGCTGCCTCTGGAAACGATCAAGCAAGCCATTGACCAAGCGCGTCCCGCACGGATGCACATCTTGGAAAAAATGCTTCAGGCGATCGACCAGCCGCGTAGCGAAATGTCAGCCTTTGCCCCGCGTCTGCTGACAATTAAGATCGAGCAAGATCTGATCGGCATGATTATCGGACCTGGTGGCAAAACAATTAAAGGGATCACCGAAGAAACTGGAGCCAAAATCGATATTGAAGACGATGGCACGGTGACTATCTCTGCAGTGGATGAGAGCAAAGCGAAAAAAGCTCGTAACATCATTCAGGGAATGACCCGCAAGCTACAAGAAGGAGAAGTCTACGCTGGTCGCGTGACTCGAATTATTCCCATTGGCGCGTTTGTAGAATTTTTGCCTGGAAAAGAAGGCATGATCCACATTTCTCAACTGGCTGACTATCGTGTAGGGAAAGTCGAAGACGAAGTCACAGTTGGTGATGAAGTGATTGTCAAAGTCAGAGAAATCGATGGCAAAGGTCGGATCAATCTGACTCGCTTGGGCATTCATCCCGACCAAGCAGCCGCAGCGCGAGAAGCAGCTGTGAAGTAAACAGGAGTCAGGAGTCAGGAGTCAGGAGTCAGAATAATTTGTAATTATCTGCCTGTGTTTCCTTGCTCTTGCTCTAACGGTTTTTGTACAAAAGAATAAAGTGCGATCGCCTCAATTCACCACCGTGGATTTGTCACGATCAATGCCTCTGCTGCTGAAGCTTCTAGTGGCATAGAGAAAAAATATCCCTGTCCGTATCCACAGTTCAACTCTCTCAACCGGGCTAATTGCTCTGCTGTTTCTACTCCTTCTGCTGTCACGTCTACGTCAAGCTTTTGGGCAAGCGTCACGATTGTTTCAGTGATTTCTAGACTGACCGCACTAGTCCCGATATTGCTAACAAAAGAGCGATCGATTTTCAACATATCGATCGCAAAGCGGTGAAGACGACCTAAAGATGAATAGCCAGTGCCAAAGTCATCAACGAGCAACCGAATTCCCATCGCTCCGAGTTGCGAGAGCATGACACTTGCCGCTTCATCATTCTGCATAATCGCATTTTCTGTAATCTCTAGCTGTAGACTAGAAGCATCTAGATGAGTCTCCTGTAGGACTCGATCGATGTGCTGTAGCAGCTCAGCTTGTCCAAACTGGGGAGTACCAAGATTGACGTTAATGGTTAAGGATTGAATTGCTCTTGAGGAATCACTCGCGGCGCTTTCCTCGTCAGCTGGGCTAGATAAGAATTGCTCTTGCCACTGTTGAAGTTGGTGACAAGCTTCCCGCAGCACCCACCGATCTAGAGCAAGACCTAGCCCGATTTCTTCTGCAATGGACATGAACTCGGTTGGGTAAACAAGACCTCGATTTGGATGCTGCCAGCGGATTAGCGCCTCAAAGCCTACAATTCTACCAGTTTGCAGCGATACGATCGGCTGATAGTGAATCCGAAACTCCTGACGCTCAATCGCTCGTCGCAGCTCCGTTTCCATCTGCAAGCGTGCGATGGCGCGATTGCGCATCTCTGGGTTGAAGATCTCGTATCGCGCTTTACCTAAGCTCTTGGCTCGGTACATAGCGATGTCAGCGTCGCGCAGTAGGTCTTCTGGATGGTTATTACTTGTCGTTCTCAGAACAATGCCAATACTTGCTGTAGTAAATACCTCTTGCCCGCCTAGATTGAAGGGCAATGTCAGTTGGGCTTGTATTCGTTCTGCGACTTGGATAGTGTCGCTGATGTCATCAATACCCTCAAGCAAGATAGTGAATTCGTCTCCCCCAAGTCTCGCCGCCGTATCTATAGGGCGTATGCAAGCTTCTATTCTTCTAGCAATAGCTATGAGAAATTCATCTCCAAGTGTATGCCCGAGACTATCATTGATTACTTTAAAACGATCTAAGTCAAGGAAGAGGACAGCAAATAGATAATCTTCATCTCGTTTACTATATTCCACCGCACGCTCTAGGCGATTCATGAATAAAGCTCGATTGGGTAAACCAGTGAGGGCATCGTGAAACGCATTGTGCAGCAGTTGCTCCTCTGCGTGCTTACTCTCTGTAATATCTCGACAAATTACGTGCAACTCCGTAGGCGTTCCATCTTGGTCAAATAGTAGTTGGCTGCGTTCGCGAACCCACACAACCGAGCCATCTTTACGAATTTTGCGCAGTTCATTTTCACTAGTGACCAACCTTTCCCTCAAGACTCTATCCAACCACTGTTGAGCCAACTGCCAATCTGGTTGGTAAATCGTCAGCCAAATCGGTCTGCCGATCAATTCTTGTTTGCGGTAGCCTAGAAAATCAGCACCAATCTGATTGATCGATCTAATAATTCCATTAACTGCGATCGAGGCATAGGAATCGGGAGCAGAATCGTACAAATTTTGATATTGTTGCTGACTCTCTCGCAGTGACGCTTCTACTCGCTGGCGTTCTGTAACCGCAGCACCCACAAGCAAACCCGTGTATGAAACTGTCATCAAGCAAAACTGTAAGGCTAATGTATTATTCCCAGAGCGAATGTAAACCAGGAGCGTGACACCAATATTGATGATTAAAACTGCCAGCACTGCTCGCTCGAATCCGTGCCGCACTGCAATCCAAATCAACGGCAAAAACACAAAATAGCTGTATTCTAAAGATAATCCTGGTGGAAATCCATAACCGAGCCAGATAGCGAAAATTAAAGCAGTCATATCTATGCTGTAATCTAGCACCGCTTGACTCCTCAACCGACCTGAGCCGATCTGCTGCGTCGGTCTTTCTTGAGTATCCTGCCACTTAGCCTCAGATGCTAGGCGTAACAAAAGCAAAAGCGGTGGCGCTAACATCGCAATGCCAGTAGCCTCTCCAGCCCATTCGCGGATGACTTGCACCGTCCATTGAGACCAAGAAAGACTGCCAGCTGCTGCTAACGTCGTTACATATAGCCCAGAAACTACAAGCGATGTGATAAAGGTGACAATAGTAAATCTAAAAACGTCCCGAAAACGGCGGAGGTATGGATCGATGTGTAACTTGTGCAACAACAAAGCACTAGCTAGACTGTAGCCTAGCATTATCCAGATAGCACAGAGCAACACGTATAACGGAGCAATGTTTAGTGGGCTCACCACTAACATATGTAGTAACGGAATGAGCAGCAACTCAGGAGTATAGCGCAGACCAAACCCCAACAAAAGTACGAAGTGAAGTCCGGCTGATGGATCCCAAGGGCTGATCGCCGCCGCCGTGTCAAAGACAGAGGCTAATTCTTCTAGACCTAGTCCAGCTAAAACGTAAACCGCCACAAGCAGTAGAGTACGCAGACTTGAGGGGAGATGTCGCAGCCATCTGAATAGTCTTGGGAAAATGTGCCAGTTGTTACGCCCTATTCTCACTACCTCACCCGCTTTCCACTACTTAGATAGTGTATGGTTCTGTTGGTTAACTTGAATCTAGCTACTTACGTAGAAACGCTTCAAAACCGCAGCAAGATGATTTGGTAGATATCTTAGACTTATTGCAAATGCGCTTTCTTGAGTTTTATCTGCAACAGGTCTATTGTAGGATGGTTGAAGTCTGAGGCAGTTCTTCTCGCCGTTGCTATGATTCTCACCCGCGCCTATCTCGAATCAGGGCTGCTACAAAAAGCGATCGCTCAATCTAAATTGGGAAAACTCCTGCTAAGCGAGGCGGAGTTGCAGGCATCTATTCAACAAACTTTAGCACGACAAAAACCCAATTCTGATATTTGGTTGTTTGCTTACGGTTCTCTGATTTGGAACCCAATTTTTCATTTTGCTGAATATCGCACTGGTACGATTTACGGTTTGCATCGCCGTTTTTGCCTCTGGACTCCCCTCGGTCGCGGTACGCCGGATAACCCTGGTTTGGTTTTGGGACTCGATCGCGGTGGTAGTTGTCGCGGCATTGCCTACAGAATCGCTGCGGCTAATGTCATGTCGGAATTAACCATCGTCTGGCGGCGAGAAATGATTGTTGGTTCCTACGTTCCTACTTGGGTCAAGTTTTATCACGATAAGCAAGTTGTAGAGGCGATCGCTTTTGTTGTGAATCGACGTCGTTCGGGCTACGCGGGTAATATTTCTTTTGACGCTACTGTTGATACTCTTGCCACTGCTAAGGGTGAACTCGGTTCTAGTGCTGATTATTTGTTTCAAACTGTAGATGGTTTAAATAGTGTCGGAATTCATGACAAGCCGCTGTTACGTTTGCGCGATCGCGTGATTGCTAAGCAACAAGGGATTTAATGTCACCTCATGATGCAAAGCGATAACTGAAATATTTTGGTTCGATCGCAATATACTGGTAGGGGCGCACAGCTGTGCGCCCCTACTACGGATTGTGTATTTCATGCTACCAAAGGCTATGACTACCATTGCCCAAACCGATCGCCTCACGATTCGTAGCTGGATTCCTGAAGAGGATGCAGAATCGGCTTTTCAAATTTATAGCGATCCAGAAGTGACGCGATTTATTAAAACTAAAACTACTAGTACTGAAGACGCAATTAAACTACTTCAACGCTGGGTAATATTATCGACTCAACTTAATGGTGGAGGCTTTTGGGCAGTTGTAAGTAAAGCAACGCCTGAAATTCTCGGTACGATTATTCTCATTCCCTTGCGAGATGAAGCAGAACAATGGACACAAGATTATGAAATCGGTTGGCATCTCAAGAAGTCTGCTTGGGGAAATGGATACGCCACGGAAGCAGCCAGGGCAATTCTTAACTATGGATTTAATATTCTAAAATTACCCACAATCTACTCAGTTGCTAGACCCGAAAATACAACTTCAATTCGCGTGATGCAAAGATTGAACATGATACCAATTGGACGGACTCATAAATACTACAAGATGGAACTTGAGATGTTTAAATTGGGCAAACTCACATAACAGATACTTAGCGCTGGAACTAGTAATGGTTAAGGCAGGAGACAGAAGACAGAAGTAGTTTTTCTCCCCCAGCTCCCTCAACTCTCTTCCCTGCTCCCTGACAACTAAATAATCAGTTACATTAAAAGATTGTTGCAGCAAAGGGGAGAAGAGAATGTCGTCTGTAAAACCCACAATCTTAGTTACTGGTGGAGCGGGATATATTGGTTCCCATGCAGTATTAGCACTCAAACGAGCTGGATACGGCGTAGTCGTTCTCGATAACCTAGTCTACGGTCATCGCGATTTAGTCGAACAGGTTTTACAAGTGGATTTGATTGTTGGTGATATTAACGATCGCCCCTTACTAGACGAATTATTTGCTAAGTACGACATCGCCGCTGTCATGCACTTTTCTGCTTATGCATATGTGGGCGAATCTGTCACGACCCCAGATAAATATTATCGTAATAACGTCGTTGCCACGCTCACCTTACTAGAGGCAATGCAGGCTGCATCGATCGATAAATTCGTCTTCTCGTCTACTTGCGCTACCTACGGCGTACCCAAAACAGTACCGATCCCCGAAGACCATCCCCAAAGCCCAATTAACCCCTACGGTGCAACTAAATTGATGGTAGAGCGAATTTTGACGGATTTTGATGTTGCCTATGGCTTAAAATCTGTCTGTTTTCGCTATTTTAATGCTGCTGGTGCAGATCCAACCGGATTGTTAGGAGAAGACCACGATCCAGAAACTCATCTAATTCCTTTGGTACTGCAAACAGCTTTAGGTAAACGCCAGTCTGTCTCAATTTTTGGGACTGATTACGATACTCCTGATGGAACTTGTATTCGCGATTACATCCACGTTAGCGATTTAGCCGATGCTCATATTCTGGGCGTGGAATATCTGTTACAAGGTGGAGATTCAACAATTTTTAATTTAGGTAACGGTAATGGTTTTTCAGTTAGAGAAATCATCGATACTGCCAAGCAAGTTACGGGAAGAGAAATTAAAGTTGTAGAAAGCGATCGCCGCGCTGGAGATCCGCCTGCACTCGTCGGTAGTGGTGAAAAAGCCAGAAAAATTCTGGGTTGGAATCCCCAATATCCAGAGATAGATAAAATTATCAGTCATGCTTGGAACTGGCATCAAAAACGACACGCATAATAACTGAATAGCGTCATCGAGATGAATTATTTGTTGCGTTAGGAGCGGTCGCCGGAGCGAGTTGTCGAGACCATCTCCGCGATCGCTTTCACCAATTCATCAGGGTCTATAGGTTTAGGCAAATGCAACTGAAATCCTGCGGTAATTGCTTTTTGTTGGTCGTATTCTCCAGCATAAGCAGTTAGGGCAATTGCAGGAATTGACAGCGATCGAGACTGCATTATATTTTTGACTTTTTCTAGGAACATATAACCATCTATCAGCGGCATCCCAATATCGCTCAAAATGATATCCGGCATTTGTTGAGACAAAGCCACTAATGCATCTTCTGCCGAACTCACGACCGTCGCTTCTGCTCCATGCTGTTGTAACACGCAAGTCACATACTCTCGCATATCTGGATCGTCGTCTACTGCTAGTACGCGCACGCCTTGCAGTGGTAATTGCTGACTATTGGATGGCGAGTGATGCATCTCCCGATTCCCGACTCCTGACTCCCGACTCCCTTCCAACACAGGTAATGTCACAGTAAACGTAGCTCCCTGTCCTTCCCCCAGACTCTCTACCCCAACCGTACCACCGTGTAACTCTACCAAGTGACGTACAATCGCCAGTCCTAAACCCAATCCGCCAAAAGTCCGAGTTGTACTGCTATCGGCTTGGCGAAAGTAATCGAATACATAAGGCAGAAAATCAGGACTAATGCCTTTGCCAGTGTCGGAAACTTGGATTTGGACAGATTTTTGGGAGTCGGGAGTGGGAGAGTGGGAGTCGGGATTCGGAAGTTGAAGTGAAATCTCTACCCGTCCGCCAGCAGGAGTAAATTTAACCGCATTAGATATCAGATTCCATACCACCTGTTGCAATCGTCCTGAGTCCCCTAGAACTAGGGGAGTCGGGAAGTTTTGGATTTTAGATTTTGGATTTTGGATTGTAATTGCTGCTTCCTTGTCTCCCTTGTCCCCCTTGTCCCCCTTGTCTTTCCCAGCTCGTCCCTGCTCCCAGCTCGTCCCTGCTCCCTCAAAAACTAAATGAATCTGCTTCGCTTCAGCACTTAGTTGCACCGTTTCCATTGCAGCGAGGATCGTGCTGACTAGATTCACAGGAGCAAATTTTAACGCGAGTTTGCCTCGGAGAATGCGGGAGACATCAAGCAGATCGTCTACGAGTTGGGCTTGGAGTTTAGCATTGCGCTCGATAGTTTCTAAGGCGCGGTTTCTGGCTGCTTCATTATATTGACGCGATCGCAACAGTTTTGCCCAACCGAGGATCGGGTTGAGGGGCGATCGCAATTCGTGGGATAGTACGGCTAAAAATTCATCTTTAATCCGATTTGCGGATTCTGCTACCTCTCTTGCCACTTGTTCAGCAGCGTACAATCGCGATCGCTCTAAAGCTTGGGCGCATTGCCGTGCAAGTGTCATCATAAAGGCACGTTCTGCCACATCGAAATCGCGGGGCTGGTTGAAACTTAGCCCTAAAGAACCGATTGTTCGCCCTTCGATTGTCAATGGTAAGCTGGCAATTGCTTGAGAACCAGAAGCAATATATGTATCTGCGAGACTCGGATAAAGCTGTTGATATTCAGCAGGCGATCGCGCGATGACCATTTCCCCGGTGCGGATTGTATCGGTGAGGGGAAGGGGTGTCGTTAGCGGAACGCGCCGATAGGGGGCAATTTCTGCTTCCTGGTAGCCAATCGAGCAGACAATCTCTACCGTTTTACCATTTTTATGCAGCAAACCGATCCAGCCTCTTGTGGCATTGAAGGCAGCTAGTCCTTGATGCAGTAAAATTTCTCTGACTTGCTCTGTCGTCAATGCTTGAGCTAGAGCCGCAGTCAAATTTTGTAATTGGTAAACTCGCTGGATATTTAACTCTGCAAGTTGACGTGCTGCTTGCTCTTGCTGCAACAGGCGATCGCGCTCTAGTTCGGCACGTTTGCGATCGGTCATATCGCTGACTAAAGAGACAAACCCCTCTACCTGTCCTCGACTGTCGAACTGAGGAATATAGACTGCTTCGATGTAACGCACTCCGCCATCTTGATAGGGAACTTGACTTTCGTATCTAACTGCTCGTCCTGCTAGTGCTTGCTCTACATAAGGGCGAATCTTCTCGTAAGCAGCTTCGCCTAAGACTTGCCGTATATGCCTGCCACAAATTTCTGTAGCGGGATGACCGAACCATTGTTCGTAGGTCCGATTCACAAAGCGATAGCGCTGGTTAAGATCGACATAGGCAATCAGCGCGGGTACGGTGTTGGTAATTAGGCTTAATTCAGCTTCCCGTTGACTCAGTGATGTTTGAGTTTGTTTGAGTTGAGTGATATCGACTACAGTTGCACCTACACCCAATGTCTGTCCGTTTGCCAGACAAACGGGATAAAAATTGACCAGAGAATGGCGATAAACTCCTGGGGAATTTGTTTCACCGCTAAGTTCTTGATTAAGCAGTGGCTCTCCCGTTTGCATCACTTGCCGCAAAACTGGTTCTAGCGTATCGCCCCACGCTGGTAGCACTTCTCGCACGCTGCGATGGAAGTGGTCTTTGAGGGGGATGCCATTAATGTCTGCCAAAGCTTGGTTGACGTGGACGTAGCGGAGATCGGTGTCTAAAAAAGCTAAACCGACAGGAGAACTAGCTAACCAAGTATCGATCAATGCCAGGGTTGCTTCTTGTCGCTGCATTGCTTGCTTTAATTGGCGATGCAAGCGAGAGTTTTCCATTGCCAACCCGACGCGCCGTCCCAGTTCCTCAGCTAGGGTTAAATCTTCATTACAGTAATGACGCTGAGAAGTTGTCAGCATCAGCGACAGTACGCCAAACACTTCTCTACCTGCAATCAACGGTACGCAAATCGCAGATTTAATCCCTAGTTGCCGAAAAAATTTCAACTGCTCGGCATCTCGCGCCATAGCTACATAGTTGGCATCTGTGACTTCAGGAATTAATTCCGATCGCCCTGTGTGAAAAACTCTAGTAATTGGGTGTGTTTGGTCGTTTAAATCTAAGGGATAGGTAGCTGTAAGTTGACGCACCAAGTCTGCTCGATTGGGGTCTTTGGCTTGAACGGCAGCCAAAGGATTAATCGCCATGTCTGCGGGGAGAATATCGACGGTGCAGAGATCGGCAAATTTGGGAATAGTCAGTTCTACAACCGATCGCAATGTTGTTTCATAGTCCAGAGAAGATGTGAGTACGGTGTTGGCAAGATCTAAAAAAGCCAATCTTTGTTGCATTGCCTCTGCTCGATCTTTGGCTTTTTGTTCGCGCTGTCGATCGATCTCTGCTCTGTGCTTTGCTATGCGTAACTCCTCGCATAGATAGCTAATCATGACTCCTTGTAAGGCAAACAATCCTAGCCGTAGCAAGTCGGGCAGGTCAACTATAAATGTATAAGTCGGGTAGTGAAAGAAGTAATTGCTGAATAGAATCGATAAGACAGTTGCTACTATTCCAGGTTTTAACCCTCCATACCAAGCCGCGATCGCTACTGCCCCATAAAACAGCAAAAACGGAGTTTTTGTCATTCCCAGCCAAGAGTCTAGCCCCAACATGAGCGCCAGAGCTAGCATTACGGCAAGGATAGCAACCCCGTAGGAAGCAATCTGGGAGCGGGTAACTTTTGGCATGGAATGCTTAGAGGTATCTATTGCATACCTTAGTTAGCTGCTATCTTCTACCATATGACGGATGAATCGCTTTCTCTATTCTTCCTGAGATAGATTTTGGGTTGCAATCGATACCACAGGCGCGATTGCGAATCATCAAGACTGGAGGCAAAACTAAATAAAGAAATGTCTTTACAAAGTCGCGTGAAAGATAGTACGATGCTTTGTAAAGTAAAAATTTGATTAAATTGGTCATGAATATCCAACGAGTTGCCATAATTACGGCTGCCAGTCGTGGAATTGGGGCGGGTTGTGCCAGAGAGTTAGCAGCACGGGGTTACAAGGTTTCTTTGATATCGCGAAACCAGAGTATATTCGACTTAGCAGCGGAGTTAGGTGGAATTGCCACGCAGGGATCGATCGCCAATGCCGAAGATTTGCAGCAATTAGTGGAAACAACATTGAGTCAATTTGGGCGCATTGATGCCGTTGTGAATAATTTTGGCGATCCGCCGCGACCGGATTTACTTTCTATAACCGATGAAATGTGGCAGGAGAATTTTGAAATGCTGTTTCTCAGCGTCGTCCGCATGGCAAGACTGGTAACGGAACCAATGCGACAACAAGGAGGCGGGGCGATCGTCAATATATCAGCTTGCGATTCGCGCGAACCAGAATTAGGAACGCCCTTTAGCGGGACGCTGCGGGCTGCAATGGAAGGATTTACGAAACTATATGCCAAACGCTACAGAGCAGATAAAATTCGGATGAATTCCGTTGCCCCTTTTTTTGTAGCGGATAGTATGGAAGAACTTATTGGGTGGAACGTACCAAAAGATTTAATGTACGGTCGTCCTGCGACTTATATCGAGCTAGCTAAAACGGTAGCTTTTCTAATTTCTGATGCTGCCAAATTCATCTCTGGCACAACACTTAAAATGGATGAAGCTTACTCAGCAGCAATTTAAACTATCCCCTTCTGTTAGGTTTTTTAGTAAACCAATCAGTCTTAGCTAGTGCCAGCTGATCGTCAGAAAGAGTCGCACCAGTTAGATTAGCACCGCACAAATTTGCGCCTCTGAGGTTAGCATTGCTCAAATAAGCACCGCTTAAATCTGCACCGCGTAAATCGGCTCCCGACAAATCGGTATAACTCATGTATGCTTTGGTCAATACGGCATTTCTCAGATTGGCTTGACTGAGACAAGCTTGCCCAAAATCACCGTTACACAAAACTGCTTCTTGCAAGTTTGCGCGATCGAGCCTGGAAGCGTAACATTTAATACCAGCAAGATTTTTTCTCCGTAAATCGATCGCGCTCAAGTCTTGAGAGGTAAAATCTCTTCTGCCATTGATGTATGCATTTAGTAAACTACCAGAGTCTAAACGCTCCACTTCTTTGGATTTTAATTTGGTTGGGCTAGGGGTTTTTACGGTTGTTACGGCATTTGCTCTAGCAGCAACTGGCTGTTGGCGAGTCATTTGAGTATTTACACCAGTCGTAGCACCCAACTCGCGCCGCGCCCGAATATTCTGAGCTAATGCTGCTACGTACTGCTGATGGGAATTCAAGCCAGAATAAACTGGTTGCGAAGGTTGAGATGGTTGGGAAGCAGGGGTACTCGTAGGGCGCGAGCGAATTTGTGTAGCCATCCCAGACGAGATGCTGTCGAAGTATGGTTCCATCTCCAAAGCTTTGAGGACATCATCAGCTGATTGATAGCGGTGGCGCACGGAAGCCTCAACCATCTTCCGCAGAACGGTAGTTAGGTGCTGACTAATTCTGACTTCTTGTTCCCAGAGCATTTCACCTGTAGAAGGATGATAGTCAAAATCTTTCGGAGATTTTCCAGTTAAAAGGAAAATACAGGTGATGCCCACAGCATAAATATCGCTGGCGTAGACTGGACGCATGGCGATTTGTTCTGGTGGTGCAAAGCCATTTGTTCCCACAGAAAAAGCAGTCAGGGTGGTATTTTCGATTTGGCTGCTATAGGTTTTGCTAACTTGATTCTTGACCGCACCAAAATCAATTAAGACAAGTCTGCCGTCTTCACTGCGGCGGATCAAGTTATTGGGCTTGATGTCTCGATGGATAACTTGTTGCGAGTGAATGTATTTTAAAATTCCTAAAATTTCACTTAAAAATTGCTTGACTCCAGCTTCGCTCATTAGACCTTTACGTTTGATCTCTTGCTGGATGGTTAAACCGTTGACGAATTCTTGAACTAGATAAAATTCTCGATCGGTTTCAAAATAGTCTAATAATCTTGGCACTTGGGGATGATTGCCAATTTTGCCAAGGGTTTGTGCTTCTCTGGCGAATAATTCCCGCGCCATTGTCAAAACTTCAGGAGTATTGATTGAAGGGCGCAGTTGTTTGATGACGCACCAGGGCTGTCCGGGTAAACTATCATCTTGAGCTAAGAAGGTTGCACCAAAGCCACCTTGGGCTAGTGCTTGCGTCACGCGGTAGCGATCGCGCAGTTTTTGCAGGGGCGACCCACAAGACTGACACTGTGCGACAGAATTTGGGTTTTCTGGAGACTGGCAAGTTGGATTTAAGCAGTAGCTCATAACAGACTCGACGTTGCACAATGGACGCAAACAATAGAAGCAAACAGAATTGTTACACTCTGAATCAATTATTCAAATAAAAATTGACTTTTACTAGGTTAGTCTTGCGGAGAATCGTTGAAGAATTGCTAAAGTTATTGGCAGCAATATCGGGTAATTGTGAGTTTTGTTTAAATATCAATTAGCCAACTGTTGGACTAGGGGGTAAAAGCACGTAGGTTTTGGATCGAGAATTTTGTAAGATAGATGAGCTGCGATTGAAACAAGCAAACACACTCCATGCGTATCTCTTTGAACTGGCTGCGGGAAATAGTCGATATAACGATGACTCCAGAGGAGTTGGCTCATACGCTCACTATGGCTGGCTTCGAGGTGGAAGAGATCGAAGACCGTCGTACTTGGGCTGATGGTGTCGTCATCGGCAAAGTGCTGGAGTGTCAGCGCCACCCTAACGCCGATAAATTGAGCGTTACGAAGGTCGATATTGGCAAAGGTGAACCTTTAAATATTGTGTGTGGCGCACCGAATGTACGTGCAGATATCTATGTAGCAGTTGCTACCGTCGGCACTTACTTACCTAAAATTGACGTAAAAATTCGTGCTGCCAATCTGCGGGGAGTGCGTTCCGAAGGCATGATTTGTTCCCTAGCAGAACTAGGCTTATCTAAAGAATCTGCTGGTATCCATATTTTTGATGAAGTAGGGGCGCACAGCCGTGCGCCCCTACAGTTGGGTGATGACGTTCGCCCCCTTCTAGGTTTAGACGACACAATTTTAGACTTGACAGCAACGGCAAATCGTGCTGATGCGTTGTGCATGGTAGGGATTGCACGGGAAGTGGCAGCTTTAACTGGAGCAACGCTGAGATTACCACAACCAGATGCTTTGTCGATTCCGACAACAGAGGGATTAGAGATCGCCGTTCTCCAACCGCAAGCTTGTCCGGCTTATATCGGTACTGTTATTGAAGGAATAAAAATTGCACCTTCTCCCGAATGGTTGCAACAGCGCTTGCAAGCAGCAGGAATGCGACCGATTAATAATGTGGTGGATGCAACCAACTACATTATGTTGGAGTGGGGACAACCGCTACACGCATTCGATCGCGATCGCTTATTAGCAGTAAGGGCGCACAGCAGTGCGCCCCTACCTATTACCATTGGCGTTCGCTTTGCTGAATCGGGAGAAAGTTTAAAAACTTTAGACGGACAAAGCCGCAACCTGACAAGCCAAACTCTGCTGATTACTGCCAACGACAAACCTGTAGCTTTAGCTGGAGTGATGGGAGGAGAAGCAACGGAAGTTGGCGACACAACGCAAAATTTATTATTAGAAGCAGCGTTATTTGATTCTGTGGCGATCCGTCGTTCAGCGCGCAGTTTGGGGTTGCGTACAGAAGCTTCGGCAAGGTACGAGCGCGGTGTGAATTATGCTGAATTAGAATTAGCCTGTCGTCGCGCCATTAGTTTAATCCAGCAAATAGCTGGGGGTACAGCGGTAAGTCAGCAAATTGCCGATCGCAGACCGGATATGGGTACGCTATCGCGATCGATTCAACTGCGCCTCGATCGCGTCAATCAAATTTTAGGCTTAGTCGATCTGGGCGATACGGATGGAGAATTACAGCCAGACGAAATGCAACAAATCTTGACGGCGTTAGGCTGTCAAGTCACACCAGACGCAGAAAAAGAGCGAGTCTGGATCGTTACCGTACCACCTTATCGCTACCGCGATTTAGAGCGGGAAATCGATTTAATTGAAGAAATTGCCCGCGTTTACGGTTACGATAAATTCTGCACCACGCTGCCAGAAGCAACAGAATTTGGCTTTCTTTCGGTCGAACAACAGCTAACGCGGCAAATCCGAGCAGCGATGCGGGCAGCAGGATTAACAGAGTTGATGCACTATTCTTTAGTGAAACCAGGGGAAGATCGGCAGGTGGTGCTGGCTAACCCTTTATTTGCCGAATATGCAGCCCTACGGACAGATTTGATTGCTGGTTTAGTCGATGCCTTCCAATACAATTTGGAACAGGGAAATGGGGCGCTCAATGGTTTTGAAATTGGGCGAATCTTCACTCAAGATGAAGCTGGGATCGATGAAATGGAGGCGATTGGAGGGATTTTAGGTGGCGATCCAACGCAAGGTAAATGGGTCAGCGCCGGACGCGATCGCCCTATGAGTTGGTATGAGGCAAAGGGTATATTAGACAGCGTATTTCAGCGTTTGGGATTGTCGATTGAATATCAACCCAGCCGACAAGATACGCGCTTGCACCCAGGACGAACGGCTTCTTTGTGGTTGCAAGGAAACCGCTTAGGTGTCTTCGGACAGTTGCATCCCCAGTTACGGCAAGAAAGAGGTTTACCGGATGAGGTTTATGTTTTTCAACTCGATTTAGATTTGCTATTTGATGCTTTGGATGTAGAGGAAATGCTCGTTCCTCGCTTCAAACCTTATTCTACTTACCCAGCTGCCGACAGAGATATTGCTTTTTTTGCCCCCGTAGATGTCTCGGTAGCAGAATTAGAACGGGCGATCGCTCATGCAGGTGGTCAGCTACTAGAGTCGGTAGAATTATTTGATGAGTATAGGGGTCAAGGTGTTCCCGCAGGACAAAGAAGTTTGGCTTTTCGATTAGTTTATCGGGCAAGCGATCGCACTTTGACCGATGCAGAAGTAGAACCCGTGCATCAAAAAGTCAGAGAATCTCTAGTAGAGAAATTTAGTTTGAATTTGAGAAGTTAATCGTAGGGGCGCACAGTTTCCCGTGTAGAGACGTTACATGCAACGTCTCTACACGGACTACATTCATCAGAGATTCTTTATGTCATCTCTTAAGGCTTTTCGTAGCTCGTTTTTAGATTTTATTGCCGATCCATTCTATGTATCTGAATTAGAAAGCGTGCGCTATATTCCTGATGGATTATTAGTTTTAGAAGATGGCAAAATTAAAGAAATAGGAACCTACGATAGCCTCCAGCACAAATACAAAGAAATTTCAATAACTGCTTATCCTGGGATGCTGATAATGCCAGGATTTATTGACACTCACGTTCACTTTCCCCAACTAGAAATGATTGCTTCCTATGGGGAACAATTACTAACGTGGTTGAACAAATATACATTTCCTACAGAAGGGAAATTTAAAGATAAAACCTATGCTCAAAAAGTAGCAGCTATCTTTCTCGATGAATTATTGAAAAATGGTACGACAACAGCATTAGTATTTGCTACCGTTCATCCTGAATCTGTAGATGCTTTTTTTGAGGAAGCTAACCGCCGCCATCTACGAACGATCGCTGGTAAAGTGATGATGGATCGTAACGCTCCAGATTTTCTCACCGATACCGCAGAAACATCATATCAAGAAACAAAAGCTCTCATTCAGAAATGGCATAAAAAAGACCGCTTGCTTTATGCTGTAACTCCCCGCTTTGCCATAACTTCAACCAACGAGCAATTACAAATTGCTGGAAGACTTTTACAAGAATTTCCCGATGTTTATTTGCATACTCATATATCAGAAAATGTAGATGAAGTTGCATTTGTCAAGCAATTATTTCCAGAAAGTCAGGGTTATTTAGACGTGTACGATCGCGCTGGATTAGTAGGCGATCGCTCTGTGTTTGCCCACGGAGTCCACTTAACTGATGCAGAGTTTCATAGATTATCTCAAGCAAATGCTGCGATCGCATTTTGTCCGACATCAAATTTATTCTTAGGTAGCGGACTATTTAGAATTGAAACAGCTAAATCAAAAGATTATCCTGTGAAAGTTGGTTTGGGTACAGATGTAGGTGGCGGAACGAGTGTATCTCTCCTACAAACCGCAAACGAAGCCTACAAAATCGCTCAACTAAGGCAACAAAAGCTCTCACCCTTTCAAACACTATTTTTAGCAACTTTAGGAGGAGCAAAAGCACTCAATTTAGAAGCTAAAATTGGTAATTTTAATCCTGGTAAAGAAGCAGATTTTGTTGTCTTAGATCCGCGTGCTACACCATTAATGGCATTTCGTAATTCTGACGCAACTCCAACATCTTTAGAAGAATTAGCAGAAAGAATATTTACCTTAGTCATTATGGGAGACGATCGCGCTATACATGCTACTTATATTATGGGAGGATTGGTAATGGGTAATGGGTAATGGGTAATGGGTCATTTGTCATTTGTATTTTCACTACTCACTAACCACTAGCCACTGATTTAGTCACTTCTAAATAAATATATTCTAGTCGCACGGGTTGACGGGAGATAGCATTAAGAGGAATACCTTCAAAGAGAGAAATAATTTCTTTTAAATCTAAAGATTCTGGGAGCCAAAAAGCAAGATCTCTGCCATAGTAACGATAGTTGAAACCTAATTCTATTGCCCGGGCGATCGCTTTTTCCGCTTCATCTGTCTGCACGATAATAATTTCTTCAGCAGATATGTATTGACGTAGTTGAGCTAAACTACCCTCAGCGACAATTTGACCATTTTTCAAAATTCCAATTCTGTGACAAAGACGTTCGGCTTCTTCTAATAAATGAGTGGTGAGTAAAATAGTAGTCCCTTGACGTTGGAGTTGTAGAATTAAATCCCAAATCTCATAACGCGCCTCTACATCTAAACCTGTGGTTGGTTCGTCTAAAATAACTAATTTGGGTTGATGAACTAAAGCGATCGCCATATTCAATCGCCGTTTCATGCCTCCACTGAGTTTTTCTACAGGAGTTTTTGCCCAGTCTAATAAGTTGACAGCAGCTAAACAAGACTGAATTTGCTGCTTTCTTTGCTTAACTGAAATACCGTAAAGCTGGGCAAAAAAATTAAGATTTTCCGTGCAAGTTAAGGTTTTGTAGAGTAAATTTTCTTGGGGGACAATACCAATAATTTTCTTGGTAGCATCAGAAACTGCTCGATCGCCGATCTTAACTTCTCCGCTATCTGCTTGTAGAAGATTACAAATAATATTTATTACAGTTGTTTTTCCTGCTCCATTTGCCCCTAATAAACCGTAAATTTCTCCTGGTAAGATATGCAAAGTTAGGTCTTGCAATATTCGTCTTTTTCCGTAAGATTTATTAAGCTTCTGGATTCTTAACATGAGCAATCTTAGGAGCGAACAGTAAAGTAGGGCGGATAATCCCAACCCTACTTAATCTTGCAGAAAAAGTGGGCAGAGTTCACCCTATCAAATTAGATGAAAAAAGTAAATATCGATCCGCTCGATTGTATTTAAATTGTAATTATAGGAGCAGTTGCCGATTAAGCGTCGATTGAATCGCTGCATCTCTATACTTGCTTCTTGTCTCTTTTGGTACTTACCTGTATTCGACAGACAGTATAAAATTGCAATTCATATACTTTACTTGTCTCCTTTTTGAGTGGTGGGTGAAGAAAGGGTGTAGGGTGTGGAGTGTGGGATGTAGGGTGTAGGGTGTAGGTTTTTTCTCCCTTGTCTCCCCTGTCTCCCTTGTCTCCCTTGTCTCCCCTGTCTCCCCTGTCCCCCTTGTCCCCCTTGTCTCCCCTGTCCCCCCTGTCCCTCACGCACGCATATGAGTCAACCCCTTTGGCAACGGACAATTAGACCTTTTGGTGCAGCAGCCTTGCATGGTATTGCCAGTTATGGCGATCGCCTGTTAGCCATCGATCGGGTCAAAGGGTATTTGCTGCAAATCGATCCAGTTAGTGACAACACCACAATTTTGAATTGGCAAACCGCAGAAGAGTTTGTTGACATAACGGGAATCGCGGTGTGGGAAGACACTCTGTGGTGTACGCGGGACGATACGGTTTACTATTGCCAGTGGGGAGAATTTAAACTCAAACCTTTTGTTACCTTACCTTACACTGCCGATGGGGTCGCAGTGTGGAGATCGACAATTTACATCACTTGTCAAAAAGCAGGCTATATCTTAATTTTTGACAGTAATACAGGGGGACAAATTACCAGATTTTTTGCTCCAGGGGTAGGGATAGAAAACATTACAGTTAAGGAAGAGAATTTGTGGGTATGCGATCGCACGGAACAGACAGTGTATTGTCTCGATCGCGCTACGGGGGACATTCAATTTAGCGTCCTGACTCCGTTTGAATGTCCCACGGGGTTGACTTTTTATACCCAGCCACAAACTAATGAGACATTACTCTACGTCGCTTATGCATCAGAAGAGGCGTATATCAGGGATAATCCTAATTTAGATCCATCGCACGAATTAACCTATCGCGATCGCACCTTTATCCATCCGCTGCAATACCACTACAACTCCCAAGGACACTACGCTCTTTCCAACGGCTACGCGATCGAAATGGTCTATGCTGAGGAATTATCGCCGCTAGACGAAGTAGACTTAGAACAGGTAGAGTGGCGAATTGCTTTACCTGCATCCACCGACCGTCAAAAAGTCGTTCACGTTGAACCGATTGGTCTGCCTTTTACAGAAGAAATCCAAGACGGACAGCGAGTCGCAGTATTTAAATTCGACCATTTAACAACAGGCGATCGCCATGTTTTCGGTTGGAAAGCGATCGTTGAAGTTCGCAGCATCAAGTATCGCATTGCCCCTAGAGAAGTAGAAAATATCCCTCCTCTCCCGCCAGAATTTGCCCAGCGTTATTTGGTAGATGATGATGAATTAGCAATGGAATCATACATCGTCCGTCGTGCTGCTCGCGAGGCGATCGGTAGCGAAACCAATATTCTGCGCCAGATGTACAGTATCCGCAATTACGTCTACGACCAATTATCCTACGGGATTAAACCACACATCGACACGCCCGATATTGTTCTCGATCGCGGTGTTGGTTCCTGTGGCGAATATGTTGGTGTTTTACTGGCTTTGATGCGCTTAAATGGAATCGCTTGTCGTACAATCGGACGCTACAAGTGTCCTCCCTATGCCGAACACCAGCAAGTCCCCCTGCAACCAGATTTTAACCACGTTTGGGTAGAATTTTACTTACCAGGACTAGACTTGTGGTTGCCGATGGAATCAAACCCCGACGACGTAGTAGAACAAGGTCCCTACCCTGCTAGATTTTTTATGGGTTTAGCCTGGTATCACATTGAAATTGGCAAAGGTATTTCTTTTGAAACTGTGAAAAGCAATGGCGTACCGCTGAATAAAGAAGAAATCTCAATTGGCGACTTAGCAATTAATCATATTCGCTTCACGATTTTGCATGAATTACCACCTGTAAAGTCGTAAGTCGTAAGTCGTAATTCGTAAGTCGGAATTAACTGATAACTTTGTACAGACGTTACATGTAAAGTCTGTACATTAGACCTCCTGCATGAATCAAAAAATCATGGATGTCATTCTGTTGGCGAAGCCTTCCCGAAGGGTACGCAACGCAGTGTAGTGAAGAATCTCCCAGATGTTTCGCTTCGCGTGTGGATGACAATTCAAGTATTCACGCAGGAGGTCTATTGATAACTGATAACTGATAACTACTTACTACTCGCAAGGTAACGAATGAGGTTTAGAAAAGAGTTGTAGTCAGTAATCGGCTTAGCCACGAACTCGTCAGCTTGGGAAGCAGCCAGCAGAAATTGACGTTCGCCTGCCAAAGCGTAAGCTGTCACGAGAATAATCGGAATTTGGGCTGTTTGCGCTTGATTTTTTAACACGCGCGAAATATCAGCACCACTAACAGCTTGACCTTGCCACTGTGCGTCTGGCAAATTAATATCCATAATTACCAAATCAACTGCTTGCGTCTGACAGCGCTGAAAGATTTCTGCTGGATCGTCCGTAATGTAAACGTAATGACCCCCCAGACGTTGCAAGAGCTTGGCAGTGCTGCGAGCCAATGTGTAATCGTCATCAACTAAGAGAATATTCAAGCAGGCTACGAAAAAAAATTAGAGCGCGATCGCAATTATATACAGTTATCAGTTATCAGTTATCAACGGAAAGTGGTAATGGGTAATGGGTAATTGGTAGTTGCTCCCTTGTCCCCCTTGTCTCCCTTGTCCCCCTTGTCCCCCTTGTCCCCCCTTGTCCCCCCTTGTCCCCCCTTGTCCCCCCTTGTCCCTCCCTACTCCCTACTCCCTACTCCCTTGTCTCACAGGAAGAGTAAAAGTAACTTTCGTGCCTTGTCCTAAACCCGCACTCTCTAGACAGATTTTTCCTCCCATCAGTTCTACTAAACGCTGACAGACGGTTAAGCCTAATCCCGTACCTCCATAGCGCCGTTTCACCGAACCGTCTGCTTGGACAAAAGGCTCAAATAATACTGCTGCTTGGCTTGGTTCGATCCCAATTCCAGTATCAGTTACCGAAATTTCAATTGCTGGTTCGTCAGTTTTGGTAATTGCTCGAATGCAAACTTGTCCGGTTTCAGTAAATTTAAAAGCGTTAGCCAAGAGGTTAGTTAGGACTTGTCGCAGTCGGAATTTATCGGCATAAATCCGCTCCACTTGACAATCAATGCTTAAAGGAATACCCTTGCAATTGCTCTCAATTTGAAATAAACGTTGTAGTTCTGTCAATAGAGGCATTAGCTCAAATTCTTCCCAATGCATCACCAATCTTCCGGCTTCAATTTTTGCCAGGTCGAGAATATCGTTAATTAAGGTGACGAGATTTTCTGCTGATTGATAGGCAATTTGAATGTATTCTTTTAACTCTACTTCGTTGTAGTAAAGTCCTTCTTTGAGCAATTTCAAATAATTAAGCGTGGCTGCTAAAGGCGTACGTAATTCATGACTGGTGGAGGAGAGAAAATCTGATTTGAGGCGATTGGCTTCTTCTGCCAGGGTGCGGGCAGTCTTTAGTTCTTGATTACGTCTTTCTAACAATTGCCTCTGTTGTCGTTCGTATTCATGTAATCGGTGCTGCATGACGGCAAGTGAGAGATGATTGGCTAGGGCTTGGACTAATTCTATTTCCGAACTCGTCCATTCTTTGCTTTGTCCTCGTTTTAATTCTCGCCAAGCCTCAAAAGAATGCCTCACTCTGGAAATACGTTCGTCAGGATCGAATCTTCCCGCCCAGGTAATATCAGTATCGATCGCATCGCGGAAAATGGTCAGGCAACCCAAGGTTTCACTACCATAATGCAAGGGCATAACAAATAGGCTGCGGATATTCGTAGTTTGAAAGGCAGGAGCAACTTCTAGTAACTCCGGTGCTTGATAAAGATTGGCGATCGCCACATACCCGTGCTGGGGGTTTCTACCAACACCAGCCATCAACTGTTGCCAAAATGGAGCGTTCTCCAACATCCCTTGAGGTTGGGCTTTATCGGTATAAATTTCTGTGATTTGTGCTTGCCCTGTAGGACAAAGATATAGTCTGCCACCAGAACCATCAACGCTGTTGACAATACTTTCAAGAGCAATTTGTAAAATTGTTTGAATTGAGTGGGGAGAGTGAAGCAGAGTTGAAATTTTGTTGATTAATTCTTGGCGAATAGCTCTTTCGCGTGCTTGCGTCAATAGTTGAGATTGAGAAATTGCGATCGCGAGGTGTTCTACCACGAGTCGCACCACGTCTAATTGTTCCTGACGAAAAGTTTTTGGTTGCGCGTGGTGACAAGCCAGCAGTCCCCACAACTGGCAATCGTGAAGAATTGGGATGACTAGGGAAGACTGCACCCCCATAGCTGTGAGATATTCGACGTGACAAGGATCGACGGGGCGTTGGAGAATTTCTGTAACGGTTCTTTGCTGAACTTCCTCTAACGTCAAATCTCCTGTAGTTTGGGGAGATTTTAAATAGCTGAGGCTAATCTGTTGTTGGGGAACGTCCACAATCGATCGCGCCCCAATTTTGACAAACATCTCCCGTGCGTGGGCAGGAATATCATCTGCGGGAAAGTGCAACCCTAGCAAAGATGGTAAACGCTTTGCCGCGATCGCTTCAGCAATCACTTGTCCCGTTCCATCAGGATGAAATTTATAAACTTTGACTCTATCTATTTGTAAAAATGCCCGAATCTCCTGCACTGCAACAGAGAGAATCTGCTGTAGTTCCAAAGATTGATGGATGCGATTCGTAATCCGATTTAACAGAGAATTTCGGTTCAGTCCCGCTCGATTTGGATGTTTTTTATGACGCATATTTTTGAAAGTCGGGAGTCGAGAGGATAAGAGGATAAGGGGGACAAGGAAGACAAGGGGGACAAGGGAGAGCGCTCTCGAAAATTCTTTGAGTGTCCTCCCGCATTTCCCATACTTCCAACACTTCCCACACCCTTTCTTCACTGGTCACTCTCTCAGCCCCCTCAGCTCCCTGCTCCCTGCTCCCTGCTCCCTGCTCCCTATTCACTGATAACTGATTACCTATTTACCAATAATTGTTGCAATTGCCGTGAAATCTCATCTAACCCTGCATCTTTAGCTAAGAAAGCATCAGCTTCTTTACAGAAAATCTCGCCACTATTCAATTCATTTTTTCCAATAAATGCGGTCACTAACACGAGAATGGGAGGTTCTAGTAAAACTTCTCTGATATAGCGAATAAATTTCCGCCCGTCAATTTCTCCGTAAGCATCGGGTGGCAGAGACAGATCGACCATAATTAAGTCATACTGCCGCACATCTTGAATCAAATCTTCGATGAGCGAGGTAGCATCGTTGAAAATAGACACTTCAAAGGTGTTTTTTAAAAAACGCTGAAGTGCCATGCACCAATTGCGATCGTCATCTAGTACTGCGATTCGGCACATGCAAAGGTAAGCCCATAAAACTTGATAAATCTTTACTAAACGCAGGCAAATTTTGACTAACTTCTTTTAGCTTAAAACTAGATAACCATTCGTTAGTTAAAAAAATAATTAAGCTAGAGGCGATCGCAAGGCAGGTACGATCTCTGCCTCACAAGATAGCACTTTTAAGGAGAGCTGGACGGCAAAGTTTTAGTAAATAAACTTCTATACATCAATCTATAAATCTCAGTATTATCTATAGTAGGTTGCATCCTTGCAGCGTTCATTCCGTGTGCTTTGGCAACAATCGATCCGGCATTGTCGGCAAAACCAGTCCAGGCGATCGCAAATGGAAAACGCTGTCCTCTAGCGTCGGGTGCAGAAACAAAAGGTAACGTACCTGTACCATCTCTACCATCCAAAGGTGCGCCATTTTTCTGTCTAGGAGGTAAAGGCTGGTTCAGTGGCATATTGCTTATCTGTTCGCCAATGACTTCTAACCCGCTAGCATCGCTATCTGCGGCTGTTAATAACATAGTATTGGGATTTTGCTCGATAAACTTCATTGCTACCCCAACTGCATCATCTGCCCGTTTCATGGCTTCGAGACAGCCTTTAGCATTGTTGTAATTAGAAAAGTTATCCGTTCCTTCCTCCTCTTGAACGATAAAAAAGGGTTTCGATCTATTAGATAAAACCCTCAGCGTTGTTTGTAACATTTCTGCCGCAGTTGGCGCACTCTCGACATACAACGGTAGCTTTTGCTTTTTCAAATCCTCTTCTGGTTCATCGTTGTAAGTATCTTCAGCTGCAAATATGCCTAAAACTTTTTTGGTGTTAGTGGGTAGTTTCAATAGTTCCTCGCGGTTGTATACCACTGTGTAACCTTTACGTTTTGCTAGATCGATTAGATTTACGCCGTCTTCTCGTTTACCTGACTTAGCGTGTCGTCCAGTTTTTTCTTTAGGAAGATACCAAATTTCTCCACCACCCAAAATGATATCTACGCCAGACTCAACAATTTGTTTGGTAATCTCTGCGTGTGCTTGACGATTTTTTACCTTAGCTAAGAAAGCACCAGTACCAGGTTCGCTAATAATACCAGAGTTAATAATTGCTGTTGGAATACCTTGGGCGATCGCTTCTTGCATAATTGTCTGTGGCTTGCCTGAAAGCGCCGTCATTGGCTTTCCAGTTTCGTCTAAGCCGTAGGAGTCAGCATCTACTTTCACTCCCGTAGCATGAGTCACAGCGCCAGCATTAGAAGTGGCAGTCAGCTGATTTTTCATGTGTCCTAAATAGACACCAAGATGAGACATGCGATCCCAATTCAGCCTACCATCGGAACCGTAATTGAGAAAACGGGCAGCTCCCCAATGGGCAGCACTCGTACCATCGGGATGCAGAAAAATAACATTTCCAGTATCAAGGCTAGTACTTTGATTCGTCTGGGAAAAAGTGCGGGCAACAATAGTTAAAGTGGCGATCGCAGTTGTGGCAACTAAACCAATTGCGAATGGTTTGCGTAGCGTCATATAAAAAATCTTAGTAATTGGTAATTGGTAATTGGTAATTGGTGTTAGTTCTTTTGGCTCAGCCCATGTACATTTATATTGACTCTGTCTTCATCTGTCTTTAATCGTCAGGTGGGCATTGCCCACCATACATTGAAATTCTATTTTTAGTTTTATTTAAAAGTATTAGCCCAAATAATTAAAATAAAAAATAATAACAAAGGAATGCTAGATGTAAATGTAGCAAGTCCTAAAATAATCCTCCATGTCTTGTTTTTCCACTCTAACCCAACCAAAACCGTGCCAATCATAATAAAAATACTACTTGTTACGAGCATGACTAGACCAAGCCATCCAACTGCATAGCTACATCCCCATCCCTTACAACCTAAACTATCTTGGTCGATTGTTAACAATTCATACAATAATTTTGCTGGATACCAGCACCATAAAATAAACAAAATTTTGAATAATAAAAATAATAATCTTAATATTTTTGCAGCGATCCAGCAATTCTTCTCATAAGAATTAGGGGATATTCTTTAAAAATTTAGAAATATATTTAGTAGGGGCGCACAGCTGTGCGCCCCTATCGTTTTATTAACGTGCCGATCTGCTAACTCAACCACTGAGCAAATTCTGTCGTAAAGCGATCGCTAATTATTGCCTCTCGAATCTTTTGGGTAAACCGAACTAATTCTGTAATATTATGAATGGTCAACAGAGTATAAGCTAAAATTTCTTGCGATCGCACCAAATGAGAAATATACGCCCGCGTGAAATTTTGGCAAGTGTAACAAGGACAAGTTTCATCTAAAGGTTGAAAATCTTCCCGATATTGAGAATTTTTTAAATTCCACCGTTCCCCCTTTACCAAAGCTGCGCCATGACGGGCAAGGCGTGTAGGAATCACGCAGTCAAATAGATCCATACCAGACGCGATCGCTTGTGCCATTTCTTTATACGTGCCTACCCCCATCAAATATCTAGGCTTATCTACTGGTAGCATGGGAGTTGTCGCTTGTACGATCTTGGCAATCAGTTCTGGTGGTTCCCCTACACTCACGCCACCAATCGCATATCCGGGCAAATCTAACCCTGCCAAAGCCTCAGCCGCCGCCGCCCGTAAATCTGGGTAGACTCCCCCTTGGACGATACCAAATAACGCCTGATCGGGGCGCTGGTGGGCGCTAATACAACGTTCTAGCCAGCGGTATGTCCTTTGTGTCGCTGCTTCTACCTCCTCACGACTGGCGGGATAGGGGGGGCATTCATCAAATGCCATAATCACATCAGCACCCAAAGCATTTTGGATTTGGATCGATCGCTCTGGGGTTAAATTAATCATCTGTCCGTCATGAGGCGATCGAAATATTACCCCATCATCGGTAATCTGCCGCATTTCGCTCAAACTGAAAACCTGAAAACCGCCAGAATCAGTCAAGATTGGTTGATTCCAGCGCATGAACTGGTGTAATCCCCCAGCTTTTTCGACAATCCTTTCCCCTGGTTGCAAATGCAAGTGATAGGTATTTGCCAAAACCATCTGCGCCCCTGTTTCCTGAAGTTGTGTGGGAGTGACGGTTTTCACATTTGCCAGCGTCCCTACGGGCATAAAGCGGGGAGTTTCAACCGCACCATGAGGAGTGTAAAAGACACCTACACGGGCTTTAGTTTGGCTGCAACGAGTGGAAACTTGGAAGGAAAATTGCGTAGTCAATTCAGTTATCAGTAGAGAGTGGTGCGTGGTGAAGCGGGACGCGGCTCCAATGTCGAGGAAACCTCGACTTCCGCGTGCTCCGGTTGGCGAAGCGTCTTCGCTAATAAAGCCGCGTCGTGGTGCGTGAAAATACTTCTTACCCAATGACAAATGACCAATTACCCATTACCCATTACCATCGACTAATTGAGCAACAATAGGTTTCAATCTTACATCAAAACCTTCGATTCCAAATAACCGCCTTTGGGTAAATGCACCGTCAATTAATAGCAGGAGATGAACGCCTAACTGTTGAGGGTTGTCTACTCCCACTGCTTCAGCTAAAGACACGAGGCGATCGCGAATTGCTATCCTATTAGATACAGCTAATTGATGCGCCGGATGTTCTAGTTCCGGTAACTCCGATGCTGTCACCAAGAACGGACAACCGTAACATTCGGGTTTTGTCAAATACTTGTCTAACCAGGCAAATAAAGCAATTATCTGCTGTTTCGGCTCGTTTGGGTATCGGGCGATCGCAATTTCAAATAATCGCTTGAAGCTGTTTTGACGTTCCTCTAAGTACGCCACCACTAAGTCATCCTTAGAAGGAAAGTAGCGGTATAGCGTCGTTTTGGCAACTCCTGACTGAGCAATAATTGTATCTACTCCTACTGCCCGAATTCCTTCGCGGTAGAACAGATTGTCAGCAACTTCTAGAATCTTCTGGCGGGTTGAGGTTTTGCGATCGCTTGACATTGTTTTCTCTTCATCTTGGCATCTCATCAGGGCATAGCATTGGTATCTCCCTATTGACATGATACAGACCTGTCTGTTACATCTTCTAATGGCAGTAACAATACAGACCTGTCTGTTTCTATTAATTGATATCTATGCCTAAACGAGTTGTGTATGCGCCAGATGTAGCAATTCCTGTAAAAGCCTATTCTCAAGCGATCGATACAGGAAGTTTAGTATTTTGTTCGGGACAACTTGCATACGATGCTAAAAACGATGCAGTATTTTCAGAATCAGCGGCAGAACAAACTGATTATTTGATGCAGAACATTCAAGTGATTTTGGATGCCGCTGGTTTACAGTTACGAGACGTAGTAAAGACAACTATTTTCTTGACCGATATGAATGATTTTGTATCCGTCAATGAAGTTTATGCCCGCTATTTCGATCTCGATCCTCCAGCGCGATCGACCATTGGTGTAAATGCATTAGCCAAGGGAGCCAAAGTCGAAATAGAAGTTATTGCTAGCAGAACTTAAAGTCTCAAAAGGAGTCAAAAATATGACAGCATTTGACTATAAAACAAAGCATGGTGAAAACTTTACTGTAGCTAATATAGGTAAGTTGTCGCAGCTACATCATTTCTCCTTTCAACTACCATCAAGAGTAATTGAAGTTGAAGGCAAGTTATTTATTAAGCAAATTGTAGATTTAACAAGTTGTGAAATCTCCTTCAATAAGCTACCAGCAAAAGCAGCAATTCCTTTCTACCACAAACACAAGCAAAATGAAGAAGTTTATCTCTTCCTTCAAGGTGAAGGTGAATTTCAAATTGATGGTGAGATTTTTCCCATCAGTGAAGGAACAGTAGTACGAGTCGATCCTGATGGCGAGAGAACTCTTAGAAATATTTTAAATGAAGATTTGGTCTATATTGTTATTCAATCTCAGGCTAACAGTTACAAGGGACATACAATTTTGGATGGTGTTGCAATAGATAAAAAAGTGAATTGGGTAAATTCCGTTTAACATCCTCACAACTTCCTCAAAGTTTTTTACTAAGTTTGTAAATGGGTAGAGAACAGTAACCAATTACCAATTACCAACAATACATTTGGAGGTAACTTCATATGTTTCAAAAAATATTAGTAGCGCTCGATACTTCTAGTCTTAATCGCAGCGTTTTTGAGGAAGCACTAGGCTTAGCAAAGGCACTTAATGCTAGCGTCATGCTATTACACGTACTCTCTGCTGAAGAAGAGGGTAGCCCAGATATTTATATGATGTCCCATGCAGACTACTATCAGGGATATGGGATGAGTAGCGAAATCATCCAAATGCAGCGCCAGCGATGGGACGAGTTTGCAAATAAAGGACTGGAAATGCTGCAAAGTTTTACAGATGAAGCAACTGCGGCGGGAGTGAAAACGGAGTTTAGTCAGATAGCTGGTAGTCCTAGCCGTACTGTCTGCGAGTTTGCGCGAAATTGGCAAGCTGACTTAATTATTATGGGTCGTCGGGGTCACTCTGGTTTGAGCGAATTGTTTATGGGTAGTGTCAGCAACTACGTCCTGCATCACGCTCCCTGCTCCGTACTTACGGTACAACATTCAGCGGTGAATCGCGACACAGAAGCAGAACACGTTACACCTGCGATGAGACATTATCGATCGAGTAACTAATTGAAATTTTGCTAACGGCGATCGCTTACAGTTGTAGCTACTTTATTTACTTTTTTGGCAAGTCATTTGCTAGAAAATGCATACAGTACCAGAAGAAGCACTGTAGTTACTAGATGAATTGCGGATCGTAACGCGATCGCCATTTCTGACATTTACACCTTGCGATCGGAGAACGGATCGAGACGTGAAGACGCGAAAAGTTCTATCAATCAGCAGGCGCATCACCCGTTTTAGGAACTTCACCTGCTTCTGAAATAGGATCTTCTGGGTTTTCACTGTCCTCGACCGCAGGAGATTTCACTTCTACTTCTGGTGCCACTTTTTGTTGAACTTCAGAGGTGACTTTCTCTTGTTTTCGATCTGTCATAACTCCTATCCTCTTAAATTAGAACTGAAGTTCATTCTACTCAGATCTTGCAGCAAGTGATTTGAATGTCAAAACCAAGGGAGCGTGCTAGGGGTGTGAGGCGTTTGCTCTCCAGCAGCAGGAGCAACACCACTAGTTGAGGCAGTAATGCTTCAAGTGCCAGTTGAGCCGCCTTACCCCAATCAGGTGAGTCGGTAGATGCAGTAGACAAATAAGCCCAATGTGCTAACAAATAAGCTAAAAGTGACAATACCAGCCAACGGTAGACACCTAGCAATGTGCCCTGACCAAATTGGTCTAATCCAAACCGATGTTTAGCAGTTTTGAACCATCCCTCAATCTGCCAACGCTTTTTGCCCCAGTAATTGATAGTACTAGCTTTAAGTGGTTTGGTAGAGAGGACAAAGCGCTTTTCCAGCCTACCGTCGTCACGCTTGAGATAGTACCAAGACAGTGAAACTGGAAACTTTAATTTTACCAGTCGCACTTGTTGTCCCCGCCTGCATAGTTGCTTAACATTGCGCCCATCTTGTAGCTTGCGGTCACAGCGTACTCCGGCAATGGCGTGATATTTTAATTTACGTATACCATGTAAAAATTCGGCACTACCAAAGGCTGTATCTACTAAAATCATGAGCTGAAAGTGTTGACTCAGCAATGAAGGTAAGCTTTGTACAAGTCGTAGCCCCAACTGTGCTGGTGAGGAATGATTTTTCCCTCGGTAAACTCGAAAATTCCACGGCACGCGCCATTGACCCACTACTAGATACATCACGACTAGGTGTAGCCCACGTTTGCTATGGAAGACTCGCACTAATCCATCCAACAGCTTGAACTTGCCGCGTTTTTCTAGGGTGGTTAAGTCGATGATGACTTGTAAGATGGGTCTACGTCCAATTCGTGGCTGTGACAGAATTTGCTGCAGGACAAAGGAGCGGGTACTACGAATCAGCCGACGAGTTGACCAGGGGTAGACGTTGAGAAACCGACTTAAGGCACTGGCTGATTTAGTTTTGCATTGTTGGGGCAGAGGATGTCCTTGAGCTTGTAAAAATAATCCCAGCAAGGCTTGTAGGCTATCTCGTTGATAGTGGCTCGGCATCAAATCAAGTAGGGTGTAGACTAGCCCTTGGGCGTGGGCAAGAAGGGTTTCCATCGTTCTTGCATTCAATTGGTTTCACGCCCTTTTCTCTCATTGAAACCTACTCTTTCGCAACTAGAGTATCTGTACTGGTGCAAGATCTAAGTTCTAAAAAGATTCTCAATATTCATTCCTCTTCCTAAAAGATTGTTTGTGGCTGCGTTATGAAAAATTCAAGCAGTGAATTGGTGGCAGATCTGAGGCGAACTGTTTCCATGTCAAGCCCGCATCCTCTGATAGGAAGATCTGACCTTTACTCGTACCAAAAACAGTTCTATCCTTTAACGCCACAAGGCTTCCCGTATCAATGTTGTGCGAAAACCACTGCGGCAAACCTCGATCGCACTTCTCGAAAGTCCCCGCTCGGTCGAGCGATCGCCGATAAATTGCGGCTTTAGCACCAGATGGACCGCTAGAGGTACTTATCAAGACTGTCTCGCCACAAATAGCAACAGCGCGGGAGTACGTGGAGTGTAGGTTAGCTCGATCCAAGCTCCATGTATCGCCTCTATCTGTACTCGTAGCCAATCCTTCTGCTGTAGCTGCTAGCACGACACCAGGACGATCTGGAACAGTGATGACTTGGTGAACATCCCAGTGCAAATCGATAGTTGGCTGCCACGAACGTCCGCGATCTTGGGAACGCAAGATGCCACCAACGTGTACGTTGGCATAAAGTTCGCCCGATTGTCCTCCTGCCATAGAGCGAACATCTGGCAACCCACCCCAAGGTGTATACCACTCGTCTCGCCCTTGAGCTGTATCAAAACTTTGGATGAATTCAATGCCACCATCTACAATCCAGAAAAGATGAGCATTAGATGTACCGACCAGAACTTTCCCACTCAGTGGCTGAATGCAATTCAACTGCAAATCTTGAATACTTGGGGCTACTACTTGCCATTCACCCTCAGAATCGCGATGCCATACCGACTCGCCATCAACCACCGCCCATAGTCCGTTCAGGCTTGGAGCGATCGCAGTGATACTGTGACCCTCCAGTTCCATCCACTGCTGGGATGCTGTAAACCATACCAAACCGGCAGATGTTCCTACTGTTAATGAATGCTCCTGATTTACACCAGTTTCTTTTGACGCTATTTTTTGTTGCACAAATTCAGTCATATCTAGACTCCCTTTCCCGATCTCTCCGGTTGGCTCAGACAAAAGAGAATTGCGGAATTAACTTTCTAAACATATTTCTTTAGTTTCACTCTAGCACCTTCGGTAGTCCTACACAAGTAAGGATGTAAGTATAGATGAAGAGGTCTTTCAAGGACTTTGTTGCATGAATAAGAGAAAGTCACGCCTCACCTTTAATGATGCGGTGATTAGCCTTCTACTTTGTAACTAAATGTGCTTTGTCGGACGCTGCCAACTCAATTCTCATCACTATAAACAACGACTCCAAAAAGCTTTCTGTTTGCCGTCCTGTCAGATGAAACAACGATTGAATCGTGCCCCGAAGTAGTAACCGCTGTGTCACTGTAATAGTTAGAGGCTCCCCGTCTCCCAGTATGCTTGCTCGTTGCGCCATTGCTCAATCACTTCCTCACTCATCCAGAAGCTAATACTGCCTCAATGCCCTTCGGACGCACTCAATCTCGCAAGTCTCGCTGCTCCACTGAGGGAATAAAACTGGCAACGTACAAGTCAGGGTCTAAAGCTAGGGCGGCGTTTCAAGACAAGTTGAAACGCCGCCCTCATTATTGTCTCTGGCTTTCACCTACGCTCAGGATTTCTGCCGGTTTGCGTAGCCTCAACCTGCGATCGCCCAATGACCGTGGAAGTTACGCTTAGAAGCGGTCGAGGTTCATCACCTTGTCCCACGCTGCCACAAAGTCATGCACAAACTTCTGCTGCGAATCCTCAGATCCGTAGACTTCCGCGAGGGCGCGTAGCTGAGAGTTTGAGCCGAAGATGAGGTCAACACGGGTAGCAGTCCACTTGAGTTCGCCTGTCTTGCGACTGCTCCCCTCGAACTCATATTCATCTTCAGCGATCGCTTTCCATGTCGTGCCCAGGTCAAGCAGGTTAACGAAGAAGTCATTGGTCAACGTCTCTGGGCGATCGGTGAAGACACCGTGTTTGGACGCTCCAAAGTTCGTACCCAGGACGCGCAAGCCGCCCACGAGAACCGTCATCTCAGGGGCTGACAGGGTCAGCAATTGCGCCCGATCGACTAGCAACTCCTCAAGCGATTCGCTGTGTTTGCCGCTAGAGTAGTTGCGGAACCCGTCCGCGGTTGGCTCAAGCACGGCGAAGGACTCGACATCCGTTTTCTCTTGCGACGCATCCGCACGTCCAGGCTTGAAGGGAACTTTGACCTCATGCCCAGCGTTCTTCGCCGCTTGTTCAACGCCCACGCATCCGCCCAGAACGATCGAGTCAGCGAGCGAAACCCGCTTTCCGCCAGACTGTGAGCTGTTGAATTCTTCTTGGATCGCCTCCAGGGTTTGCAGCACTGTTGCCAGTTGGGTCGGCTGGTTGACTTCCCAATCCTTCTGAGGCGCAAGACGAATGCGCGCTCCGTTCGCTCCACCGCGCTTGTCAGACCCACGGAACGTTGATGCCGATGCCCAGGCAGTCGAAACGAGTTGTGAGACAGACAGTCCCGAAGCAAGAATCTTACCTTTGAGCGCGGCGATGTCCTGCTCATCAATCAATTCATGGGTGACCGCGGGGATGGGATCTTGCCACAAGAACTCTTCCGCTGGCACCTCTGAACCGAGATAGCGCGATCGGGGACCCATATCGCGATGTGTCAGCTTGAACCACGCCTTGGCAAATGCGTCGGCGAACTCATCTGGGTTCTCATGATAACGCCGTGAAATCGGCTCGTAGATGGAGTCCATCTTCATAGCCATGTCCGCCGTGGTCATCATAGGAGCGTGCCGCTTCGACGGATCGTGCGCGTCAGGCACTGTATCCGCGCCAGCACCGTTCTTCGGTTTCCATTGCCACGCACCGGCGGGACTCTTTGTCAGCTCCCAGTCATATTTGAATAGGGTGTCGAGATAGGTGTTGTCCCACTGCGTTGGAGTAGGAGTCCATGCACCTTCAATACCGCTAGTGATCGCATCAACGCCTACACCCGTGTTGAAAGCGCTCTTCCAGCCGAGACCCTGCTCTACAATGCTTGCCCCCCCAGGCTCATGACCTACGTGCGACGATTCGCCCGCACCATGACATTTGCCAAAGGTATGTCCACCGGCAACCAGCGCCACCGTTTCTTCATCGTTCATCGCCATCCGACCAAAGGTTTCGCGAATATCGCGCCCTGAGCCGATCGGATCGGGTTCGCCGCTTGGTCCTTCTGGGTTCACGTAGATCAGACCCATCTGAACGGCAGCGAGGGGATTTAAAAGCACTCGATCGTCGTCGTAACGCTCGCCACCTAGCCAAGCTTTCTCAGAACCCCAGTAGATGTCTTCCTCTGGTGCCCAGATGTCCTCGCGCCCGCCGGCAAAGCCGATCGTCTTGAAGCCCATCGACTCAAGCGCGCAGTTGCCAGCGAAGATCATGAGGTCAGCCCAGGAGATTTTCTTGCCGTATTTCTGCTTGATTGGCCAAAGCAACATGCGCGCCTTGTCGAGGTTAGCATTGTCGGGCCAACTGTTGAGCGGCTCAAACCGCTGGCTACCCGACCCTGCGCCGCCGCGACCGTCACCGATCCGATACGTACCTGCGCTGTGCCACGCCATCCGAATGAAGAGAGGACCATAATGACCGTAGTCGGCTGGCCACCAGTCCTGAGAGGTAGTCATCAGCTCAAAGATATCTGCCCTCACAGCCGCTAAGTCGAGCTTCTTGAATTCCTCAGCGTAGTTGAACGCCTCACTCATGGGATTAGCCTGGGGTGAGTGCTGGTGGAGGATGCTCAGATTCAAATACTTCGGCCACCAGTCTCGGTTCGACGGCATATGACGAGCCGTAAGTTTCTGACCTCCGCCCGTAAACGGGCATCCGCTCTCGCTGCTCATATTATCTCCTGTCTTTGGAAAAACGCTAATCTACAGTTGCAAATTGGAGCTACCGAGAAAGCGATTTAAATTGCCATGAAATAGTCACGAATTTAATCATAATCGGTATGACTCCGTTTTAGCAGCACCCTTAAACTATTGTAATAAGTGCGCTCGGCTTTGTTGCATAACTCAGATCTTGCAGCAAGTGATTTGAATGTCAAAACCAAGGGAGCGTGCTAGGGGTGTGAGGCGTTTGCTCTCCAGCAGCAGGAGCAACACCACTAGTTGAGGCAGTAATGCTTCAAGTGCCAGTTGAGCCGCCTTACCCCAATCAGGTGAGTCGGTAGATGCAGTAGACAAATAAGCCCAATGTGCTAACAAATAAGCTAAAAGTGACAATACCAGCCAACGGTAGACACCTAGCAATGTGCCCTGACCAAATTGGTCTAATCCAAACCGATGTTTAGCAGTTTTGAACCATCCCTCAATCTGCCAACGCTTTTTGCCCCAGTAATTGATAGTACTAGCTTTAAGTGGTTTGGTAGAGAGGACAAAGCGCTTTTCCAGCCTACCGTCGTCACGCTTGAGATAGTACCAAGACAGTGAAACTGGAAACTTTAATTTTACCAGTCGCACTTGTTGTCCCCGCCTGCATAGTTGCTTAACATTGCGCCCATCTTGTAGCTTGCGGTCACAGCGTACTCCGGCAATGGCGTGATATTTTAATTTACGTATACCATGTAAAAATTCGGCACTACCAAAGGCTGTATCTACTAAAATCATGAGCTGAAAGTGTTGACTCAGCAATGAAGGTAAGCTTTGTACAAGTCGTAGCCCCAACTGTGCTGGTGAGGAATGATTTTTCCCTCGGTAAACTCGAAAATTCCACGGCACGCGCCATTGACCCACTACTAGATACATCACGACTAGGTGTAGCCCACGTTTGCTATGGAAGACTCGCACTAATCCATCCAACAGCTTGAACTTGCCGCGTTTTTCTAGGGTGGTTAAGTCGATGATGACTTGTAAGATGGGTCTACGTCCAATTCGTGGCTGTGACAGAATTTGCTGCAGGACAAAGGAGCGGGTACTACGAATCAGCCGACGAGTTGACCAGGGGTAGACGTTGAGAAACCGACTTAAGGCACTGGCTGATTTAGTTTTGCATTGTTGGGGCAGAGGATGTCCTTGAGCTTGTAAAATAATCCCAGCAAGGCTTGTAGGCTATCTCGTTGATAGTGGCTCGGCATCAAATCAAGTAGGGTGTAGACTAGCCCTTGGGCGTGGGCAAGAAGGGTTTCCATCGTTCTTGCATTCAATTGGTTTCACGCCCTTTTCTCTCATTGAAACCTACTCTTTCGCAACTAGAGTATCTGTACTGGTGCAAGATCTAAGATAAATAAATTGAGAGCGCCCTTCCCTCTTCTAGAGAGAAATTAGTTTTTTACTTTGTAGCTATTGGGCTTACCCAGTTGAGTTCGATCGGCAGCACCAACTCTACCGAAAAGAGAATAAATGAGTCGAAGCACCTCTAATCCTCGCTCGCTGGCAAGCAGCTCTGAGGATCGGCAGCTGCTCTAGTGAGTGGCTTGTTTCCATTGCGTTCTGGAAATAACAGACCAGACGGTGGATCGTCAGCTGCTAAATATCCCTGTAGCTTCGGGTGCTCTGGCAGCGTGCGCGTGGCAATCTTGCCCTTGGTAGTACATTTACGCAGCGTCACCACACTACCCGCTAAATCTTCAGCCGTCAGCGCCAGCACTTCACTAACGCGACAGGCGCAGTAATAAGCGATCGCAAATAGCAGTTTGTCTCTAGGGGTGAGGAAGCCGCGTGTAAATAGGCGTTCTATAGCAGTTCTAAATGATTTGTAAAGTAGGCTTTTAGCCTGCGGCAGGCTAAAAGCCTGCTCCACGTTCATGAATCAAATAGGATTGCTATAGGAAATAGCTAGTAAATTTTGTTAACGGACAAAAATTGTGTTTGCAAGATGCAGAGAGAATCGTCAGAGTCAGAATTTTTGCTCCCGCACTCAACGCTACTTTAAGCTTTTGTTGTTTTCTCCCTACTGGTAGTTTCCATTTCAATAGGAGTGCAGAACGCTTGAATCACGGTAGTTGGTGTAGGTAACGGCATCACGTTACACTTTCGCACTCAGAGGAAGTGCGATCGCACTTTATAACAAATGTAGTTTCTATTAATACCTCGATAGCCAGATAAATTTATCCTTAGTTAAGAGATGAAACAAAACTGCGCTCAGCTTTCACTCAAAATTACCTAAAGTTGAATTATTGGTATTTTTTTGTCACTTTCTCATCATATTTATCTCTAAAACTGAAATAAAAGATGTCATTTATTCTAGTTAGGGTTAGCAATTATGTTGTCCATCATTTGCCTTGTTTGGTCTCTTGCAAAAGCCTTGCACTTTAATTAACGCCATAGAAACAAACAATGACAACCTCTGCAACAGGTAGCCAATTAGAACCTCAATATCACGAACTCGCAGCCCAGGCAGTAGCCCACTCGCTGAATACTAACTCAGATAGGGGCTTAACAGCAGCAGAAGTTAGGCAACGGTTGAACCAGTATGGGGAAAACGAACTCAAGGCTAAACCAGGTAAACCAGCATGGTGGCGCTTTTTATTGCAATTCAACCAGCCGCTACTTTATATCTTATTAATCGCCGGAATCATTAAAGCCTTTTTAGGTTCTTGGACAAATGCGATCGTGATTTGGGGTGTAACGGTAATTAACGCGATTATCGGTTTCGTGCAAGAATCAAAAGCAGAAGGGGCGATCGCCGCTTTAGCGCAAGCCGTCACTACAGAAGCTACCTTATTACGCGACGGACAAAAGATTCGCCTTCCCTCACGAGAAATCGTACCTGGAGATATCGTCATGCTGGCTTCTGGCGATAAAGTGCCAGCCGATCTGCGCTTGGTAAATAGCCGGAACTTGCAAGTAGACGAATCAGCTCTCACGGGCGAATCTGTCCCAGTGGAAAAGTCAACCGCTCCACTTCAGCCTGACGCTCCTTTAGCAGAACGGCTTAACATGGCATATGCAGGTAGCTTTGTTACCTTCGGACAGGGAAGCGGTATTGTCGTAGCAACAGCAGGCAATACGGAGGTAGGGCGCATTTCCCAAACCATCGAGCAACGGAGTAACCTGAGTACGCCCTTAACTCGCAAGTTTGACAAATTTAGCCGCACGTTACTCTACGTCATTTTAGGGCTGGCGGCGCTCACGTTAGCAGTAGGGTTGGGTCAAGGACAGACCTTTGCCGGAATGTTTGAAGCGGCTGTTGCCTTAGCAGTCAGCGCCATTCCTGAAGGACTACCAGCAGTGGTAACGGTGACGTTGGCAATTGGAGTCAACCGCATGGCACGCCGCCACGCGATTATCCGCAAGCTACCTGCGGTAGAAACTTTAGGCGGTGCAACAGTCATTTGCTCTGATAAAACAGGAACGCTAACCGAAAACCAAATGACAGTGCAAGCGATTTACGCTGGAGGCGATCGCTTTACTGTTAGCGGTACGGGTTACAGTCCAGAAGGGGAGATAAGAGAGCTGAGGGAGCTGAGGGAGAGGTTGCCTGTAGCTCTGGAAGAATGTTTAATCGCTGGGTTGTTGTGCAACGACTCTCACTTAGAAGAAAAAAACGATCGCTGGGTAGTCGTGGGCGATCCGACGGAAGGAGCTTTGATTGCAGTTGCTAAGAAAGCAGGGTTGAGTCAGTCCGAATTAGTAGAGTCAATTCCCAGAGTGGATGCAATTGGGTTTGAATCTCAGTTTCAGTACATGGCGACGTTGCATGAACTGGGGAGTGGGGAGTCGGTACGGGTGGGTTTAGAAACCCGCCCGTACGGGAGTGGGGAAGAATCTAAAGTTATTTATGTCAAGGGTTCTGTAGAAGCAATTTTGAGCCGCACTCGGCAAATGCTGGATCGAAACGGCAACTCTATTTCCATCAACCGCGCCGAAGTCGAACAGCAGGTTGAGTTAATGGCAAAGCAGGGATTACGAGTGCTGGCTTTTGCCAAAAAAACAGTAGGGGATAACCAGACTTCTGTAGACCATAACGATATCGAATCCGATCTGGTTTTTATCGGCTTGCAGGGAATGATCGATCCACCACGCGCTGAAGCGATCGCCGCAGTACGCAACTGTCAGTCGGCAGGAATTGACGTGAAGATGATTACGGGCGACCACATTACCACAGCGAAAGCGATCGCCCTCCGCATGGGTTTGCAAAAAGATGGTAGGGTGGAGGCATTTGAAGGGCAGCAACTCGCCCAAATGGACGATCGCGAATTGGCGCAGGCGGTGGAAGAAGGTGTAGTTTTTGCCAGAGTCGCCCCAGCCCAAAAATTGCGGTTGGTAGAAGCATTACAAGCCAAAGGCGAAATTGTTGCCATGACGGGAGACGGGGTAAATGATGCCCCAGCCCTCAGACAAGCCGATATTGGCGTAGCGATGGGTGGTGCGGGAACGGATGTTGCTAGGGAAGCCGCCGATATGCTGCTGACGGATGATAACTTTGCTTCGATTGAAGCCGCAGTAGAGGAAGGACGGACGGTCTATCAAAATTTACGCAAGGCGATCGCGTTTATCTTACCCGTCAACGGTGGCGAGTCGATGACGATTTTAATTAGTGCTTTACTCGCCAGAGATCTACCAATTCTGTCTTTACAAGTCTTGTGGTTGAATATGGTCAACTCAGTGGCGATGACAGTGCCGCTTGCATTTGAACCCAAATCTGAGGGGGTAATGCAGCAACCGCCACGCAACCCAAGGGAACCGTTAATCTCAGGAAAACTGCTACAGCGGATTTTGGCAATTTCCGTTTTTAACTGGATTCTAATTTTTGGTTTCTTCGAGGGGGTACGTCGAAACACGGGAGATGTCACCTTGGCGCGAACGATGGCAATTCAAGCTTTGGTTGCAGCCAGAATCGTGTATTTATTGAGTATCAGCCATTTAGGGAAAGCGATCGCGCTGAAAATCCGTGGTAGAAAAGTTTCTATTAGTGGTACAAAGGCGATCGCGCTGGGTATTCTTGCCGCAGTCTTATTGCAAATTGTTTTCAGTCAATGGAGCGTCATGAATAATTTATTTGCTACTGCACCGTTGAATTTAGATCGGTGGTTAATCTGTCTGCTGCCTGCTTTACCGATGATTCCTTTGGCTATTTTGGTTAACTGGATCGACCGCCCTGAATAACATGGAGATTCTGTGGAGCGTTGAGCCAATTATTTTTGTCCAAAGATGGTTTGGCGAAAGCTGGAGTTGTTTTTTTGAAACTATGACGCAACTCGGATCGGGTGGAGGAATTGCGATCGCTTTCGCTTTAGCATTTTGGCTCAAGGGTCGAAAGCTGGCTTGGAGCTTAGCGAGTGCTGTTATTTTTGTGACAGCGATAAATGCAGCGATCTGGTCGTTGTTCTACGTACCGCGTCCGCAGCATCCGCAAATAAGCGTCTACAAACAGCTAGACGTGTCATCGTTTCCGAGCGGACATACCGGAACTGCTACGATGCTTTGGGGATCTTTGACTGTATTAAGTTATCTGCCAGCAGTCATTACAGTCTGTATTGTGGCGTTAGTCATGCTATCGCGCATATATCTGGGCGTACATTATCTGATGGACTTACTAGGCGGTTTAGCGGTCGGGCTGATTTCACTATTTATCTATCAGCGGTTGTTACCCGTACTGGTACGCTGGTTTTCTGGCAGAACATTTCATTTTTTCCTAGTTCTGAGTTTTGTATTACCAATTGTGGCATTTCCCGCCGCCGATGCCTTTCCCGACGGTTGGGAGGTTTTTGGTGCTGCTGTTGGTGTTGCAATTGGAATGCCGTTAGAATACTGGTACGTCAGATACCATCCTGCCCAGGTATCGTTACAAAAGCAAGTCGTGAAAGTAGCGATCGGTTTAGGAGTGCTGGCGGGGATTGTGTTTGTGGCTCGTCTCATAAGTAGTAACGAATTACCACGCGATCCGATCGCTTATGGTTTAGCAGTGTTTTGGATCGTATTCCCAGCACCAGCACTATTCGCTCGCATGGGATTATCGAGAACTGTGGAGCAACGCTTGCGATAACTTTCTTTCTCCCTTGTTAAGGGGGGTTAGGGGGGATCGAGATTCTGATTCCAGCGCGTAACTCCTGCTGAATCTAAAATAACTACATCTGACAACCTGGACTTTCAACTCCCTCCTCAAAGCTGAATAATTCAATGTGCTTCGGATTATTCATTATCTCTTTTGCTGCTAGCAATCCGGCGATCGTCCAAGTTTGATAAGTTCTCGCTTCTTTGCCGATCAAGCGCCCATTTTTACCGTCATAATATTCGGGATATTTATCTTGAACCAAGCGAGTTTCAGCCAGCGCGATCGCTCTAGTCGCTAGTTCTATTCGTCCTGTTTTTTGGGCTGCGGCAGCAAATAACCATAGAATTGTAGCCCAACTACCGCCATTATGATAAGACCAAGGGAGATTTTTGGGATCGCATCCAGTCACGATCCGCCACTCTAATCCTTCTACAGCGGGAAAGCAAATTTTCAAAGGCATAAATCCAATTAGATCTTGCCAGCGTTGTTCAAATAGATCCATAATCTTTTGAGATTCTGCTTCGCTTGCTAAAGAAACTAGAATTGCCAGCAGATTTCCCAATGAAAAGAAGCGAAAATCCATCAGTCCTGGACCCAGATTTCCGGCTAAATAGCCTCCGGTTTCGGGCAACCACTCGGTTAACCAATTGGGAATTGATTCGGCATAAATGTTGAATTTATTCGCAACTTCTTGACCAAACTCATCACTTTTATAGCGGTAAATTTCATTTAACCGTTGCAAATCTATCCAATAATATTCGCGGACGTGGTAATTTAAAGCACCAAGTCGCTGCTTGACTGCATCAAGATAGCGATCGCCGCCATTTTCTGGCAACAACAAATCTTTTACAGTCCGCAAAGCCGCATAGAATAATACTTGAATTTCTAAAGGATGCCCGTCAACCCCCATGCGACGGTCAATCATAAACGAGCCATCGAGAACTGGAAGAGTAGGATACATGGCGAACCGATGCACCAAACATAAATCGAGAATCAGTTTTATTCCCTCTTGAAATTCTGGCTGATGAGCTAATTCAATATCTCCTGTGGTTTTGATATAAGCTCTTAGTAATAGCAGCCACCACAGACAAGAATCGACAGGAGGAACGCGGGCGATCGCGCTTTCGCCAAAATCAGATTCTATATATTCTTTGTCGCCATCATGTTCCACCTTAAAGCTAGCAGGCATTAAGCCTGGTCCTGGCGCAAAGCAATCCATCTCGCGATCGTGATTTTGTTGCATGGCTAGCGTTTCGATTAAGAAATTACGCACGATTTCTGTTTTGCCATGCATCAGAAATACTAAGGCTGAGGGGACGAAATCGCGGATGAAACACTGGTCGTAGTTGAGTGCTTCTAGTGCTGGATCTTGAGCCGCCAGCGTGCCAATTGGTCGTCCTTGATAGTAGATGATGGAGTCTTCTAGTAGTTTCCAGGCTTCTTTTTCCCACATAGTTTTGTTTTGATAAGGTGTTTTGAAGATTTGTGTCGCGCAAAGACAAGCCAGTGCGCTGGCGTGAGGTTTCCCCGCCCTGTAGCACCTGGCGTGCAGAGGCGCGAAGAAAGGCGATGAAGATAAGAAGAAGTCGCGGCTGAATTACTTCATTTCTCCACTGTCGCGGATTAAGTTTGCTACTAATCCCGTCCAACCTGTTTGATGATTTGCTCCCAATCCTGCGCCGTTGTCGCCATGAAAGTATTCATAGAATAATAACAAGTCTTGCCAGTCTGGATGAGTTTGAAATATAGCGTTGCCACTGTGAACAGGACGACGATTACTACTATCTCGTAAGAAAATTCTTGTCAATCTTTGAGACAACTCTGTAGCCACTTCTGCCAAATTCATCCATCGACCGGAACCAGTGGGACATTCAACTTTAAAGTCATCTCCTAAATAGTTATGAAATTTTTGCAGAGACTCAATGATGAGATAATTCATCGGAAACCAAATAGGACCGCGCCAGTTAGAATTCCCGCCAAACATCCCACTGGTAGATTCAGCCGGTTCGTAACTCACTTGATGCTGCTGACCGTCAACATTGAAAGTGTATGGGTTTTCTAGATGAAATTTCGAGACAGAACGAATGCCATACTCGCTCAAAAATTCGCCTTCATCTAACATTCTTTGCAAAATTAACTTGAGTTTTTCAGGGTTAACAATTGCTAGCAATCGTTTGCTTTCTTTTCCTTCGTCTGTCAAAGAGGCAATGTTCTCTTGCAGTTTAGGACGATTGTTAATAAACCACTCAAAGCGTTTTTTAAACCCTGGAAATCGCTCTAGTAAATCTGGTTCTAGAATCTCTACTGCAAATATGGGAACTAAACCCACCATCGAACGCACCTTGAGGTGATGGCGTTCGTCATGTGGAGAATGCAAGACATCATAAAAGAACTTGTCTTCATCATCCCATAGGTGAATCTGAGTTTCGCCAATGTGGTTCATTGCATCGGCAATATAGAGGAAATGCTCGAAAAATTTACTGGCGATATCTTCATAAGTAGAGTTAGTTTTTGCCAATTCTAATGCGATCGCCAGCATATTCAGACAATACATTCCCATCCAACTCGTACCGTCTGATTGTTCTAAATAGCCACCTGTAGGCAACTCAGCACTGCGATCGAAAATGCCGATGTTATCTAAGCCTAAAAATCCTCCTTGAAAGACATTATTGCCATCGTTATCTTTGCGATTTACCCACCAAGTAAAGTTGAGCAATAATTTCTGAAATACTCTTTCCAGAAAATCAGTATCAGCGCGATCGTAAATATCTCGTTCAATTTGATAAACTCGCCATGTTCCCCAAGCATGAACGGGAGGATTGACATCACTAAAATGCCATTCATAAGCTGGAATTTGCCCGTTAGGATGCATATACCATTCCCGTGTCAGTCTATCCATTTGTCGCTTGGCAAAATCTGGATCGATTGTTGCTAAAGGAATGACATGAAAAGCTAAATCCCAAGCCGCAAACCAGGGAAATTCCCATTTATCGGGCATAGAAAGAATATCATCATTAAATAGATGCATCCATTCTTGATTGCGAGCATTATGTCGCTGTGGCACTGGTTGATTTGGA